>NZ_MUEZ01000011.1:0-135920 GCF_001996015.1 Salinivibrio sp. ML198
TGAGTGGTTGAAAGCACCGGTCTTGAAAACCGGCAAGGGTTAATAGCCCTTCTAGGGTTCAAATCCCTATCTCTCCGCCACATACCGAAAAGCCGCTGCTCAGTCAGCGGCTTTTTTGCGTTTATACTTCCGCAAATTTCTAAACTCTGACCCCGCCAACATTTTAGGCGATTCTGTCTAAACAGCTATTCTGCACTCTGGTACGCTAACCCTCAATATTTCTGCCTCTTACATGGCCTTTTGGACGCCGCTAACCAACAGCGGTAGCGTGGGCGCTAAAGCAAATCCATTGGGCTTGTCGTGCCCGCAAATTGTTGCCCGATCACATGGGTATAGATCTGCGTGGTAGAGAGATCGGTATGGCCCAATAAGGTTTGAATGGTGCGAATATCGTAACCCGCCAAAAGCATCTGTGTGGCAAAGCTATGGCGAAACGTATGACAGGTAACGTGCTTATGGGTGATGCCGGCCTTTTGCACCGCACGGTTTAAGGCTTTACGCACATTGGAATCATGCAGATGATGTCGGCAGCTCTTTCACATAATGTATGTAACTCACCGGTCAATTGATTAGGCAGCAAGGTGGTGCGTGATTTTCCACCTTTGCCATTATGAACAGTGATCGCGTTATGATTAAAATCCCAATCCTTGATGCGTAACCTCAAGCACTCATTGATGCGTAGGCCACTGCCGTACATAAGCCCACAAATCAGCTTATCCCTTGCGCCAAGGTAGGCAAAAATTCTGGCAACTTCTTCTTTACTGAGCACAATTGGAATTCGCGGCGATTTTTTGGACGGACTAAATGCAATCTTACCTAGCGGCTGGTCTAAAAACTGGTTGTATAGAAAGGCCAGTGCATTGAGTGCAACCTTTTGCGTATTCGGTGAAATTTGTTGCGCATTGGCCAAATAAGACAGAAACGTTTTTACGTCCTCATCACTGAGGTCTGTCGGATGTTGCTTATGATGGAAAAGGATAAATCGGCGCACCCAGTATAGGTAACTCTTCTCAGTTTTGATCGCATAGCCTCGCCGCCTGATCTCGTGCTGAAGGCTTGCCATAAACGGGCTTTTGGTCATGATCCTTTCCCTCCATCTAAGACTGTTTATTCATACAGCTTATTGGTAGAGAAAGCCAAATAGTGTGCACGCTTTTTCGAGGCACATTCACATTATCGCCGAAAGAGAAAACTTTAGTTCAATATAATCAGACGGTTATAACTTCGCCTTTGAGGATAGTGTGAATGCATTGTCCGGGATAGGCGGCATGCACACTTTCGCAGACAAGGTGATTGCTTCAAGCTTTAAAAATGTTTTTAATCATAAGTAGTTAGATGAAAAAAGACGTGTGTAACGGTTTTGACAAATCGAGCGCGCGCACTAATACAATGTTAAATTTCAAAGTACGAAAGGAGAGAGTGCCAGATGATAGAAGCGATACTTGGAGGTGTCGTAGCGATTATCTTAAGTATTATTGCTAATGTGCTAACCCCATTCTTCCAAGACTTGTTCAAAACAAAACCTGTTACAGTTCCGGACATTCCAGAGCAACAGATACCGGACCCCGACCCATCCAATGTCGAAGAGTGGAGAGCCCAGAATCGTGCCAAGCTAGAAGCTGTTGTCGGCAAGGTATATTTTTATGGTTTCTCCTACTTTGCCATGTACATGGCATTCTTTATCCCTCTATCATTAAATGGCGGGCTTGTGAATCCTACGGTGAACCTCATTGATTCTAAGTTGGCGATAAACTACGTCATCAATCAAGACAATCTGTCTGCAATTTGCGCCATATTTGGTGTTCTGGCCTACGGCCCTTTCTGGAAGTTGTCGCAGCTCATTGCTAATCTCGTAAGCGCAGCTGTTGTTCGATTTACGTTTGTAAATGAAGTTAAATATCTGGCGTTCACAGTGTTGGCAATGGTCTTTTGGGCATTCTTTATTGCTGGAAATGTTTCTTGGGTTGTAAACGCTGATGTGGGTTGGTTTGATTCAATCAAGTTTTCGTTATTTCTATGGTTTTTGCTGTTCTTTTCCGCATTGCCAAACAAAAGATAAATTTAACAAAGCGCTACTGTCGGACAATTTTTCCGCTGCGCTCCAAAATTGCCGCAGAGCGCGGCGTTATGCATTCAAATGCTTCCGAAATTTTTAGAGGAAAACAAAATGCCCTTATTGCATGAAATTCAGGAGTCCGTCGTTCAAGAAGGAGCCGATTTGGGCTCAATCCTTCTAAAGCTTAGATTCCTGGCTTCTAGATTAGGGAGCAATGTGCTCGAAGAGTGGGTGAGGCATGAATCCGAGGGCTATCCCAATTATGTTGAAGTACCTTCCTATCGGATAGTCGGGGTTAGTTACAAGGGTACATTTTCGGGGCCTTTTGGATCTGGGATACAGAACGCTCCAATTCCTTCGCACCTTATCAAGCAATTCGCCGGAGACCGCTGGGTGAGTTTTGAGGTGAGGGAAAGTATCGCGGGCGTCGATGAGCTGGTAAGAGGTAGTGCGGAAAGTGGATCCCTAGGTATAGATGCTTCTAACCTGATCCTATTACTTCAAGGGAAGGTTTATGAGAATTACGCCTGTAATTCTGTAAGCGGAACAATCTCAAGAACTTCATTAACCGAAATCCAACAAGCGGTGCGAGGGCGTATTCTCGAGCTGACTTTGGAGCTAGAGAAGTCGATTCCTGCGGCTGCAGATGTATCTTTTGGGGCTTCGAAGGCCACTGATACCAACGCGGAGAAGGTCCAACAAATATCACAGCAGATCATTTACGGGAACGTAAATACAGCCGTGGCAGGAGGTCCCGGCTCAACTGTCTCGGTCAACGTCAACGAACGTGACTCAGCCTCGTTTGTAAACCAGCTCGTAGAATCCGGGATCTCAGAAGATGATGCGAAGTCACTCGCTGCAATTCTCGAAGCCGAAGAGCCGGAGGATGAGCTTGAGCCGTTTGGAAATAGAGCAAAAAGCTGGATTGCGTCCAACCTAAAAAAAGCAGCGGACGGCACATGGAAAGCAGGCGTTTCAGTAGCCACAGCTGTCATCACGGAAGCGGCGAAGAAATACTATGGGCTATAGAAAGGCATAACAATCGCATGCAGCGGATCAATTTGCCGCTGACGCAACAAATTTCCCGCTGATGCGGGCGTTATGCGTTGCAAGTCTACTGGGTAATTGAATAAGACCTGGGGTTATAACCAGTCAAAAAATATTTAGTAAATTTAAGAATTTATATATGGAAATTAACTTCTCTCACATTAGAACACATGATGGTAGTAAAAACTCAGGCTTTGAAGAGTTGATTTGCCAAATTGCCCACCTTCAAAAACCAGATGATGGAAAGCGGTTTGTTAAGAAGGATGGCGCTGGAGGTGATGCCGGTGTTGAATGTTACTGGATTCTTGGAGATGACTCGGAGATATGTTGGCAAGCTAAATATTTTTTAGATGGAATGAATTCCTCCCGTTGGCAACAAATAGATGAATCTTTTACTACAGCCTTAGAAAAGCATCCCAAGTTAACACATTATATTGTCTGTTTACCTTTAGATAAAGCTGATAGCAGAAAGAAAGGAAAAGGTGGGAAACAAGTAGTTTCTGTTGAAGATGAGTGGCTAGATCATGTCAAAAAATGGAAAAACCAAGCACAAGTACTAGGTCGAGAAATAGATTTTTCATACTGGGGTAAGCATGAGATTACTAATTTTCTTACGATAGATGACCCCCTTTACTCTGGTAGATCGCTGTACTGGTTTAACGAACCATTTCTCGGGTTAGATGTATTCAAAAACATCGCAAAAAGGTCACAGGTTAGCTTGGGAGACAGGTACACACCACAGTTTCACGTTGATCTTCCCATTGCAAGTAGTTTCGATGGTCTATGTTTAAACTCCTCATGGTGGGAGCTTCTAAGAGAAAGGAGGGCAGAGTTAAAAGATGCTAGTTTAGATGTAATTTCTTTCTTGAATGAAGAAAGCACCACTGAAGGCACATTATTAAATGGCGAAATAGTAAAAAGCTTGGATGAACAGCTTAATGATTTTTTGAATGAACTTGGTAAAGGAGTTGCGCACAAAGATTTCCACAATCGAATCTCAAGTATAAGCTCTTTACTAGAAGGGCTCTCTAAGCTATATGCCGATGTCTATAAAGATGCAATCGACAAAATTGATTGGTCTGAAAAAAAAGAAAACTCTAGAAGTAACCTATATAGATTAGATGGTGCAATAGATGATCTAGCATCTTTCATCAAACAAAAAAAAGCCATTTCATCCCATACGAAAGCTGCGCTTCTTTACGGGGAAGCTGGAATAGGTAAATCACACCTCCTATGTGACTTAAGTTTGCATAGAATTGACATGAATTTACCTACATTATTTTTGTTGGGTGCTCAATATCAAGGTGGGGACCCAAGTAGTTTTATAAAAGAATCATTGGACTTACAAAACTATAGAAATTCCCAAATCCTAGGAGCTATAGACGCAGCAGGGGAAGCATTTGGAGAGAGAGCACTCATTGTCATTGATGCTATCAATGAAGGAAATAACAGAGATGACTGGCATAACCAAATAACAGGATTTTTATCGGATTTATCACGATTTCCAAATATTGCCGTTCTGTTTAGTTGCCGTAGCACTTATCTAAGTTACATTCTTCCCGATAGTGCAGGCGAAAGCTTGTTGCCTCGCATAGGGCATTATGGGTTTAGAGGGCATGAGCATAGGGCTGCGGAGAAATTTCTTTCCCAGCAAGGCATATCAAAACCAAGCGCACCAATATTAGCGCCTGAATTTACAAATCCACTTTTCTTGAAAACATGCTGCCAAGCGCTTAAACAAAATAAGCTAACCTCATTTCCAAAAGGTCTGAACTCTGTTACCTCATTATTTGATTTTTATGTTGATAGCATTGAAAGGATTGTGGCGAGAAAGAAAAGATTCAATCCGCAAGAGAATATCGTTAAATCCATACTTATTGATATAGCTTCAAAATTATTGCCAGATAATCTTGAAGGCCTTCCGAAGCAAGATGTTAGAAAACTGATTAATAATTACGATCCAAACCCAAATCATGGGGATAGCCTTTTCGACATATTGATCGATGAGGGCATTCTTTCTGAGGATGTGTCTTATAAAGCTGAACAGCGTGGAAATCTTATTGTCAGATTTACATATGAACGATTTAGTGATTATTTTATTGCTCAGGAATTAGTAAATCGGGTAAATAATATTGAAGCAGCATTTTTAGATGGGGGTTCTATAGGGCAATTACTCAAAGATAATGGTTACTACCGCTTTTCTGGGATATTCGAAGCTTTAGCCGTCATTATTGCAGAGCGTTTCAATATGGAATTAGAGGATTTGCTGCCTGATGATATTGAAGTTGGGAAGTGGCAGCTTGATGAGACTTTTAAGAATACTGTTTTATGGAGGAGTCCAAGCTCTTTTTCTGAAAGAACTCTGGAGCTTTTAAATAACTTAGAAGGTCATTCCTACAGTCACCCAGCATTGGATATTTTGTTGAAATTGTCAACGGAACCCAATCACCCGTGGAATGCTGAGTTGCTTCATCGAAATCTTATGAATAAAGAGATTGCCGAAAGAGACCACTTTTGGTCTATACGCATAGCGTACGGTGATAGCTCTGAAGAAGATGATGAATATGAATCCATCATTAGAACAATTATTGAGTGGGCACATTCTGGTGAAATTGAGTCTGTCGAAGAAGAAAGAATTAGGCTCTGTGCTATTACCCTTATTTGGTTTTTGACTAGCCCGAATAGAAGAATAAGAGATCGATCTACAAAATCCCTGGTCAGAATTATTTCTTCTTACCCCCATCTCGTTGAAGACTTATTAAACGAGTTCTCGAATCTAGAGGATACGTACTTAAGCGAGAGGCTTTATGCCGTTGCATATGGTGTCATTTGCAATACCGACAAAGAAGATATTATTAAGGGTATAGCGATCACCACATTTGAATTGATATTTAAGGATGGTGAGCCAACCCCGCATATTCTGCTTAGAGATTATGCTCGCGGGATTTTAGAGTATGCCTTGCATATTGGAGTACTTTCTGTAGAAATTCCTCCCGAACAATTCAGACCACCTTATAAGAGTAGCCAAAAACTGGATAATCCATCCAAAAAAGAGATAGAAGGCATAGCTGGAGATGAATTTTCATCAAGAATCAAAAGTTCTTTAATGGGTTTTCCGGGTGACTTTGGAAACTACACCATGGGCTGTGTTCATAATTGGTCTTCAACACCTATAGCCTTACCAAAAATAGAGAATGGTTATGAGATCAAGGAGCGATTTGCTCGCGAACTATTAACTGACGATGTGAAAAAAGAATATTTGGAAAAACTGGAACCAATACCAGTAAGTGACACTTCAGCTTCACCAGAAGAGTTATTAAAGGCTATTAGAAGAATTGAGTATGATTCTGAAGAGTATAAACGCAGCTTTGAAGATAGAAGGAAAGAACAAGAAGAGTTTGATAGCAGAGTAAATGCACAGCTCAATGAAGAGCAACAAGAGTATTATCGCTGGGTTTCTGGAGTAAGTAACGATAGGCCTGCTGCCTTTAGTAGGAAATGGGCTCAAAGATGGGTTTGTAAACGAGCCCATGAGTTTGGATGGACTGAAGAGCTATTTGCTGATTTTGAAAGAATGTGCTCACACGGAAGGGGTGGTGGTCCCAGTGGTGGAGCAATGGAGCGTGTTGGGAAAAAATACCAATGGATGGCCTTCCATGAGTTTTTGGCCAGACTTTCTGATAACTACCATTGGACTAATCGAGGTTATAGCGATGTTCCCGATGATGATATTTATGAAGGGCCTTGGCAAATATACAAACGCGATATTGATCCTACTATCTGGGCAAGACAATCCGGAGAATTCAAAACCTATCACAACAAGCAGTGTACTTGGTGGCAACCTTATAACTTCCCATTCCCAAATGAAAATGATCTGGCAGCCAAGACTAACTTTTTGTGGGATGAAGATGTTTTGCCTGAATTCTCTGAGTTACTGCAAAGGACGATGCCTGCCGACAATTCTAATTGGCTGGTTTTACGCGGTTTTTGGTCTGAAAATAGGAAATATTCAGATGATAATATCGAAAGTCCCTATCTTGATGGGTGGTTCAGAATTAATTCTATCTTAATCCGTAAAGGAGCTTTTGATTCTTTAGCTAAAGGAGTTGAGAGAAAAACACTTTGTGATCCCGATATAGTCAGCGCACCATCAACGCAACACGAGGGCTTTTTAGGCGAATATCCTTGGCATCCAATATATCGCCACCTTTCTGGATGGAGGGAACCAGAAGAGGTCTTTAGGGAACAGATTGCAGTCGAACACCTTATTCCATTTGCTAAATACGAATGGGAGGATGGCGGTAACGATTATTCTCTCAATAGTTCACTTTACTTCCATATGCCAGCAAAGGAGTTGATTGAGGAAATGGACTTGGCTAGACCTCCCGGTCAATGGGGGCGATGGGAGCACAAGGAGCAGTCTGTATTTTTTGATCCAAGCCTAGAAGAATACGGCCCTTCATATGCGTTAATGCGTACTGAGAAATTACAGAAATGGCTTGATGAAAATGATATGGAGATCGTCTGGTTAATAGGCGGAGAGAAGCAGATGTTTTCTTCTGGAGCAAGTCAATTTTTTGGTCGTTTGGTTTATAGCGGCTTGTTTAAGTATAAAGATGGCAAGCCTGTAGGCAGTATATGGTGCAACAGAGAAGAGCCAACAAATTGAGCAATCAAAGTGTCTTTCGGTAGTCGTCTAAATAATCGCGTAACAAGGCGCTGCACTCGGAAAAATTTACGCTTCGCTCCAATTTTCCGGTGAGCGCGGCGTTAGGGCACAAATGGAGAATTCATGAGTGAATCAGTAGAAAATGTATTGCTAGCACCAGTTCAGATAGAGTTTACTGAAAACGTGAAAAAGATACGTCAGAACTTGATGATTACAAGTTTCGTCGCTTTGTTTATTACTTTGGGTGGCGTTAGCATTGATCCTAGTTCAACGATATTCGGTTTAAAGTTTAACGGACTTAATGATGCGTTGTTATATAAAGGTCTGTTGATCCTTATTCTCTATTTTCTTGCTCATTTTGTTTGGTGCGCGTATGAATCACTTCAAGAGTGGGAAGTTAGAGTTACTGGGGCTAAAGAAGCATTTATACGTGCCGACGATATGGACATTGATGAGATGGTAAAACCACCATTTCCGTCAGACCCAAGAAACTCTACGTTTTATTTTTGGTGGTCAACACAAGCAAAAAGAATTGGAAGTCTCAAGGAACGACTAACCGCTATCAATCAACGGATTGAAAGTATGGAGACAGTCATTCACGAGATGCGAGAGAAAGGTGCAAGTTTAAGCCACTCAGATGTCAATATCAGTTCTCAAGTTCAACCTTTAAAAATAGAAATCGATAGTGCTGTTAGCTCAATTACTCGAATGGAAAAAGTTTTAGTGGGGAATCAGTTGATCGTTTCAATGAAAACATTTGACCGACGCTATAAATATTTTCTGAATAGTCAAAATATTCGATGGTTTGTTATTGATTTTTTTGGTCCAATAATGTTGTCTTCCGCTTCATTATTGTGCCTCTCGAATGGCGGAATAATTGTGCCCTGACAAAGCATTTAAGAGTGATTCTGGACTTGATCCGTTTTACTGGACACGCATCGACGATCTGAGGAGGTCAGTATGCCAGCCTATAATACGGGTAAAAAGATAGCGCATATTCACTAGACTTCAAACTGAAAGCGGTTGAATGGAGCTATGAGACGCATCGAACAGTGAAGTCGGTTGCAGAGGCGCTTGATATCCATCCATTCATGCTATCGAAATGGCGTAAAGCGTATCGAGATGGAGAGTTTGGTATGGTCAAGTCCCAAAAGAATAAAGTGAAGCCAGACAAGGCGAAGGATGAGTTATCGGCACTCAAGCGACGGATCGCAGAGCTTGAAGAGAAAAATGGTGCTTGGCGAGATCAGCGCCACAAAAGAATTGAGCCGACATGGTTACCTCCGTTATTAAAAGCCGCACCTCAGTGTGGCAGATTTTCAAGAGGGGAAATCTATGTCATTCGTTAGGCAATGATGTCATTCTGGATTGGATGTGTAATTAAATGAAAAATTATTTTGAGAGCCCGTTCGAGGGAAAACCTCTGATAGAACAAGTTAAGAACCCCAATATTAAGGTAGGCCGCTATAGCTATTATTCAGGGTATTATCATGGACACTCATTTGATGATTGCGCTCGCTTCCTCCTGCCTGATCGTGATGATGTTGATAAATTGATAATTGGAAGCTTTTGCTCTATCGGATCGGGAGCCTCCTTTATCATGGCTGGCAATCAAGGCCACCGATATGATTGGGTGACGTCATTCCCTTTTTTCTATATGAATGAGGAGCCGGCATTTTCGGAATCAGTTGATGCTTTCCAAAAGGCAGGTGATACCGTCATAGGGAGTGACGTGTGGATTGGGTCCGAGGCAATGATTATGCCTGGTGTAAAGGTTGGCCATGGAGCGGTAATTGGTAGTCGGGCTTTGGTTACCAAAGATGTAGAACCATACACAATTGTTGGTGGCAACCCCGCAAAAGCGATAAGGAAGCGCTTTTCAGAACAGGAAATTACAATGCTACTAGATATGAAGTGGTGGGATTGGCCGTTGGAGAAAATTAAAGAAGCAATGCCTCTTTTGTGCTCGTCCGATATTGAAGGCTTGTACCATTTTTCGCAACGCTCAGGTGCCTAACAAACGACTGTTGCCATCCCTTCGGGGCTGGGACAGCCTTTCCACCGCTTCGCTGCCACAAATCAGCCCCAAATCCTGGAGTTATAAGTCTCTATGAAAATCGCGATATTTGTCTTAATCATTCTGCTGGTCGGAACCAATGCGTTTTGGTTTTACCAAGCGCTAGATTCTGGTATCACGGCAGCTTATCGGGATGACTCAATCGATAAGCTCCAGGAAACACAGGCGCACCTTATGGCTGCCATACCCAAGCTGGCAGCTTCTCAGGAAAAGGCGGAAATTGTTGCTGCATTCGAGTCTGTCACAGACCAAGAGACTTATGAAAAAGAAGGCTGTACTTGGGTGGGCTGGGTAGGTCTGAAGTTTGGCGACGACGATAGACTATTGGCGGTTTCGCCATCTTGGTCATATCAGCAGGGAGTCCCTTGCTTTGATAACTAAACTGAGCCGTCTCTGTACTCAGCGTTAATTCCCCAGAGAAAGCAATTAATCCGCAGGGAATTTTTGTTTCTGGTGGAGCACACTCATCACTCGGTGATCAGGTGACTTAACAGGAATAAACCGGCTGTTTGGACGCTGAACAGCGTCACAAATGGCAGCGGCATCGTGTGTATCACTACAGGCTTCAATACCTATGCATATTGTAGGCATACTGGCTAACGCAGCCAATAATGTAGCGTATGAAAAAGAGTTATGGAGAATGACGTTTCCGTGGTCATCCACCGCGTGAAGAGAAAACAGTGTTTGGTGAGATGAACGCCAAATAAAAATTAAGCAGACTCAAAAAATATCATGACTCAAGGAGGAAACATGATAACACCAATCATTATTTTAGTGCTTTTATCTAGCCCGTTGGCCATTGCCTTCATTTATTCAAAATTGAATGGCACGTTTTTGAACGTGAACAAGTATGCATGTTGGGGGCTGGGAGTCGCTTTTATATTCTTTTTTATTGGACACCTTGTTAAAGCTGAGGGCATGGTAGAAATGCTGCCTACATGGGTGCCACTTCGTTTGGAGTTAGTTTATTTCACGGGGTTGATTGAGCTATTAATTGGCATCGCGCTTTTTGTTCCACGGTATCAGCCTCTCGCAGCAAAACTTGCTATTGTTGTGTTTATCGCTTTCTTTCCAGCGAATGTTTATGCCGCAGTCAATGGGATAGGCCTTGGTGGGCATCAATGGGGGCCGAGCTATCTTTTAATACGCGGCCCTCTACAGGTGATACTCGTTGCTTGGGCCTATTTCTTGTGTATAAAAGGTCACCATAAGCCTATTAGACACAGTCAGGCGTAAGGGTCACTCGGTTAACGCGGAGATGATTGTGCCATTAAAAGAAGAAGGCCGCTGAGATAATAGCGTCATCAAAAGTTTTGTTTATCTATACAAGTTGATATTGGAGTTAATCATCATGAATGACCGTTCACGCGCCTTACTTGCCATCTTTGCCTTGATGTTTTCTTGGTCATCGATAGCGCAGTCGCTGCCAGAAGGAGCGATCCAAGAAGGATCGCTGGCTAATCAAAAATTGATCCAAGATGCCATGGCAGGGGTGCTGGTTACGGTGGCATCTCAAGGCTGTGAGAAGCCAGAGGAATTTGTGCCTTATGTGCGAGAAATGCCGTCAGGCGAGGTAGGCACAAGGGTTTGGCGGGAGTTATGGATTGTCGAAGGCTGTGATGACACCTACTCGATAAAACTTCGCTTTCAGGAGGCGGGAGCTGGCGCTGCGAATTGGACGATTGAATAAACAAGGACGCTTATGAATACGGAACAGCAGGACTACTTAAACGCCTACCTTGCCACCTTAAGTGACGCCGAGCGTCAGGCGGTGCCTGAAACGATTGCCGAGTACTTTTGCGCGGATGAATACAATGCCAACGAATGCGCCCGTTTGATTGATCAAGGTATAAAACGCGCATCGTGCAGCTTAAAAGCATGCTACGAGATAGAAAACGAACCTTACCCGCAAGTGGGGCGTTTAACCGTGGTGCTTAACTGGGCGCAGCAGCCGGTTTGTATTATTAAAGTGACTGAGGTGAGCGAGTGCCCGTTTGATCAAGTAACCGCTGAGTTCGCCGCAGCGGAAGGAGAAGGCGATAAGAGTTATGCGTGGTGGCGGCAGGCGCACCTTGCGTTTTTTGAGCAAGAGGGGCAGGCACTCGGCGTACCGTTTACAACTCAATCCCCTTTGGTGTTAGAGCGCTTTGAGAAAGTCTATCCGCTTGATCACCATGAAACTGAGCAGGTAAGCGCATGATAAAACAAGTCGGTCAAACGCCCATCCAACCCGAACACTTAGCTCGCTGTCATTGCGGGGCGGTTGTGTTAGCCCTCGCGTTACCCAATGGGATTGAAAACCCCAGACGCTGCGATTGCTCAATGTGTCGACGCCGAGGCGCCATTGTTGGCTCAGTCAAGCTTGCACAATTGCGTGTCGTTGCTGGCAGAGAGCAACTCAGTGTGTATTCCTTTAATACTCACACTGCTAAGCACTATTTCTGCTCACGCTGTGGCATTTACACCCATCACCAACGTCGCTCCAATCCGAGTGAGTTTGGGTTCAATATTGCCTGCTTAGATGGCGTCAATCCGTTTGAGTTGGAGAATATTCCAGTGATGGATGGAGTTCATCATCCAGCGGATCGCTAGGATGTCGCGGATATCGTTTTGAGGAGTGGCCTCTCTTTAGTTTAGGTCATCAATATAGGATTAAGAGAATTACGTTAATATGAAAACGATAAATACGTGTGTTGTACTTTTTTTCTCTTCGTTGGTGTTATCTTCCGAGGCAGCATCTGAGCTGCCGATCAATAAGAGTAACGTAACGGGGCAGTGGATATGCTCGTTTACTATGCAGGGAGATAAAGTTTATAAGGAAAAGTGGGCATTAAAAGATAACAAGGAATTCGTATTAAACGGGCGTGTTGAATATTTTCTTGGTGAGGAAAGTGCGCGCTTTTCATACAATGCTACGGGTGAGTGGGAGTTAAGCAACGACACGATTAAGCTGGCTTACAATCCTTTTGAATTTCAGAGCAATGATAGCTTTAGCCAAGCCTATCTCTCAGAGATTGAAACCGTATACATTACGCCAGCATGGAATGGCACTCGGCGATTTCAGTACGACGTTGAGGCGTTATCCAAGTCGCGTATGCAAATCGGCGATGACTACGATAGTTGGCAATGTAAAAGAAACAAACGCGTGGGTTAAGCCAGTATTGTCCATCCAACCCGAACACTTGGCCCGCTGTCACTGCGGGACAGTTGTGCTCAGCGAATAGCTACTAGACATGTTCTTTAAGTTGTACATGTCTAGTTTGTTGCTCTATACTTCGGTGGTGTAAGAATAGGAGTGATCCGATGAAAATCATTTCGTTTACTGAAGCGAGAAATGGCCTCAAAACGGTATTAGATGGGGTGGTTGACGACGCTGATACCGCTATCATCACCCGACGTGATGCAGAGGATGCGGTGGTGATGTCGCTTGATTACTACAACAGCCTTATGGAAACCGTCCATCTGTTGCGCTCGCCCGCAAATGCTGAGCACCTAAATCGCTCCATTACTCAGTACAAGATGGGGAAAGCGATGGAGCACGCGTTAGTCGATGACGATGAGTAGTCGCTTACTTTGCTGGACGGATGATGCGTGGCGTGACTACGTATACTGGCAAAGTCAGGATAGAAAAACACTCAAGCGAATCAACAAGCTCATCATCGATGTAAAACGGACGCCATCCGAGGGGATAGGTAAGCCTGAGTCACTAAAAGAAAATCTGACAGGCTTCTGGTCGCGGCGTATTGATGACACCAATCGGCTGGTTTACGCCGTGGATGATACGTCTATTACGATCCTATCTTGCCGATATCACTATTAGTCACCTAGCGCCTGCGGTGCACAATGGCACAATGAAGGCGCGAGGCGTCATGCTCACCACCCTCAATAAAAATCACTCCTTATAACGCCTCTGGATAGTGCGTTTTCAGTAATTCTTCGACCACCGCCAGGTTCTGTCCAAGTTTTCTCAGTGCCAGCAAGCGTGTTTTGCTAAATTTAGCGTCTTTGGGCACCAAGCGCATGATGTAGGCAGCGCGTTTGCCTTGGTAGACATCCTCTGATTTATGGAAAAAAGCGTTACAGAACAGCAGCGCATCACCTGCATCCAACGCAGGCGTCACCTTACCTTTCTCCATGTAGTCATACTCTTGCTGAGTGATTTGAAACGGCGGGTGCTCGGGCACCGACGGGTCGGCAATGCGCACCAGTGAGTGCAATTGATTGGCTTCGCGGATCAGCGATAGGCGCACCGCCCCCTCTTCCATCACGATAGATAACTGCCCTGAGCCGGGTTCTTTCACTGGCGTCAGCGGGATCCATACCGTGAGCATATCTTCCGGCCGCTCCATAAAGCCAATCGAGTCAAAATCGGTATGGAAAGGAAAGCCTTGATCCTCGGGCGTTTTCTCCAAATATAAATCGGCCAAAATGCGATAGTCTGGTAGCAGTGCCTCAATGGTGTCGGCGATGTTGAGATCTGGGTCGCGGAATACCATGGGCCCATAGATCGCTTTTTTGTATATGTCGGCATACCAAGTTTGCCCATTTGGCATGGCGTCGAGTTTGGCAGCGAGAGCCGTTTGTGTCTCTAGGCTCAGTACGCCAGGGACGACTTTGCCGTGATGAGGAGAGAGGTTGTCGAGAAAATCCGGGCGAGCTGGCATAGAAGCTCCTTGAGGGGGATATAAAACCGAGTGTGTTAGCTGTAGTTTAGCAAATCACCGTCTTCACTGAATAACGGCGGTGGCGAGATAAATGTACTGACCGAGAATGCCCTACAAGTTTAAGCGTAACTGACGACCCGGTTGCGTCCAGAGAGTTTGGCGTTGTATAAAGCGTCATCGGCATGCTGGTAGAGGTGCTTAGCATCGAGCTGGGCCGCGTCGAGCTCTGCACAGCCAATTGACACGGACACACGGATAGCGGGGGAGTAGTCGAGGATCGAATGTTGGTCGTAAACGGCCTCGCAGAGCTGAGCGGCATAGTGCTGCGCCGCTTTTTGGTCGGTATTCGCCAACAGACAAGCGAACTCTTCCCCTCCAATGCGATAAATGTTGCTGTGCAGAGGAAGATGCGTTTCGAGTAATGACGCGAAGGCTTCGAGGACGTGATCGCCAACGATATGGCCGTAGTTATCGTTGATGCGTTTAAAATGGTCGATATCAATAATAAGCAGGGATAGAGGCTGATGTCGGTACCGGGCTTGTTCGCCAAAGCGGGCAAGGTCACTGGCAAATTGACGGCGGTTGTATAGTTGTGTCAGCGGGTCAGTCGCAGCCTGGCGCATTAATGCTTGTTCTTCCGCCTTACGCTGACTGATATCCCACATCACCCCAGCGACCACACCTTGAGGCTTATTTTTGGGATCATTATTGGTGGTGATTTCTACCCACGTATATTCACCATTATCACGTTTAACCTGTAGGTCCATTTTTAGCTCGTTGCCAACGGGCGATAAAAAATGGCGCACCCGCGAGAAAAACGCTCGACGATACTGAGGATGAATGCGGCGTAGCCAGTGTCGGCTGGTGTAGGTACGGGAGTCACGAATACTGCTGGCAGCACTGTCACCGATGATCTCTGACGAGCACCAACAGATACCGCGTTGAACATCCACTTGCCAGGTGCTGCAGTGGGTATTGTCTTTAATGATTTCGATTTGCCGTTGTTTAGAAAACAGCTCGTTTTTTAGCACTGTACTGGCGATGAGATGTCCCGTGGCGCGCAGCAAGGTCACATCACTTTCTGACCAGCGTTGTTCACGCTCGCAATCATCAAACCCTAGTGTTCCCCACCATTTATTATCGACAATGATGGGGATGGTTAACATCGATAAAATGCGCTGTTGTGTTAAATAGCGCTTGAGCCAGGATGAGGGTAATTGATCAGTAATGACAGATTGATACTCGCCACGTTGTCGGCTTTCTATCAGCTCGCGGTACTCGGGGTGAGCGAGGCTAGAGCTAAAATGATTGAAGTGGGGGAGACGAATTTGCGCATACTTCTTCTCGTTGGCCCATTCAAAAACATAATCTTGCAAAATATTGGTGGGGCTGATCGCTAATACTTGAAACACCCACACGCGACTCACTTGCGTGACAGCTCCAATTTCAGCGAGCAAGTGATTAATGTTGGCAAGCCTGTCGTCACCACTGACCAGCATGTCTGCGCCGCGTAGCACAGCCGACAGCAGGTCGACATTCAGCTCAGAGAGCTGGTGTCTATCAAGTTCAGGTTGGATCCCGGTTAGGATGGTCATGCCGATAGTCCGTTATCTACAAAGTCACCACTTTGTTGAGCGTAGCAGGCGCGTGTATCAATAGTTAACACAGAACACATTAAATATTCAGTGTTGTGGGTCACGTTTGCATTTAGTCGCACTCGCTCTGTTAGTAAAAATAGACATAATCATCGCCGCAGTGGAATGAGTGCTGCGATCGAGTGAGTGGCACACACACCTTGATATGGAAATAAGTATGAGAAAGTCAGTGGTAATAAAGCAAACCTCAACCCGTTTATGTGTGAATGATGACTGTTACACGATGCACAATATTGTTGATGCCAGCGTTGAAGAACTCACGTGGAAAGATCACCTGCTGAGGATGTTGGGGTTAGGAATACTAAGCGCGAGCTTTTTGTTTTTTATGTTGGTCGGTGAGCTGCCTTACGCGGAGTATTTGCCTGCAGTGGGCTTTGCTGCAGGCGCGTTGTTAGCTTTGCTGACAAGCGCAAAATACGTGCTACGCATTGAATATAACCACCAGGATGACACGGGCGTGCAGTGGCTGACCATCGCCAAAAGCGGAAAGAAAACAGATAAAATGCTTTTTGATGAATGCGTTAAAAAATTAAACTATCGGTTATTACACTAAGTCAGTGAATAAGGCTCAATTGACTGAGGCGCCAAGCGACAGAATAAAACTGTTAACTCGCTCCACAAACAGGACTTTTTTGCCTAAAAAACTGTATTAATGATGATTGGTAGTGAATTTCATATTACTATTCTGCGATTTTTTATGTTTCAAGGTGTAATAATGAAAACAACACATATCATTGGTATGTCCGTAGGCGCGAGTGTGTTGCTCGTGTTGGCGTCAGGATTGAGTGCTTATCACAACCTAGACAATGGTGAGCGCGCTGTCGTTCGCGCGTTCAGTGGTGAAACTCACGTGGAGTTTGAGCCAGGTCCTTTCTTTAATTTGTTCGGCACGGTGACGACCTATCCAGATTTCATGGGGTTAGATTTTACCACCATGCCAGAACATCAAGCTCGCCGGGGCGAAGGTAACCAAAGTCAAATGATCACCATTGGCGCAGAGCCGCTTCCTCTCGATACGGATGTACTAGATTACACTTACGCACCGACCGTGAAATATAACGAAGGCGGTATCGGCTGGGTAAAAGGAAACGTTCAGTTTGCGTTGCCCGGTGATGAAGAGCTAATGATAGCGCTTCATAAAAAATACAAATCGCCACAAAACCTACAAACTTCATTGATGTTGAGAACAACAGAAGAAGCCCTGCAGTTCACTGCTGGCTTGATGAGTTCACAAGAAGCCTATATGACGCACCGAACTCAATTTAGAACTTATGCCAAAGACCAAATTGATAACGGTATTTATGCGACGCACCTCGTAGAAAAAGAGACCATGGGAGCAGATGGTAAGAAAACCATTGAAGAGCTTCCAGAAATTGTGATGGCTGACAACAAGCCAGTGCGCGCGGACTCCTCACCTATTGATGACTATGGCATTAAACTGACGCAGTTTAATATCAAAGACTGGGACTTTGAGCAAAAGACAAAGGATCAAATTGCACTCAAGCGAGATGCGGAAAACGCCGTTATCACCTCGAAGGCACGTACTGCGGAGGCCGAGCAAGCGAGGTTAGAGGCCATCGCGTTGGCGGCTCGTGATAAAGCGCGTGCTAAAGGTAAAGCGGAAGTGGTTAAAGCACGTGAAGTAGTGAATGCGGAGCGTAGGAAGCAACTGGCGATTATCAATGCCCAACAGAATGTTGAAGTGGCTAAACAAATTGAAAAACAGCGAGAGGCTGAATTACGCGCGGCAACGCTGGAAGCGAAAGCGTTGGAAGTGAGCTCTAAAGCTGAAGCAGAGGCTGCAGATCGTAAGATTAAAGCAGGGGGTCAGCTAAGTGCAGAACAGCAAACCCGTATTCAAATTGCTGAGCGATTGGCAAAGGGATTTGCTGATGCACAACGACCTTCTACTGTCGTGTTAAGTGGCTCCTCATCAGGCGATGCAAGCGCGCTGACAGGCTCGAGCATGGATTCATTTTTAGATGCCATGACAGCGGCTAATGCCAAAGCCATGGGGAATTAAAAGTAGATAGGTGCTTATCTCATTCGTAAAAAATAAGGGGGTAGATTACTACCCCTTACCCGCTTGGGGGCTATTTCTTGATTGCGCGAGGGCGGCCGTTTTCATCAATCGCAACATAATTAAAGGTTGCATGACTAACCTTGTTGCGATCGCCAATCTCATCATGACTGACGGGCTTAACCCAGACCTCAAGCTCAATGGTAATCGAGGTATTGCCGATACGTTGGCACGTGCCGTAGCAGCAAACCACATCGCCGACACTGACGGGCGATTTAAATGTAATGTCGTTGACAGAGACAGTGACAACGCGTCCACCAGAAATCTCTTTGGCGAGAATTGCGCCGGCTAAATCGAGCTGGGACATGATCCAACCACCAAAAATGTCCCCATTGGCGTTGGTATCGGCGGGCATTGCTAATGTACGAAGCAGCAGTTGGCCACGTGGGCAGTTGTTTTTATTGTCAGGCATGGTTCTCTTCACATCTTATCGCAAAGGGGCATGCACCCCCCTTTTTTATAGAACAGATAAGAATTGTGACCGCTAACACAGCATTTGGGCAAGTTTTTATTGGTCTGAGTTGCTCTCTTTGGGCATATGGCGATAGATATACACCCCAGTTGCAATCATAAACAGAAAGGTCAGGATTAAAGTGCCGAAGACCTTAAAGTTCACCCAGGTATCAAGCGGCATACTATAAGCAACATAAATGTTCACGCCGGCTAATAGGGAAAAGAACCCAATCCAGGCCCAGTTAATGGTGCGCCACACGCGTTCTGGCAGTGTAATCTCTTTGCTGAGCATATTCTTAATCAAAGGCTTACCCATCGCCTCGGACACCGCCAAGCCAATGGCGAATAAGACATACACAATGGTGACTTTCCACTTGATGAAGTTGTCATCGTGAAAAAATAGCGTCATGCCGCCAAATATGGCGACCAGAACGGCGGTGATGATTTGCATCTTTTCAACGCGTTTATACAACGCCCAAACCAGCACAACTTGCACTAGGGTGGCGATGATCAGTGCACCGGTTGCCATATAAATATCGTAAAATTTGTATAAGGCAAAAAAGATAATTAAAGGGATAAAATCAATCAGTTGTTTCATAACGCCGCCGCGTAACTAGGTGTATTTAAGCTAAGTATGTACGCAGTGTACCCAAATGCGCAGAGAGGGGAAACGACAAGGCGGAGAGAGAAAAGATAACAAGGTAGGCGCCTTGGCAGGGGGTTGCCAAGGCGCGTTGAAGATTAAATCCAATCCCAGCCGAACACCAGTAGCATCAGTATCGGGCAGATAACACGAACATAGCCTGGCCAGATTTTCCAAAACCAGGCTTCACCGAGCTCAGGGCTGCCTTGCACCAGTTCTTTCAAGATTTCATTGCGGTGCCATAGCCAGCCTGCAACCAACGCAAACAGCAGGCCAAGGATAGGCTGTGCGTACTCGGTGGTGACGGTAACCACCAAGCCAAACAGATCGCCAAAGTTGTAAACAATCACCGCCGAGGCAATGGTGATAAGGCCGCCAATCCACCATACCGCTTTCTCTCGTGATTGACGGAATTCCTCAGTAGCACAGGCTACAGGTACTTCAAGCAATGAGATGGCTGAGGTGAGGGCGGCAATGACCATCAGCAAGAAGAAGGCAAAACCGACAAAGATGCCCGCTGTTCCCATGGTGTCGAACATGGCAGGGAGGACACTGAATACCAGTGTGTCACTGCTGAGAAGCGCGCCTGCATCGCTGTAGATAGCCACGCCATTGTGTTGGGCAACAAACATGGCAGGCATGATCAATAGCCCCGCAATAAAGGCGATGCCCGTATCCAGCAGTGCTACTTGTGCAGCGGTTTTAGGAATGTTGGCGGTTTTGGACAAATACGAGCCGTATACCATCATCACGCACACACCCAGAGAGAGTGAGAAAAACGCTTGCCCCATGGCACTCACGACCAGCCCCGGCGAGAGGTGCGACATATCTGGGATCAGGTACATCTTCAGCCCTTCCATCGCGCCAGGCTGAAATAAAATGTAAACCACCATGATCACGAACAGTAAAAAGAGGACGGGCATTAAACGTGAGGACCAGCGTTCGATCCCGTTGGCAATACCATTACGGACCACCAAAATCGTCGGCACCATAAAGCACAGCATTAATGCGAGGTTACGGGTCTCGCTAAATGACTCTAACCATGCTGCCGCATCGGTAAAGCCTATTAATGCAAGTAAGGGGGAGACCATATAGCCCACCAACCAACCGGCCACGATGGTGTAAAAGCTTAAAATGCCAGTCGCGCCGAGTAAGCCGACTAATCCAAGTAACCGACCAATCCATTTTTGTCCACCGGATACGGCTGACAGTGAGCGAACGGGGTTGGCATTGCCATAGCGTCCAATAGTGAGTTCTGCTATCAAAAGGGGATACGCTAGGACAAAGACCATCAGCAAATAAATAAACAGAAAAACGGCGCCGCCGTTTGAGGCTGTTTGCGTGGGGAAACCCCAAATGTTGCCGAGCCCAATCGCAGAGCCGGCTGCCGCCAAGATAAACCCTAATCGGGATGAAAATTGTGCGCGTTGTGTGTTTGCCATACCTACTCGATATCGTATTCGATAATTAATTGATTTTTATGGGCGCATACTCAGTTGCTCCCGTCAGGTGCTCGCTCATGGTGTAAACTAATAATTACACTATGAGACGAGTGGTTCCCTCTACAAAGACTCGTAAGTAAACCAGTTTATGCGTAGAATTTGAAGATCACGCCGTACGTAATGCCATCATATCGCCACATTTTCCCATATTCTCTCTCCGTGTGATTACTTAGTGTGCATCGATAAGGTGAATCCGCTGCCTATAGTGAGTATCACAGTGGCTTTCTCTATCGCAATTATTGATTTAACACATTGTTAACATTGCTGCTTTGGGTCACGTTAAAATGCACCTTAAGGTACGCTTAACATTACACTGGTGTGGTATTTATCACGATTTTTACGCCGCTTGTCTTTTTCTAAAGACAAATCATGGCTTGCACCGAGTGGCAAGCTAGGCAGAATAGAGAAAGCGAGAGAACACGCTTTCGTCAGTTATTATTAAGGTGTGCAATTAGGCATGGAAAAAGTCTACGAGATCGTAACCTTACTGTTGCTGCTGGTCTATTGGTTAACCATTGCTGGGGTGACAATCCGAGTGGTATTCAAGCGCCGCGCGCTGGGTGTATCGATCGCTTGGTTAATGATCATTTATATCCTCCCGATCGTGGGGGTGATTGCCTACCTGCTATTTGGCGAGCTTAACCTTGGTAAGACGCGTGCAATGCGAGCAAAAGCGATGTTTGAGCCATATCGCCAATGGCTGCTCAGTTTGCAGGCGTGCCCTGCACATCGTCCTCAGCATATCAATGAACAATCTCACCATGTCAATCGACTCTGCCATGCCCGAATTGGTGTGCCGGAGCTCACCGGCAACCAGCTGGCGTTGCAAACAGAACCGGCCGATATTCTTAAGTCGATCGCGCTTGATATTCGCCAAGCGCAAAAAAGCGTCGATATGGTGTTTTATATTTGGCATCCCGGCGGCCATGCCGATGAAGTTGCGCAGGCGGCCTGCGATACGGCCAAACGTGGGATCCCCGTGCGTATTATGCTGGACTCTGCCGGCAGTAAAGTTTTTTTCCGCAGCAAATGGCCACATGCAATGCGTGAAGCCGGCGTTGAGCTGATTGAAGCTCTTGCCGTGAATCCATTTCGGATGTTCTTCCGTCGCCTTGATATTCGCCAGCACCGCAAGGTGGCGATCATTGATAACCATATTGCCTATACTGGCTCGATGAACATGGTGGATCCTCGCTTTTTCAAGCAGGACGCGGGGGTCGGGCAATGGGTGGATGTAATGGTGCGGGTCTCGGGCCCTACGGTACCCGTTCTAAGTAGCGTGTTTGCGTGGGATTGGGAGGTGGAAACTGGGCTACGCGACTTGCCGTCATCGCCAGAGTGTTTGCTGATTGAAGATCACCAACATGCCAATCACGCGGTGCAAGCTATCCCGTCTGGACCTGGCTTGCCAGAAGGGATGATTCAACAAGTGCTGACTCTGGCTATCCATCAAGCAGAGAAGAGCATTGTGATCACCACCCCGTACTTGGTGCCAAGTGAAGGTCTGATGGTGAGCTTACAAACGGCCGCGCAGCGTGGGGTGTCAGTCACTCTGATTATTCCCGAGAAAAATGACTCCTTGATGGTGGAGTGGGCGAGCCGCTCGTTTTTTGAGGATTTAATGTCAGCAGGGATAGAAATCTACCGCTTCGGTGGTGGGTTATTACATACCAAATCCGTGTTGGTCGATGAGCAGTACTGCCTCGTGGGTACGGTTAACCTTGATATGCGCAGTTTATGGCTGAATTTTGAGCTCACGCTGACCGTCGACGATCCCGAGTTTTGTGCGAGTATTCATGCGCTACATCGACACTATTTGGCACAATCGACCCGCATTAGTGCGGACGCTTGGCAACAAAGACCGGTCTATCATAAGCCGATTGAGCAGTTCTTTTACATGTTTAGCCCGTTGTTGTAAGGGGTGCTGAGTTGCCGGGCGAATTCATTTACCGTATGCAGTATTATTGAATAAGTATTTGTTTTTGCATGGGGTGATGCAACAAGAATGTAACCATCTATGATCTTAAGCAATACAAAGCTGGATAGTCCTCCATCCCTTATGGCTAAGCACTATAATAGGGAGTGCCCCAAGTCGAGTGATAGGAGGCTAACATGTCTATCCATTCACGTAGTTATACCTTAAACACCACCCCCGCGCGTCAAGCGCATGTGCGGGTGATCCCCAATGGCAATGTGACGGTGCACATCGCCGACGAGGAAAGCCCTCATCTCGCTGAATTTGATGAAGTGACGTTTCAGCGCAAAGGAAAGATCACCCAGTTATTGGCTGAGCATATTGAGCCTGGCAAACACGATAATTGGGCGTTACCTTTGAACCATCGCGATGCCAACGAGCTCGCGACATTGATCGATCAAGCTCAAGAAGAGTTTGAGATATTAATGCGCGACCTGAGCTAACACCCTGACCCACCAGTGCGTTTACTGGTGGGTCTTTTTTATCTTCATGACGTGTGGTCTGACCGTATTGACTCCCCGCTGTCTCAATTATGCGAATTATCAATAAACCCGCTTGTTAGCACTGTTCAATATGCATCCTTTTGAAGCACACTAGTCGCAAGTCCGCCACACACGTGGCGAGATGCTAACAGGTGGCTCATTCTGGGCACGCAATACGCTTGGTCAGGGTGTGTCTGGTACGCAACCTAAACCTGTTTTTGTTGAGTGGTAACGGTTGAGCGACAGCTGGTAAACACAACCGTAGAGACGTAAATGGTGAGCGATGAACATACAATCATGCCCAACCTATATAACGGTATTTTGCGCGTCGACGCGCGTACTCATTCCCTTCGTGGTGGTATTTGTCTCTGTGCTCGCATTAGACAGCGCACAAGCTTCACTTCGTCTTCCTGTGTCTCTGACCCTCACGGTGGGCGATGCGGAGCGTATCACGTTTGATCGCCAACAATTAGATAGATTGCCCCACATCGATATCAGTACACACACGCCTTTTACCGCCGGGTTGCAAACCTTTCGAGGAGTCAAACTATCAACATTGCTTGAAGCCGCCAATGTCTCGCACTATCAAGCATTGACGCTTCATGCAATGAACCGCTATCAGGCACGTTTACCACGGGATGTGGTAACACGCTATCAGCCCATTATTGCGTTTGAGCGCAATGGTAAACCGATGACCATTCGAACATTAGGGCCACTTTGGTTGATTTACCCTTTGGATGATTACCCGCAACTGCAATCCGATCGCTACTACGAGACGATGGTTTGGCAGTTAACAGACATTGAGGTTGAGCCTTGAGGAGGCATGAATGATGAGAAGTAAGCAATTGAAGATCATGCCTGCTAAGCGCGTGATCTTGGTTGGCTGTATCGCCTTAATGGCAGTCGGCGTGGTGTTGACGACGCACAAGATAACCAGTTTATCGGATCGGTTAACCAGCAGCCAAAGCAAACTTGTATGGTACATGCTTAGCTTGTCCAAAGAGTACGATGCACTGATGACGTTGCTGGCACGCTATCAAGGCGGAAAGAGCAGTTTTGATAATGTGGCGGTGCAGCATGAGATCTTGTGGAGCCGCTTTCCTGTCGCGATCAATATGGCTCGCGAACACACCGCATCACAGCCCAATCCTAGGATGTTGCTTAACGCGATATATCGCGATCTTCAGGCGAGCGAAGCTAGCTTCTATGCCTTACGCTTTTCTACACACAATATTGGTGACGTGATGGCGCGCTATCGCCAACAGCGGCAACAGCTGGAAGACTACTTTGCTCAGACACTGTTATTGCCAGGCAATGGTTATCGAGAACACACACGGCTTCTTAATCAACTTGGGCAGCTGACCACTATGATGACATTGGGGATGATGGCGGTTGGTGCGACGGTTCTGCTGCTTATCGCGCATGACGCGAAACGTTACTACAAACTCGCCCGAGAGGATCAACTGACTGGCCTGAATAATCGACATTGGCTGTTTGATGCCTTGAACCACCGCTTTGCGACCTCGACAGAAGGGGTGGCGATTTTAGTGATCGATTTGGATGGTTTTAAGGCGATAAACGATACGCATGGGCATGATGTGGGTGATGTGTTTTTGCGCACACTGGCAAAGCGCTTTGCTGATGAACTCCCTAGTCATGCCGTTATCGCGCGATTAGGTGGCGATGAATTTGCGGCGATAATTCCCTATCAAGAGGCAAATATGCCTGGTGAGATAGCGACGACACTGGTCAATATTGCGCAACGACAATCGGTATTGCTTGGCCACCGGTGCAAAGTGTCAGCCAGTATTGGCCTGGCATTCGGGCAAAATAACATCAGTGGTGAAAGGCTACTGAGGTATGCGGATACGGCGATGTATGCGGCAAAACACGGCGGTAAAAACCAATATCGTGTTTACCATGACGCGATGCAAGCATCTGACCACCGACTGCACAGTCGTGGCGCGCGTCGACCAGCGCTGGAGAGCGACGACAGCAATGAAACACAGACTGATCAGGGTGATGCGTTTAAGGTTTCGGTCGCGACAATCCGCCAAATCAGTAAACCTAATGCGCGTGAATGACGCTATCGCGAGCGTTAATAGGTGGGTGACGTGAAATGGGCAGGCAATCCTGCCCATTGTGGTAACTGGCGCCGTTTTATTGTTGCGTCGCCGCTTTCATTTCATGGACAAACTGCGTGAGCGTATGGAGCATCGTAGGTACATCATGTTGATGGTGCTCGATGATCTTCACCACCGCCGAGCCAGAAATGGCGCCTGCCGCCCCGGCGCTAATTGCCGCTTTGACTTGCTCAGGGGTCGAGATGCCAAAGCCAAGCAGCGGACGCGGTGCTTCATGATGATGCAAGGTGCCGAGTAAGTGCTCAACAGGCGTTCCCGCCTTGGCCTCGGCCCCCGTTACCCCCGCGCGCGACACCAGATAGGTATAGCCACGACCGAGCTCCGCCACCTTAGCTAAGGTTGCATCGTCTGCGTTAGGCGGGGCAATAAAAATCGGGTCAATACCCTGTGCCAAGGCGTGATCACGAAATGGCGCAGATTCAGCAATTGGCACATCTGCCACGAGCACCGAATCGACACCCACTTCCGCGCAGCGGGTATAAAAAGCGTCAACACCACGGGCGTAGACGAGGTTAGCGTACATCAGCAGCCCAATCGGCACGTTAGGGTGTTTTTCGCGTATCGCTGCCAACATTTCAAAGCAGGTATCGGGGGTGGTGCCTGCCGATCTTGCTCTAATGGTTGCATCCTGAATGGTCGGGCCATCGGCCAATGGGTCAGAAAACGGCATGCCGAGCTCAAGCGCGTCGGCACCGCCCTCAACCAAGGCATCGACCACGGCGAGTGATTGTTCTGGATTTGGATCCCCCAAGGTGACAAAAGGAACAAAGGCACCTTGCTGTTTGGCATCCAGATTTGCGAACATCGCTTGATATCGAGTTGATGATGCCATCATGACAGCTCTCCTTTGCCTTCTAAAATGTCATATACAGTAAAGATATCTTTATCACCACGTCCGGATAGATTGACCACCAAAAGCTGCTCTTTTTCAGGATCAGCGGCAATCATTTTTTGGGCTTGAGCCAGTGCATGGGCAGATTCTAGCGCGGGAATAATACCTTCGTTGCGCGCAAGAGCTTGAAACGCTTCTAAGGCTTCATCGTCGGTGACCGCCGGATATTCGGCGCGACCAATGGCGTTAAGGTGCGCATGCTGCGGCCCCACCGACGGGAAGTCCAATCCGGCTGAGACTGAATACGACTCTTCCACTTGGCCATATTCATCTTGCATCAATGGGGATTTCATACCGAAGAAAATACCGGGCTTGCCGTGCTTTAAAGGTGCGCCGTGTTGATCGGTATCGAGTCCTTTGCCCGCTGGCTCAACGCCAATTAAACGCACATCCTTGTCATCGATAAAGTCAGCAAACATGCCAATGGCGTTTGAGCCGCCACCCACACAGGCGATCACTGCATCCGGCAAGCGACCTTCTACCTGCTGAATTTGCGCACGGGTTTCCTCACCAATAATACGCTGAAACTCGCGCACAATGGTCGGGAAGGGGTGCGGGCCCGCCGCAGTGCCGAGCAAATAGTGGGCGGTATCATAGTTGGCTGACCAGTCGCGCATCGCTTCGTTACATGCATCTTTTAACGTCGCAGAGCCCGCATGGACCGGGATCACAGTTGCACCCATCAGCTTCATTCGAAACACATTAGGACTTTGGCGCTCAACGTCTTTGGCCCCCATGTAGATGCGGCATTTCAGCCCCAAGAGCGCACATGCCAGCGCAGTCGCCACACCGTGCTGGCCAGCTCCGGTTTCGGCAATGATCTCTGATTTGCCCATACGCTGGGCAAGCATCGCTTGGCCCAGTACTTGGTTGGTTTTGTGCGCACCACCGTGCAGTAAGTCCTCTCGTTTAAGATACAGCTTGGTGTTAGTCCCTTTGGTAAGGTTACGACAAAGCGTCAACGCGGTGGGTCGTCCGGCATACTCTTGCAGCAGGCGGATAAAATCGTCTTTAAATTTCGGGTCGTCTTGGGCATCAATAAACGCCTGTTCGAGCTGATCAAGCGCAGGCACTAGAATTTGGGGCACATACTGACCACCAAATTCGCCAAAATACGGGTTAAGCTTGCTCATAATTATCCTTTTACGTCTTTAACTGGGGGCCGAGATACGTTGACTGTCTTGGCGACATCTATCCTCTCAGCCAAATCAATCATCTCGGCAAATCAACTATCTCGAAAAATCAACTATCTCGAAAAATCAATAGCGGCGAAGGGCGCGGAACGCCGCTTGTAACTTGTTGGCATCTTTCACCCCGGGCGCATGCTCGACGCCGGAGTTAAAATCCAGCCCAAGGCACCCTTGTTCAGCCGCTTTGGCCGCATTCTCGGGGGTGAGCCCGCCGGCAATCATGACTTTGTCTTTGGCGGTTTTAGGGATCAGGTGCCAATCAAAGGTTTTACCCGTGCCGCCAGATTGTTGGCCGACTCGGCTGTCGATAAGGTGGCGGTCAGCATTCACGCCGTCTAAAGCCGGTGCGACATCAGAGACACCGTGCGCTTTCCAAATTTCACAGTGCTTAGGGAGCTTTTCGCGCAGTGCTTGTAGATATGCTGCGTCTTCGTCACCATGCAGTTGCACCGCGTGAAGGCTGAGCTGTTGTGCGTACTCAGCCACGGTATCTAGCGCATGATTTTGGAACACGCCCACATAGCGCAGCGGCGCGCCTTGCTGTACGCGCTCGGCCACGGCGGATGTCACCGCGCGCGGGGAGTGCTCAACAAAAATAAGTCCGCCGTAGACAGCGCCAGCGTTATAGGCGGCGAGGGCATCGTCGGCGGTGGTAAGCCCACAGACTTTATTTTCCCCCAAGATCACTTTACGTAGCGCAAGGGTCAGATCAGGTTCTGCCATTAATGCACTGCCAATTAAAAAGCCATCCGCGTGGTGGGCAAGATCGCGCACATGACGGTGGCTATGAATGCCACTTTCTGAAATCACGATCGCTTTTTCGCCCACTTGTGGTGCTAAACGTTTGGTGCGATCGCGATCGATGCTTAAATCACGTAAATTCCGGTTGTTAATGCCAATCACCACCGCCCCTAAGGCATTGGCACGCGCGAGCTCGTCTTCGGTGCTCACTTCGGTAAGCACTCCTAGCTTTAGCGACTCGGCTAAATCGGCCAGCTCGCGGTATTCGGCGTCGTCGAGTACCGATAGCATCAATAAGATCGCATCGGCTTGATAATGACGCGCGAGGTAAATCTGATAAGGGTCGATAATAAAATCTTTGCAAAGCACAGGCGCATCGACTTGTGCGCGCACGATCGGCAAGAAGTCAAAACTGCCCTGAAAGTGGTCCTCGTCCGTCAGGACTGAAATGGCCGCGGCAAAGGGTCGGTAGGCACGGGCAATACTGGCCGGATCGAAGTCTTCTCGAATCAACCCTTTTGAAGGCGAGGCTTTTTTGCATTCCAAGATAAACTGTGACCCCGGCGCGGCCAGTGCAGCACGAAAATCGCGATCACTGAGCGTTAGTTGGTCGATAAAGCTATCTAGCGGCTGAGTGCGCTTACGCGCGGCCACCCAGCGTTTTTTGTCATCGACAATGCGGCCTAAAATAGTGTCGTTGAGGGCTGACGTAGTCATACTGCGCTCCTTTGTGCTAACGCTTGCATGATGGTGTAAGGCTTGCCCGACGCCATCACGTCCAAGGCCTGTTGTGTGTTTGCTTTCAAGTCTTCTTGTCCGAATAAGCGTAGCAAGAGTGCCACATTGACAGCCACCGCGGCTTGCTGGGCGTCTGTGCCTTTACCTTGCAAAATCGCGCTGATCATCGCGCGGTTCTGCTCCGGCGTGCCACCGGCAATGCTGTCCAGCGGGTATTCGGGTACACCAAAATCGCTGGGGGTTAGGGTGTAATGCTCAATTTGGGTCGGGGTGATTTCTGCCACCGTTGTGGGGCCGTGGATAGCTACTTCATCCAGACCGTCACCATGAACCACGGCCGCGCGCGTCATGTTGAGGTTTTGCATGGTTTGTGCAATTGGCGCAACTAAGGCTTGGTCGTACACGCCCATCAGCTCAATGCTAGGTTTCGCTGGGTTAATTAACGGCCCAAGCAGATTGAAGATGGTGCGCGTTTTCATCGCTTGGCGCACGGGCATCGCGTGTCGTACGCCGGTGTGGTATTGCGGGGCGAATAAAAAGCAAACGCCCAGATTATCCAAGGCCTCGCGGGCGTGGTCGGCAGGCATCGCCAGATCAATTCCAAAGGCGGCGAGTAAATCCGATGAGCCCGACTTGCTCGATACCCCGCGGTTGCCGTGTTTGGCGACTTTAACGCCACAGGCGGCGGCGACAAAGGCGGCCGTGGTTGAAATATTAATGGTGTTCGCGCCATCGCCTCCCGTGCCGACGATGTCGGCAAACGGATAACTAGGGCGTGGGAAAGGCTCGGCGTTGTCGGTGAGTGCTTTTGCTGCGCCCGCGATTTCTTCAGGCGTTTCCCCTTTAATCTTCAATGCGGTTAACGCAGCCGCTAATCGTGCTGGCTCGAGTTCACCCTTAATGATCGCACTAAACAGCTGCTCGCTTTGCGCTTGGCTGAGTGACTGTTGTTGGTAGAGCGTCTCTAGTAGTTGATCCATCACTGTACTTAACCTCGGTATTTGTCTGTTCGAGCTCCGTGCTTATCTGGCACGTGTTGTTGTTAGCGCTGGTGTTATTGTTAGCACTGATAGTAGCCACTCGCCCAATCGATGGTGTGGGTGAGCAGGGCGGCGCCTTGTGCGGTCAAAATGGACTCTGGATGGAATTGATAACCGACCACGTAGTCGGTATTGCTCACCACCGCCATTACTTTCTGATCGTCGCCATCAAATACGGTGGCGATGACATCCAAGCTGGCAGGCACCTCAGTCGCCACCAGTGAGTGGTAACGGGCCACGGTGAGTGGGGATGCCAATGGGCCAAATACCGCATGCTGTTGGTGATGCATGGCCGAAGCCTTGCCGTGCATGATGGTGCCAGCACCGGCGACTGTGCCGCCGTAGGCTTCGACGATCGCTTGCTGACCTAGGCAAATCCCCAGCATTGGCACTTGGCCGCGCAGTTTTTCAATCAATGCGGGCATACAGCCAGCGTCAGCCGGCGCGCCAGGGCCGGGCGAGAGCACCAGCAGTGGTTGGGGCAGGGTTCGAATGTGGCGAGCAATCGCCTCAGCCTCTAAATGATTGCGGAACACCGTGACCGGGTAACCGAGTGCGCGAAATTGATCCACTAAGTTATAGGTAAAGGAGTCCATGTTATCGAGCAGGACGATGTCCATTGGCGGGGTACTCATGATTGGCCTCCTTGATGGGCGGTTTGAATCGCATGGATTACCGCTTGTGCTTTGCCGCGGGTTTCGTCCGCTTCGGCTTGAGGGTCAGAATCAAACACTACACCCGCGCCGGCTTGCACGGTGGCAACGCCGTTTTCAACGTAGGCAGAGCGGATCACAATACAGGTATCCATCTCACCCGAACCGGTAAAATAGCCCACGGCCCCGCCATAACTGCCGCGACGGCACTGTTCGGTGTCACGGATAAGTTGCATCGCGCGAAGCTTGGGCGCACCGGTGAGCGTGCCCATATTCATACAGGCTTGGTATGCATGCAGCGCGTCTAAATCAGGTTTCAGCTGACCCACCACCCGAGAAACTAAATGCATCACGTGGCTGTAGCGGTCGACTTTGAGCAAGTCGGCGACATGGCGGCTGCCGGGCGTGCTAATTCGCGCCACATCGTTGCGGGCCAAATCGACCAGCATCATGTGCTCGGCGTTTTCTTTTTCATCATTGCGCAGCTCAAGCTCAATGCGGCTATCCAAGTCGTGATCAATGTCGCCTTGGGCGGTTTTCCCGCGTCGGCGCGTACCCGCGATGGGATAAATCTCAACCTGATTAGTCGCTTGAGTATATTTAAGGGCGCTTTCCGGTGAAGCGCCAAACAAGCTAAATTGACTATCGCGCAGATAAAACATATACGGGCTAGGGTTGCCACACTTCAACGCTCGATAAGCATTGAGCGGCGAGGGACAGGCGAGGGTGAAGCGGCGCGATGGCACCACTTGAAACACATCTCCGGCAATGACGTGCTTTTTCAGTGCGTCAACTTGCTGACAAAAATCTGAATCGGAGACAGAAACCGCAATGCTGTGATCGGTGACCACGGGCGCTTCTGGAAGCGGCGCAGGCGATAAGCAGGCTTCTTTGATGCTTTGTAAACGACGCGATAAATCCACATAGTGGGCGCGGGCGTTATCACCCCCAAATAAGGTGCCTTGTAAGCGCGCTTGGCGGTGCTGGTGGTCAATTACCAGTAAGCTTTCCGCGACATAAAACAGGTAGTCGGGGCAGTGCTCGGTGCCGTCCACCGCCGGTAGCGTTTCAGTGCTGGCCACCAAATCATAGGCAAAAAGGCCACCGATAAAGAGCGCATCGTCAGGTTGGTTATCCAACGCGATACTTTGTTTGATAACACGCAGGGCATCAAACACCGACGCTTGGCGCAGACGGGCGTCTTCATCCAATAGCGCACCACTGTCGTTGGGATGGCGGAACGTCAACGTCAGGGCGGGAACGTCTCCATCGTCGGCCTGCGCTACCTTACAGGCGAGGGCCTTAAGCGCTGCGCTCTGGGTGATACTCTCCAGCAAATGGCTGCCATTATGGGTGAGCGCTTGTAAGGTCACGCGCTGCCCGCGGCACTCAATGCGCACGGCGGCATCGACCAGCATCAGGCTTTTAAGGTTACGTTTGGAGTCAATCTCTGCCGACTCCAACAGCATGCTATAAGGCTTATCTTGGCACACGGCGGCATATAACTCAGTCGGGTCGGCGACATAAGGCACCGAGAGTTGGAGTGTATCGAGCTCGCCATGTTGGGGATCATGAGTGTTCACAGCTTTCTCCCTGCCGCTTGCACAAAGGGGGTGAGTTCTTGCATCAGCTGCGCGAACATATCGCCGGTTAATGCTTGGTGGCCGTCTGACAATGCTTCGCTTGGGTTTAAGTGGCTTTCCACAATGATGCCATCTGCGCCTACGGCCGCTGCGGCGCGTGATAGTGGCGTCACCAGCTCTCGCACACCCGTCCCGTGGCTTGGGTCGACCAACACAGGCAAATGGCTGCGCTGCTTCATCAAGGCCACGGCATTCAAATCCAAGGTATTACGTGTGGCGGTTTCGTAAGTGCGAATGCCGCGTTCACATAAAATCACATTGGGGTTACCTGCATCGACAATATATTCCGCCGCCAGCAAACATTCTTCGATAGTGGCGGAAAGCCCACGTTTTAACAAGACAGGTTTGCCGGTTTCGCCTACCGCTTTGAGTAAGCCATAGTTTTGCATGTTACGTGCGCCAATTTGCAGGCAATCAATGTACTCGCACACGGCGTCGACTTGGCTAATTTCCATTACTTCTGAAACGGTTGGCATGCCAGTCAGGTCACTGGCTTTTTTGAGCAGTTTTAGCCCCTCAACCCCCATGCCTTGGAAATCATAAGGGCTGGTGCGAGGTTTAAAGGCGCCGCCCCTTAACACACGTGCGCCGTGCGTTTTAACGCGCTCCGCCACGGACAATAGTTGTTGTTCGGATTCCACCGAGCAGGGGCCTGCCATAACCACGAAGTGTTGACCGCCCACGGGTACATTGCCGATATGCACCACGCTGTCATGCGGCTGTACATCACGGCTCACACGTTTGTACTTGGTTAAAATCGGTTTGACTTCCTCAACCAGCGGATTAGCCTCAAAATGGCATTGTTGCAGCACACGTTCATCACCCAGCGCGCCCAATACAATGCGTTCCACTCCCGGCATATAAAGCGGTTTTAAACCGCATTGCTCGATTTGATTGAGGAGGGCTTTGGCATCCTGCTCGGTGGCTTGGGGCTTAAGTACAATAATCATCAAATATCCTTTTAAACTATGGTTGCCGGTTACCGTGGCTGAATGCGTGGTGGCACGATAACGCGTGATGGCAAAATTGAGAGACAAAAACGCCCGCATCAGTGGCGGGCGTTGTGAATAGGATGGCTGTCTATACAGCGCGTCACACCGCCCGTGAGGAGCCGTGCCACCAAATAAGTGCAACAGAGGTCATGGATGTCGCCAATACACTCACGGCCTGTTCGGCAGTGGGTGCAGTGTGAATCGAATGTGATCTAGACGCGGCGTTGAAATACATGCTGCGAGACTCCGTTGTGACTGTTACCCTTAGCGCCATCGCTCCCCGAGACTGAGAAGTGGTGTGCGTTAACTTGTGTACTAGTAAACTGATATTTTGCTTCTGTGTCAACGGGGAAATCGAAAAGAATGCAGAAAAAGTGCGGACTAAACACACGATAATAAAGAGCAAAGATATTCACCGTGCTCGCGAGCGCTGGTCAACTTGGCGCATTCACATCGACTGAGCCCGCATGGCGCGTACTCAGCTTAGGCTGATACGACTCAAACTGACAATGCCAAGGCGCGAGCACATTAAGGAAACCCGATACACCATGATCATTGATTTACATAGCCATACCACTGCCTCAGACGGCCGCCTATCACCCAAAGATTTGGTGCAGCGCGCGGTCGAGCGTCGCGTGGGCGTGTTGGCGATTACCGACCACGACACCACCGCTGGGCTGGTGGAGGCGCAAGCAGAAATTGACCATCAAAACTTGCCCCTTACGCTGGTCAACGGCATTGAGGTTTCAACCTTGTGGCAGAACTTTGATATCCACATTGTAGGGTTAAATGTCGACCCCGAGCACCCGGCATTGACCGCATTGATTGCGGAACAAGCTGAGCGACGCCAACAACGGGCTGAGCTGATTGCTGAGCGGTTAGAGCGCTCGCACTACACAGGGGCGCTCGCAGGTGCGCGCGAACTGGCTGGCGATGCGCCGCTCACCCGTGCCCATTTCGCGCGCTGGTTGGTGGAGCAAGGTCACGCGAAAACCATGCAAGCCTGTTTTAAGCGCTTTTTAACCCGAGGGAACACCGGCTATGCACCACCGAACTGGTGCTCGATTGCAGAGGCCGTTGAAGCGATCCATGAGGCTGGGGGACAAGCGGTGCTTGCTCATCCGGGGCGATACAAACTCAAAGCCAAGTGGCTGAAACGATTACTGGCTGCGTTTTCTGACGCCAATGGCGATGCTATCGAAGTCGCTCTTCCTCAGCAGTCGCAACAAGAGCGTCGTTTGCTGGCCGATTACGCGCGAGATTATGGTTTGTTGGCCTCGCTGGGGTCGGATTTTCATTATCCTTCGCCGTGGACAGAGCTGGGCCGCAATTTATGGCTACCGAAGGATAGTCAGCCGGTTTGGTGTGACTGGACGTGGTTAGAGGCGGCTGAACAAAAATGGCAATCAGTAAATCAACTAGATAGCGACAAGCCAGACGCGTTACAATAACGAAGTACGTTATATTGATAGCGATAAGGATTATCCGGCGCGCAGACCATTCACGCTGGATTTGCGGTGCGCATCCCCACGGGGTCAAGCTACAGCAGGAGGAACCATGAGTCAGTTTTTTTATGTCCACCCAGAGAACCCGCAAGCGCGGCTGATCAAACAAGCGGTGGAAATTGTCCGAAACGGTGGAGTGATCATTTATCCGACCGATTCGGGCTATGCGCTTGGCTGTCAGCTTGAGAACAAACAAGCGTTAGAGCGTATTTGCCGTATTCGTGACCTCGATAAAGATCATAACTTCACCTTGTTGTGTCGCGATCTGTCTGAGTTATCACTGTACGCACGGGTCGATAACGTTGCATTTCGCTTGATTCGTAACAATACACCTGGCGCGTATACGTTTATTTTCAAAGCGACCAAAGAAGTGCCAAAACGGTTGATGAATCCAAAACGGAAAACCATAGGCATTCGCGTACCGGATAACCAAATCGCCCTGGATTTGCTCGAGGCGCTGGGTGAGCCGCTAATGTCGACCTCACTGATTTTACCGGGTAACGACTTTACCGAATCCGATCCCGAAGCAATTCGCGATCAGTTAGAGCACAGTGTGGATTTGATTATGCACGGTGGCGTATTAGGTGAGCACCCCACCACAGTGGTTGATTTCAGTGAAGGCATGCCTGAGGTTCGCCGTCACGGGAGTGGTGATCCCGCCCCGTTTGATTAATGTCTGACTGCGGGTGAACCAACGCACAGTGTCGCGCGTAATTACCTATGCAATGTTCTTGTTCTGATGTTGCGTCAACCTGTGGTTGACCTTCCATTCCCGCCCAGCCGCCTTGCTGGGCGTTTTTTTGTCCAGGTGTTTTGCGATTGACTCAGCCACAACAGCTGATATGCCGTGAACGCGTGAAACTGTTTCTCTATCTCTACGCTTATTGGTATCATTAACGGCTGGCTAACTCATTATCGTTAGCTCTTATGCCAATCGTGACAGTGATGACGCCTGTGAAGGCGACAGTAAGGTAAAAAACATGAGCGAAAAATTACAGAAGGTGCTAGCGCGTGCTGGCGTAGGTTCACGCCGCGAAATGGAAGGATACATTCAAGCCGGCCGGGTGAGTGTTAATGGTGCCGTCGCCAAACTGGGTGACCGCCTTGATGATCCCAGTGCATTGGTGCGTGTTGATGGTCATGCGGTGCAGCTTAATGCGCCTTCTGAGTCTGTGTGTCGCGTTCTTGCATACAACAAGCCAGAGGGTGAACTGTGTACGCGAAGCGACCCAGAGGGGCGTCGTACGGTATTCGATCGCTTGCCCAAATTGAAAGATGCGCGCTGGGTAGCGGTTGGCCGTTTGGATGCCAATACCTCAGGCTTAATGCTGTTCACTACCGACGGTGAACTAGCGAATCGTTTGATGCACCCAAGCCGCCAAGTGCAACGTGAGTACATGGTGCGTGTGTTTGGTGACGTGAACGAAGATATGGTGAAAAACCTTGTTCACGGCGTAGAACTAGACGATGGCGTGGCGCGCTTTGAAGATGTCGTTTATGCAGGCGGCGAGGGGATGAATCACACTTTCTATGTGGTGATTACCGAAGGGCGCAACCGTGAAGTGCGTCGTTTGTGGGAAACCCAAGGTGTGACCGTAAGCCGTTTGAAGCGTGTGCGTTACGGCGATATCTATCTTGAAAAAGATCTGCCGCGTGGTGGTTGGCGTGAGATGGATCTGAAAGAAGTGAATTATCTGCGCGAAATGGTAGAGATGAAGCCAGAGTCGCAAACGGTTATCACGCCAGATGATAAAAAGCGTAAAAAGTCGCGCCAGAAGATCCGCCGTGCGGTACGCCGCTACGAAGAGCGTATCGATAGCAATGATAAGCCGAAGAAAACACGTCAGGCTCGTCGGGGTAACGCACCTGCGGCAGGACCGAAAGGCGGAAGCCCGAAAAAGGGCAATCAGCGCTCGGGCGCGCCGCGTGGTAAAGGCAAACCAAGAACGCGTAAGTAAGTCTGCGTGATGTTCGCTAAAGCCCGGCCATGTGCCGGGCTTTCTATTTCTGTGTGACGCTCTAACTCGTCGCGCTCACTATAACAGTTGCAGCCTTATTATCCGTCGTATCGGTTGGCCTCTTTCACTTCAGTTATGATAATGATTATTGTTTGTGTTATCTTGGAGTTTATTTACAATTTTGTCGATAAAAGGATGTGATGGCAACGGCATTAGCACCAGAGCAAACAGCACGCTTTGTTCGTATCGAGCGGGTTCTAGACTTTATCCACGCAAACCTTGACCAACCGCTTTCTGTCAGTGAGTTGGCCGCTCACAGCTGCTGGTCTCGCTGGCAATTGCAGCGCGTGTTCTCGGAACAAACGGGCGTGAGTGTGGCGCATTATGTGCGTGAACTAAGACTTAGCTATGCCGCCAAACAGTTGCTCTCTCGGCCCGATAGAGTGATTGATATCGCGCTGTCGTTTGGGTTTACCTCAGAGGCGAATTTTTCCCGCGCATTTCGTCAGCAGTTCGGGGTGAGTCCTCGTACGTATCGCCAGCGGGGGGTGATGGATGGTATTCGAACACCACTGCATATTACGACACTGGCGACTCCCAATCCGTCTTGGCTGTCGGTGCACATTCAAACGCGATCATCGATCACGCTGGTGGGGCAGACGTCGCCTATATTAGGCTTGTTTGCACCTGAGCCCGATTTTACTGACGTGGTGCCTAAGCTGTGGCGTGATGCGCACGAGGCTGGGTTGATTGATGTTGGTCAGCCAAGCATTGGTGCGATTGATGTGGCCAGCGCTGATACACTTCAAACCCCGTTACCCTACCTCGCCGGTCAGCAGCGAGATGCGCCGTCAAGCCTATCTTTAGCCACGTGGACGGTGCCAGAGGCGACCTATGCGGTGATTACGCATTTGGGGCCCGTGAGTGAACTGCCTAAGACCTTGCATACCTTTATCTATCATTGGTTGCCTGCCTCAGGGTACCGATGCACGGATGGTATCGAGCTTGAAGTCTATCCGCCTGGATATCAACCAGAAGCCGATGACGCGGTAATGACGTACTGGATCCCGCTGGATTGTCACCATCATGCACCAAAATGAACAGTATTCACCATGCACACCTTTAAAATGCGAATGATTCCGTTTTACGTTTAATTTGCATTAAGAGGAAAATCATCATGGATATGGGTTGTGCACGCGTGCAGCAGGTTGCCAGATGGCGACTGTCCCCGTTAGCGATGGCGGTCATGGGGAGCTTGATGCTGCCATCAGCTTATGCCGAGTCGCAACACGCTGAGATGGAAACCATACAAGTCTTAGGCGACACCTACCGCAATACGGCCACGAAAACAGTACTGGCACCAGAAGAAACGCCTCAAGCGGTCACTGTCATCGACCGAGAGGCCATCGAACAGCGCCAAGCCAGTTCACTAAGCGAAGTGGTACGTTACACACCGGGTGTAAATACTGAGCTGCGGGGTGGGGCCGTCACGCGACTCGATCTCTTTAATATTCGTGGTTTTATCAACTACCAGAACTTTTTTGATGGTCTCGCGGTACCTTACAACACCTGGAATTTACAGCCACAAATCGATCCGATTGCGATTGAACAAGTGGAAGTGTTCAAAGGGCCGACGTCGGTGTTATACGGGAATATTCCACCGGGTGGGATGGTGAATATGATCGCCAAGACGCCGCAACAAGAGGCGGCGCACCGCGTGACGATGAGCACCGACTCTGATGCGCTGCGTGAAGTGTCTGTTGACAGTACTGGTGCGATTTCTGACTCCCCATTGGCGTACCGGATGGTGGCGCTGGCACGACAAAAAGATGGCCAAGCGGGCGATTCAGAAGAAGAGCGTTATGTCGTCGCCCCATCGCTAGATTGGCGGGTGTCGCCAGATACGTTGGTGAACGTTAATCTTTATTACCAAGCGGATCCGGCGGCGGGCATTTATACCTCATTGCCGGCCAACGGCTCGGTATTGCATAGTGACCAAGGCAGCCTTTCTAGCGATAGCTTTTCCGGTGACAACAACTGGAATACTTATGATCGTGAGTTTCTGATGCTGGGTTACAAGGTGCAGCACCAGCTCTCATCAAATTGGTCGTTGCTGCATTCGGCACGCTACACAGATGCTGATTTGCTGCAAAAAAACATGTATCACCAAAAAAGCGATGACGGCCGCCACTATCCGCGAAACGCTTACCTAACCGATGAGACAATGGCGGCTTGGGTGGTCGATACACAGCTTTCTGGTGATTTGAACTGGGGGTCGGCACAGCACTACACCTTGTTCGGTATTGATTATCAAGATATGTCTTCCGACGTTGACTATGACGATACTTTGGCGAATGTGGTGCCGGATATTGATATTTTCGATCCCGATAATAACCAGGTTAACCCCGACTCACTCAGTTTTGCTTACCAAGAAGACCATGATATTGAAGTGACACAGACTGGCCTCTATGCCCAAGATCAGATCTTGTGGAACCAATGGGTGTTGCTCGCTGGGGCACGTTACGACGAGTACGAGTTAAAAGATGACAAGCAAACCTTAAGTAGTGCCTCAGAGAAAAACATTCGTCACTATAATCTGGCATTCCGTGCCGGTGCGATGTACCAGTTTGACAACGGCATTTCCCCTTATCTGAGTTACTCAGAAAGCTTTGAACCAACCGATATGGATAATCGGGGTAATGTGTTTGACCCTTCCACGGGTAAACAATGGGAAACCGGCCTCAAGTACTTGTCACTAGACGGTAGCACTGGCGTCAACGTGGCGTTGTTCGAGCTTAAAAAGCAAGACGCGCTGGTGAATGATCCCAACGACTCATACGCGAAAATTCAAACCGGTGAAATCCGCTCTCGTGGAATAGAGGTTGAGTTTAATCATGCACTTAGTGTAGAGACGGATGTGGCCTTAACTTATGGCTATATTGATATGGAGATCACGGATGACCCTAACCTAGAGGGCAAGACCCCAGTTTGGGTGCCAGAGCAGACTGCCAGTGCGTGGCTGAATCACCAGGTCAGTGCGGGGACACGCGTGAGTTTAGGCGCACGGTATGTAGGTGAGTCACAGGGTAACGCCACCAATACCTTTACGGTGCCCGACTATACGGTGTTTGATACCGCGATTAGTTACGATCTTTCGCAAGCGTCACCGTCGCTATCAGGCGCAAAACTGTCCCTATCTGCGACCAACTTGTTCGATAAAACCACTTACAGCTGTTTTGATGAATTGAACTGTTGGTATGGGGACGAACGCAACATCAAAGCCAAACTCAGCATCGATTTTTAAATCGGTTTGCTAAAACGAGCGCCCCCAGCCATGGGGGCGCTGTGCTTAGCGCTTAGGTTGTGCATCAATGCATTGGCCGTGCTCGCCAATACCTTCTGGGGCCATCAAATACAGGTAAAGTGGCATAATATCGAGAGGCGTTTTGAGCGTGTCAGGGTCTTCTCCTGGGAAAGCGCTCGCGCGCATACTGGTGCGGGTACCGCCTGGGTTGATGGCGTTGACTCGTACCTTGGTATCAGACATTTCATCCGCCAGCACTTGCATCATGCCTTCGGTCGCGAACTTAGAAATCGCATAGCTGCCCCAATAAGCACGCCCTTGGTGGCCGACAGTCGATGTGGTAAACACCACGCGAGCATCGTCAGACTTTTTCAATAATGGCAGCAGGGCTTGCGTCATGAGCATGGTGGCTTTGACATTCACCTGCATCACATCGTCATGAGATTTTTCATCAATCTGATCGAACGGGCTCAGCACACCGAGCAAGCCAGCATTATGCAGTACGCCGTCTAAGCGCCCGAACTGTTGTTCAATGGTGTCTGCCATATCCAAATAATGCTGACGCGTGGCACCCAGCATATCCAGTGGGATAATCGATGGTTGTGGCGCGTCCAAAGCATCAATTTCATCGTATACTGCTTCAAGTTTTTTCACGGTGCGGCCGAGAAGGATGACGGTGGCGCCTTTCTCTGCATAGCTAAGTGCGGCTTGGCGGCCAATGCCAGCGCCCGCACCGGTCACCAAAATCACACGCCCGTCAAGCGCGTTTGAGCTTACTTGGTAGTCCACGATATAAATCCTTATTTATTGTTAAACGTAGATTATTGTAAGGTTGCGGGTAAGGTGTGACAACCAAGTGCGTGATGTACGGTTAACGGCATTGCCAACATAGCGACAAAAAAGAGGATACAACATTGGATTTCATTGCGGATTATGGGCTTTTTCTGGCAAAAGTCGTCACTTTCTTATTAGCGGCATTTGTATTGGTCGCTTTAGTGCGCGCCGCGAGCGACAAAGGGGGGCAAAAAGGTAGCCTAAAGCTCACTGACTTAACTGAGCGGTTTAAGCATTATCGTCAATCGCTAGAGCAGCACTTGTACAATGAATCGTCGTTAAAAGCGCGAGAGAAAGACGAGAAAAAAGCCAAGAAGAAAGAAGAAAAGGCGCAAAAAGCCGCAGCCAAAAAGCAAAATGAGCCATCGGCTCAACGGGATCCACAATTGTTTGTGATCCACTTTAAAGGCAGCATCGATGCCCGCGAAGTGGAGGCGTTGCGAGAAGAAGTCACGGCGATTTTGTCGGTAGCAACCGAACAGGACGAAGTCTTGGTCAACGTCGAGAGTGGTGGCGGTATGGTGCATGGCTATGGCCTAGCGGCGTCTCAGCTGGCACGCTTCCGTCAAGCAGGCGTGCCCTTAACCGTGGCGGTTGATAAAGTGGCCGCAAGCGGCGGGTATATGATGGCATGCGTCGCGGATAAGTTGATTGCAGCGCCGTTTGCGATCATTGGCTCGATTGGGGTGATTGCCCAGCTGCCCAACTTTAACAAATTGCTTAAGAAGAACGATATTGAATTTGAGCAGCTGACCGCCGGTGAATTTAAGCGCACGCTAACCATGTTTGGTGAAAACACTGACAAAGCGCGCGAGAAGTTCAAAACGGAACTGGAAGAAACCCATGGCCTGTTCAAGGCGTTTATCAGCGAATACCGCCCGTCTCTTAATGTCGATAAGGTTGCCACCGGTGAACACTGGTTTGGTAACCAAGCATTGAGTCTGGGATTGATTGATGAGGTCTGTACCAGCGACGAGTATTTGTTCCAGGCGGCGAATAACGAGCGAAAAGTGCTGTCGGTGTCTTACCATCAGCGTAAAAACATTGCTGAAAAGCTTGCTGGCGCATCCGCGGAGGTGGCAGATCGTGTGCTGCTAAAATGGATTAGTCGTGGTCAGCGTCCGTTGGTTTAACTCACTCCCCGAGTGCTGCCTGTTAGCGTTGGGCGATAAACAACGGAAGGAAAATAGCGGTAACAGGCGCACGATAATGAGCGAAATAGCCATAATAATGTGAGCCAAGCCAAAGATTACCGCATCCATTTAGCTATTTTGCGTGCGGCAATGGTAATGATTAGCGCGTTTTTGCCGGAAACCGGCATGAAGAACAATCGGGATATTACCATCACAATTGCTTAACAATTGTGGAAGGGACGAGCAATCAGCGTGTTTTGCTGCGAATTTAGTTGATATTCGGCTAGACTCGCTCAATATTGTAAACAGATAGCGGCACTCCGGCATGGAAGTGCAACGCAACGAATTTTCGACAGTTTTAGCGCAAAGGGCGTCAATTAGGTCATTATGGGCAAATCTCTCGTCATCGTGGAGTCCCCAGCAAAGGCGAAAACGATCAATAAATATCTCGGCAAAGACTTCGTGGTGAAGTCGAGTGTCGGACATGTTCGTGACTTGCCAACTGGAGCGACGCAAGGCGGTAAAAAGGCCGCACCTGTGTCCACGAAAGGGCTCAGCGCCGAAGAAAAAGCGCGCATTAAAAAAGAAAAAGAACAGAAGGCGCTCATCAACAAGATGGGCGTTGATCCTTACAATGGCTGGCAAGCAAAATACCAAGTGTTGCCCGGTAAGGAAAAAGTCGTCGCCGAGCTTAAGTCACTGGCTGAGAAAGCCGACAACGTTTATCTCGCAACGGATTTGGACCGCGAAGGGGAGGCCATTGCTTGGCACCTGCGCGAACTCATCGGTGGTGATAACGACCGCTTCAAACGCGTGGTCTTTAATGAGATCACCAAAAATGCGATCACACAGGCGTTTGAAGCACCGGGTGATGTCAATATCGACGGTGTCAACGCACAGCAAGCGCGGCGTTTCCTCGACCGTGTGGTGGGCTTTATGGTCTCGCCGTTGCTATGGAAAAAAGTGGCGCGAGGCTTGTCGGCCGGTCGTGTGCAGTCGGTCGCGGTAAAGCTGCTTGTTGAACGTGAGCATCAGATAAAAGCTTTTATTCCCGAAGAGTTTTGGGATGTGCACGCCGACACGCTCACACCGAAAGAGCAGGCGCTGCGACTGCTCGTGGCGCAACAAAATGGCAAAGCCTTTAAGCCGAAAAATAAAGATGAGGCGATGGCGGCGGTGTCGGCTCTCGAGCACGCCAGCTTTGTGGTGCGTGATCGCGAAGATCGCCCCTCAACGAGTAAGCCCTCGGCGCCTTATATCACCTCAACATTGCAGCAGGCGGCAAGCACGCGTCTCGGCTTTGGGGTGAAGAAAACCATGATGTTGGCGCAACGCTTGTATGAAGCCGGCTATATCACTTACATGCGTACCGACTCGACCAACCTCAGCAAAGAAGCGGTCGAAGCGGCTCGTGGCCATATTGCTAGCGAATACGGTGAGAAGTACTTACCAGCGTCGGCGAACGTGTATGGTGCCAAAGCCAATGCCCAAGAAGCGCACGAGGCCATCCGGCCTTCTGATGTGGGTGTCAATGCCAGTGATTTGCAGGGGATGGACCCTGATGCGCATCGTCTGTACGACTTGATTTGGCGCCAGTTTGTGGCCTGTCAAATGGTACCGGCAAAATATGACTCGACGACCTTGACGGTCGATGCGAGCGATTACACCTTGAAAGCAAAAGGACGCACACTGCGCTTTGACGGTTGGACTCGGGTACAGCGGCCTTCAGGTAAAAATGAAGACCAAACCTTGCCAGCGGTTGAGGTGGGTGAATCACTAACACTCGACAAGCTTGATCCGAAACAACACTTTACTAAGCCACCCGCCCGTTATACCGAAGCGGCCTTGGTCAAAGAGTTAGAAAAAGCGGGCATTGGTCGTCCATCGACGTACGCGTCTATTATTTCCACGATACAAGACCGCGGTTATGTGCGAGTTGAAAACCGTCGCTTCTATGCTGAGAAAATGGGCGAGATTGTCACTGATCGTCTCAACCAAAGCTTTGCCGATTTGATGGACTATGACTTTACCGCTCGTATGGAAGCGTCGCTCGATAAAATTGCCGAAGGTGAAGCCGACTGGAAAGCGGTGCTTGATGATTTCTTTGCGGATTTCACCGCAGAGCTTGAACAAGCCGAGCAGGATGAAGACGAAGGTGGAATGAAGCCCAACAACATGGTGATGACAGATATCGACTGTCCAACCTGTGGGCGTAAAATGGGTATTCGCACCGCATCGACTGGCGTGTTCCTCGGTTGTTCGGGCTACGCATTACCCCCGAAAGAGCGGTGTAAAACCACCATCAACTTGATGGACGAAGATGGTATTGTCAATGTGCTCGAAGAGGACGTTGAAACCGCTGATCTTCGGGCGATGAAGCGTTGTCCGATTTGTGAAACGGCAATGGACTCTTACCTCATTGATCAGCATCGCAAGTTGCACGTGTGTGGTAATAATCCGAGCTGCGAAGGCTATGTGGTTGAAAAAGGGGAGTTCAAACCCAAAGGCTACGATGGGCCTGTGGTAGAGTGCGACAAATGTGGTAGCGACATGGTGCTGAAAAATGGCCGTTTCGGTAAATACATGGGTTGCACCAACGAGGAATGTAAGAACACGCGTAAGATCCTCAAAAATGGGGACGTTGCGCCACCGAAAGAAGATCCGGTGCACTTCCCAGAGTTGCCATGTGAAAACTCGGATGCCTATTTCGTGTTACGTGATGGTGCCTCTGGCCTATTTATGGCCGCGAGTAATTTCCCCAAATCCCGCGAGACACGTGCGCCGCTGGTGGAGGAGCTTCATCGCTTCAAAGACCGCATTTCGGACAAGTTCAAATACCTTGCCGATGCGCCGCAGGAAGATCCCGATGGACGTCCTACTGTGGTTCGTTTTGCACGTAAAACCAAAGAGAATTACGTGCGTAGCGAGGAAGATGGCAAGCCAACGGGCTGGTCAGCCTTCTTTGTTGACGGTCAGTGGGAAGTCACTGATAAACGCAAGAAGAAAGCCAAAGCCTAATGGGCGTATCACGCCAATGATTTAAACCCGCCGCCAAGGCGGGTTTGTTGTTTTAGGGCAAGCACGCCTTTGCTTGATCCGCCCCAATATCTCTTCGATAACAGTTGTTAAAATCTCGCCTTTGTCTTTTTCCGCTGAGGCGTTATGGAGCTGCATCAACTCGTTAATACACTAGGCCAAGATTTAAAACACCGTTATGGCGAACGTGTTCATAAGCTCACACTGCATGGCGGTTTTAGCTGTCCCAATCGTGATGGCACGCTCGGGCGGGGCGGTTGCACCTTTTGCAATGTCGCATCCTTTTCTGATGAAACCGCGCAGCACCAAACCGTTAGCGATCAACTGCGCCTGCGCTCGAAAGAGGTAGACCGAGCACGTCGTTATCTGGCGTATTTTCAAGCCTATACCAGTACTTATGGTGAAGTCGCGCGGTTAAAGGCCTTGTACGAGCAAGCATTAGCGCGTGAAAACATGGTCGGGCTGTGTGTCGGTACACGGCCAGATTGTGTGCCCAGCCAGGTATTGACACTGTTGGCGGGTTATCGTCAACAAGGATTTGAAGTGTGGTTAGAGCTTGGTTTACAAACGGGTCATGACAAGACGTTGAAACGCATTAACCGTGGCCATGATGTGGCAGTGTACGAGCGAATCACTCAACAAGCCCGTGCACTGGGCATTAAAGTATGCACGCATTTAATTGTTGGTCTGCCCGGTGAGGGCATCACCGATCATCAAACAACGATTGACCGGGTCGTGAGCACAGGCACCGATGGGATTAAACTGCACCCGCTACATATTGTCGAGGGTAGCACCATGGCGAAAGCGTGGCGTGCAGGGCGTCAAGACGCGATTACGTTAGAAGACTACGTCGACAGCGCCAGCATGATGATCCAGCGAACGCCTCCTGAGGTGGTGTATCATCGCGTGTCTGCGAGTGCACGTCCACCGACGTTACTAGCGCCTTCATGGTGCGAGAACCGCTGGCTAGCGATGACCGCCATTGCTAACCAGCTGGACAAACACGGTGCACAAGGGGCTGCGCTCGGCACCTCTTTTATCGCGCGTTAGGCTCTGATTGTGACGAGGAAAGGCCGGGAGTGAGCCGGCGCAGAAGCTGTCCAATATCTTGCAGCATCAGATATAAACAGGGCACCAGAAACAGCGTTAGCAAGGTGGCAAACATCACCGCAAAGCCAAGTGCGACGGCCATTGGGATCACAAATCTTGCTTGCAGGCTGGTTTCAAACATGATGGGCAACACCCCCGCAAAGGTGGTGATAGACGTCAGTGTGATGGCCCGAAAGCGGGCACAGCCTGCGTCGATCACTGCTTTTTTGATCTCAACCCCCGCGTGACGCGCTCGATTAATATAGTCAGTCATCACCAGCGCATCGTTGACCACCACGCCTGCGGCGGCAATCAAACCAAAGGTCGACATCATACTTAAATCAATATCAAACCAATAATGTCCCCAAATAGCACCCGTTAAGCTAAAAGGGATCACCGACATGATAATCAGTGGTTGCGTATAGCTTTTTAAGGGCACGGCCAATAACGCATAGACCACAATCATCCCGGCAATAAAGAAAAGCTTTTGTTCATCTTGCTGGGCTTGTTGTTCTTCAATCGAACCACTGAGTTCACTAGTGACATCCGGATAATCGGCCAATACCTCTGGTATGACGGATTGTTGAATGGTTTCCACTACTTCATTGGGTTCGACTAACTCTTCATCAATTGCCCCATAGACATAAACCGTTCTAAATCCTGCTTCGCGGCGCAGGCTACTCACACCGGGTTGTTGCTCCAGTTTCACCACATCGCCCAACATGACTTGTTGACCGGTGGGGGTGGTGATCACGGCATAACGCAGTGATGAAAATGCCTCCCGCGTTAATTTGGGGTAACGCACCATGACTTTTATTTCTTCACCGTCACGGATTAGACGTTGGGCTTCCCCGCCATAGAAACTCCCTCCTACCTGTTGAGCAATGGTGGTGAGATCCAGCCCCAGATCATGAGCGACGGGCGTGAGGGAAATGAGCACTTCCTGACTGCCTGAATCGATGGATGAGGACACATCGAAAAGACCCGCTTGCTGGTTAAGGCGCGACATTAAAGCACGTCCGGCCGCATTGAGTGTGTCGATGTTGGGCCCAAAGAGGAGAAAGCCAAACTCATCACCTTGTTCTCCACCATTCACGTCATCTTGAATGGTGAGTTTTTTAACTCCTGGGATATCCGGCATCGCCTCACGCCAGCGCCGCGATAATTCGAAGGTGGTAAAGGGGCGCAATGTATCATCGACTAAAGGGATCACCAGTTGTCCTGAGGTTCGCCCTTCATTAAATACGAGCGTGTCTTGAACCATGGCTTGGCCCGTCTCGGCTTCTGTGGCGTTATCGACGCGGTAGACCATGCCTTCAATGGCTTTGAGTGCGGCAATGGTTTGCTCACTCGAGGCGTTATTGTTCATCTCAAGGCGAATATTGGGAAAATCATGCGGGACTTTGGGCGTCGGCACCATACGCACGTGGCTGGCAACCACCAACGAAATACTGATAGCTAATAAGGCAACAAACAATGCGAAAGCCGACCAGCGCCAACGTACCGCGAAGGTGACGGCGCGGCGGTATGGTCCATTGACGAAGCGATGGAATTGCCGATTAAAACGCTGGCGGAAGCTATTTGATTTGGGCGTGGAAAAGTGGGTGTGCGCCAAGTGAGCGGGCAAAATAAGCTTCGACTCTACCAAGCTAAAGATGAGACACAAGATGACGATTGACGCGATGCCAAAGAAAAAGGCGCGTTCAGGGCCGCTCGACATGATAAAAGGTGCAAAAACGGCAATGGTGGTGAGCACGCCAAACGTGGCAGGGGTGGCAACACGCTGCGCCCCGGCGACAACGTTATTGACGCCGCCACCTTTGTGCTCCACTTCGGTATAAACACTTTCGCCGATAACGATCGCGTCATCGACGACAATCCCCAACACCATAATGAACGCAAACAGTGAAACGATGTTAATGCTGACCCCAATCACTGGCATTAGCATGACCGCGCCAAGAAAGCATACGGGCAAACCGATAAGCACCCAGAGGGCAAGTTTAAAGCGCAAAAACAATGTCAGCAGTAGCGCAACCAATACCGCTCCTTGTAATAAGTTTTTCAGCATCATATCAAGGCGGGCATTAAGGTAGTGTGTCATGTCGACCACCGATTTGAGTGCCAGCCCGGCGGGCAATGCTGCGTTTTTGTCTTGTATGTAGTCTTTGACGGCGTCGGCAACGGTCACCATATTTTCGCTAGCGGTTGCATTCACCGAGAGAAAAATTGCGTTCTGCCCCGAGTACTTAAAGTAACGCTCGCCTTCGGTAAACCCGTCTTTGATGGTGGCAATATCCTGCAGCAATAACCGACTGCCATTGGGGCCGATTTTAATTGGGATCTGGCGAAACTCATCACCGCGATAACGCTGGTTCTCGACGCGAATTGCAATCATGCCGCTGTCGGTACGTACTTCACCGGCAGAGAAGTTCGCGGAATAGCGGGCAATGGCGTCACTCACCTGATTAAGCGTGAGGTTATACTTGCGCAGAATACGGGGAGCTACCTCGATGGCAATCTCGTAGGTAGGGGCACTGAGCTCCACCAAGGTGACGTCCTTGAGTTGGAGGAGTTCGTCTTCAATGTCCTGTGCCGTGCGTTTTAGCTCAGTGAGCGGCTTATTGCCTACCACTGCCATTTGAATGACGGTTTGGCGAAACTCCACTTGCGCGACATTAAGCGGTTCCATCGACGCGGGGAGATTAGAGAGGGCATTGACCTCTTGCTTTACGCGGTCCAGGACGAGATTGAGATCTTCCCCAACATCCACTTCGATTTCTACTTGACCAAATCCGCGCCGCGCGGTTGAAACCACCGATTCGATCCCGGTGACATCTTTAATGGCTTCCTCCACTTTAACTAAGATGCTCTCCTCTACCTCTTGGGGGGAGGCGCCGGGATAGTCAGCGGTAATATGAATATAGTTAATCTCGATGTTAGGGAACATCTGTCGCTGAATGAAAAAGTAACTGGCAACCCCCATGATGAGTACAAACACCATGATCAGGTTTGCAGCAACCGGATTGTGGGCAAAATAGGCAATGAGCCCACGCGTTGGCGTGTCAGCATTATTCATTTTCACCCTCCGGCGATACCTGCGATGCCACGCGAACCGTCATGCCAGGCTCGGGGAATTCAGGCAGCGTGGTAACGACTTGATCATCATCGCTTAAGCCTTGGTCAGCGTAGATATACTGGCCTTCCGTTCTGACCACGCGCAGTGTACGCGGGGTGAGTTTTCCTGCTTGATCGACGACCCAAACTTGGCGATTGTTCATCAAGGATTGCGGAAGCTTAAAGACGTTCTCCAACGTTGCCCCTTTGAAAGTCGCCTCGATATAACTGCCAAAGGGTAGGGCAGGTTTAGCCGATTGGGTGCCGTAAGGATCATCAAGGCGCACTACAACTCGCATCATGCGGGTGCTTTGCTCCACGATGCCTAGATCGCGCACGAGTCGTGCTTGGCGTTGAGTCGGTTCGCTGCCGTTGCGGGTAAGCTGAACCTCGATCCCCGCTAATGGTGTGGGGAGAAAGAGTGTGTCGAAGCCAGCAATAGGCAAATGCACTTCCGCAGCCTCGATGCTATTAAGTACCCCCACCGGGCTTCCTGCGTTAATGTACTGCCCAACCCCGACGTCTCGCGACACGACGAGCGCATCGTAAGGGGCGGTCACTTGGCAGTTTTCTAAGTCGCGTTGTGCGCGCTTTAATGCCGCTTGTGCCGATTTTACGCGGGCTTTTGCACTGAGTACTTGTGGCTTGCGTAAGTAGAGATCGGTGACTTGTGAGGATGGAAGGCTTTTGGCCTGACGTTTTGCCACCGCCGCCTGGGCTTGTTCTTCTATCAAGGACGCTTTTGCACTGGCAAGGTCGGCTTCGGCGCTCAGTACCGCGGCTTGATAGTTATCAGGCTCAATTGAAAACAGCACATCACCACGTTTAACAATGCCGCCAGCAACGAAATTTGGATGCCATGCGACCACTTCACCGGACACTTGGGCAGAAAGCTGTGTGGTCTCTACAGGGGTGACTTCACCGTGTGCCCGTAAAACCACTTGATGTTGAGTTGGGTGAACAACGCGTGTCTCAACAATCGGCGGGGGCGGGGACGCAGCATTTTCTTGAGTAGCTGTCTCTGTTGCCGCGATGGCGGTATAGCCAAGATAGCCAAGACCGAGAATAACAAGAGGTAAAAACCAACGTAGTCCTTTCATTGATGCCGGGATCCTTTTTCGCCATGGCGTGGTGGTGTGTTGCGCTATGGGGGGCGCTTAACGCTTCATTGACTAATTTATCACGCGAATCTGTTGATTGAATGACAGGTCAACCTAACTTTTGATGCGCATCAGTTTTTCTATAACGGCGAGTACGCCTCAATATGCAACAGCGATCGTTGTGCGGTGATGCAAAAAGCCCTCAATCGCGAGACAAGGCTTTGTCGCGGGGAATACCGATGACGTAAACACAGTTGTAGTCGTGGTTATTTTTCATAATAAAATTACATAAATCCTAAATTCTATGCATTATTTTGCCGTTTTTGACGATAATAAAATTTATTTTACGTAAAAAAATACCCTCCTCTATCCATTTTCTTCTCGTTAATTTTGTAAGAAAAATAAGATTGGCGACTTTTGCCGTTTTTGACGTGATTTTCTATCCATTTTTTATGATATTTATTTCACATTATTTGCATGAAAGTACTTGCCTGCGGGGACTGTGACTTTTGGGGTTTTATTTAAGATGTTGTTTTTAAGGGTTTTTGTTTTTTAGTGGATAAGATCTATGTCATAAAACGGTCAAAAACATGCCCTAGTTCATATTATTCTCATTAAAAATTAAGTCGTGATTGATATTTTTCTTTACGTAATTAGTCTGAAGGTGTGGTTACACGAAATGTGTAAGCAGCGGGGGAAAGCTGAAATACGTTTCTCAGCTTTCAAATCGGTTTTGCACTCGATAAAACTTAATAAATCAACGAGGCAAAGCCCGTATCTTGCAGATAGCAGGAGTCTTTCATGAATAAGATTTTTAAGCGTTCGCTTATTAGTGCAGTGGTTGCATTAGGATCAACTGGCGCAATGGCCGCCGACCACGAAGGTGTGGTTGGTGTTTTAACTGACTACAATGTTGACCTTTATGGTGTTGCGGCTATTTCAGCCTTCAACCAAGAAGATGGTAACGGTTACGACTATGAAAATGAGTCTCGCGTCGGGGTTCGAGCCGGTAAGGCGTTTAATGACGACGTTTATATCTTCATGCAAATTGAGTCAGGGTATGTCGGTGAAGATGGAACAGGCGCGACATTGGGTAATCGTGATACTTTCATTGGTATGAAAGGAGACTGGGGCCAAGTGCGTTTTGGTCGTATGTTGACACCAATGTATGAAGTAGTCGATTGGCCCTATTCTAACCCAGGGTTAGGCCGCGTCTTTGACTGGGGGGCGGACACGAAGTCGCATTATGATCGTAAAGGCGATATCGCGCGTTATGACTCTCCCGATTTAAATGGTTTTAGTTTTGACGTGTCAGTGGGACGTGGCGATAAAGATGTCAAAGGCTCAAATCACTTTGGGGCCGCAGCACACTATACGTTAGCGGATGCATTTACCCTCCATGGTGGGTACGAATATAACTCTAATTATGAGGGTGACATTGATACCAAGGCGTATTTAGCTGGGGTTGAAATTCCACTTCCAGGTGGCTTTAAGGTGTCTGCCGCTTACAAATATAATGATGGCGTGTACAACACCGCGGGAGCTAACAAGGGGACTGAGGCAGAGCAAGATCAAATCTCAGTGGTTGGTGAGTACTGGAATGGTCCGTGGGGTTACCGCTTAGGTTATGCTGCAAATGGCGATTCTGACTTAGACAACAATGCCGATGTCGATGATAGTGATTCAGTGATTGCCGGTCAGCTAATGTACTCGAAGAATGGTTTCTTGCCTTATCTTCGTATTGGCCAGCACGATGCGGGCAATCTAGAGGACAAAAAAGCGTTTGCCCGTCTAGGTATCGAATATAACTTTTAACAGTAACACTTTGCCTTTCTATTCTTTTTTGCCGGCCAGGATGGCCGGTTTTTTTAACTTCCTGTAAGGGGGCTGTATGAAAGCAACTTTCCGTCTTGTGACCGCATCGAGTTGTCTACTTATTGTCGGTTGTACTAGCTTTGATTCGTCGAGTCAGTTTGATGATGTTGCGAGTTCAGTGAAAGAGCGTCGCCACTATGTGCAGGTGGTGACGAAATCGATCACGCCAGACATTCAGGTCTTGTCTGGGGCGAATGTCGTTAAAGCAAGTGCGAATTATGTGGCGAATTATCCCGTTGATAAGTCAGCAGGCCCCGACGTGGCTCCTTCCAAATTGATGACTGAAATCTCGTATTTTAAGAATTATCAAGAGTATGAAACCGTCACCATCAATGGTGAGACGCTGCCGCTTGAAAATACTCAAGTAACGTCAGAAACGTGCACGGAGCACTGTGTGACGACGCAATATGTTTCATTTCCGTTCTCCCCAGACATTGCCAACAATTGGTCTGAACCACAGGTTACCTATACCTTCAATAGTGCTGGGGGCGGAAATCGGGTGCAATTGTCGATTCCCAACGCTTACTTTATGGCGGCCAATGATGAGGCGTCGCGTGTTTTAGGGCGACAAAGCCAGTCCGCTGTATCCGCGAGTCAGCCAATCTCAGTGAAAGACACAAAAGAGAAACCAGAAGAAATGGTGGACTACTGGTATCAGCAAGCGACTGACTCTGAACGCAGCGCTTTTGCGGATTGGGCGTTTGCGCATCGTGACGGAAGCGGTGTACTGCCGACCACTCAAAGTCAGGCTTTGCAGATGATGGGTTATTGGTATCAGCAGGCGACCCCTACCTCGCGGAAAGCCATCCTTACTTGGTTACTCAACCAATCTTAGTGCCTTACCAAGGCTTGAATGTGCTGTGCAATCAAATCACATAAGGTGGCCAGCGCATTTTGGTGAGCATGATCGAGTGAGTAAGAGGTATTGAGTCTAAAACAATGGGCAAACTGTGCGTGTGTCGCAAACATGTTCCCTGGTGCGATACTGATATGATGTTTGAGCGCAAGGTGGTATAGGGCAGTAGTATCACTGCCTTTGGGCAAGATTATCCATAAAAAGTATCCGCCTGGGCTGTTAACGACCTCCACAGCTTGGGGCAAGTGATCGACAAGGAACTGACACGTCGCTCGCTTTCGCTCGGCAAGCGTGTGGCGAAGCTGCTTTAAGTGATGTTCATAGTTTCGGTTATGCAGGTAGTGGGCTACAGCAAGTTGAATGGGGACGCTGGTGGTCACCGTGCTCATCAACTGCAGCTTTTGTAGTTTCTGGGCTTGATCGCCAGCGGCTACCCACCCGAGGCGAAAGGCATCGACCAAGGTTTTTGAAAAAGACGAGCAGTGCAAAATATGACCGCTACTATCAAATGCTTTAATGGGCTTCGGTTTGTGTTCGCCATCGTAGAGTTCGCCATAGACATCGTCTTCGATTAAGTACACCTGATAGCGATTGACGAGCTCGGCAAGACGTGTCTTTTTCTCTTCTGACAGCGAATATCCCAACGGATTTTGATGATTGCTCATCAGCCAACAAGCGCGAATTGGATGCGTTTGCAAGGCGCGTTCAAGCGCATCAAGATCAATACCTTCCGTCGGATGAGTTCGGATTGCCATCGCTTTGAGTCCACGATTTTCAAGGGCTTGCAATGCGCCGTAAAACGCGGGGCTTTCGACTGCGACCCAATCGCCAGGTTGCGTGACCGCACGCAAGCTAAGATTTAACGCATCCAATCCGCCAGCTGTGATTACTATCTCATCGGGTGAGATTTGCATGCCCTGCGCTGCATAGCGTTGGGCAATCAGGTGTCTCAGTTGCGCATTACCCGGCGGGAGATTATCGACCACGCTATGAATCGACATAAAGCGCACGGAAGTGGTGAGCGAGCGATTTACTTGATGGCGAGGGGCGAGCAGGGGATCGACATAGGCATGCCCATAGCTTGCCATGCCGGGAGAGCGACTGGCTTGCAGGACATCGAAAATATAGTCATTAATATCGACCGATTCAGCAGGATGGAGGGCTGTATCCGTTCGGTTTTGGCTAAGTGCGGCATGAGGAGCGACACGATAGCCTGAACGGGGCTGTGAAACTATCCACCCTTGGCTTTCTAGCTGTTGATAGGCTTGGAGCACTGTCATCATGCTCAGACCTGAATAGGCGGCCTGTTTTCTCAGCGAGGGAAGCTTTTCTCCCACGTGCCAAATGCCAGCTTGAATCTGCTGTTTAATCTGTTCACTAAGCTTCTGATATTTAGACACCTTTACCCCCTTCAGTCTATTGGGCCGCTCAGACTATAACACGGTAGTCAGCAGGCTGTTATAGGTTAATCTGAACCGCCTGTATATGGGCACATTAATAATGGGCTTCTACCATGCGCGTTGGTCTAATTACTAAAGTGGACTTCACGTATGTTTGGTCTTGATGCCTTTATGTTGGCCCGTATTCAATTCGCGTTTACGGTTTCTTTTCACATTATCTTTCCAGCGATTACGATCGGCCTTGCCTGCTACCTTGCCGTGCTTGAGGGGCTATGGCTTAAAACTCGCGAGCAGGAGTACAAAAGCCTCTATCTTTTCTGGTCGAAAATTTTTGCGGTCAACTTTGGGATGGGCGTGGTGTCTGGGTTGGTGATGGCATACCAATTTGGCACCAACTGGAGTGGCTTTTCCGAGTTTGCGGGCAGTATCACTGGCCCCCTTCTGACTTATGAGGTACTCACCGCTTTCTTTTTAGAAGCCGGCTTTCTCGGCGTCATGCTGTTTGGTTGGCAACGTGTCGGTGATCGCTTGCACTTTTTCGCCACGTCCATGGTCGCGCTGGGGACGGTGATCTCTGCCTTCTGGATTTTGGCCTCCAACAGTTGGATGCACACGCCACAAGGGCATGAAGTGGTTAATGGTCAAGTGGTGCCTGTGGATTGGTTCGCGGTGGTCTTTAATCCCTCTTTCCCTTATCGCTTGGTGCATATGGTGGTCGCGGCGTTTTTATCCAGTGCCTTATTTGTTGGCGCGTCGGCGGCATGGCACCTGCTCAAAGGGCAGCGCAGCCCAGCGGTTAAGCGGATGTTTTCGATGTCGATGTGGATGCTGTTATTCACCGCGCCTGTTCAGGCTTTTATTGGTGATTTGCATGGCTTGAACACCTTGGAGTATCAACCTGCCAAAATAGCAGCGATGGAAGGGCATTGGGATAACAGCCACGGCGAGCCCACGCCGCTTATTTTATTTGGCTTACCGGATATGGAGGCGGAAACCACCCGCTACAAAGTAGAAATTCCCTATTTGGGGAGTCTGATCTTAAAACATAGTTTGACCGAGCAAATCCCAGCGCTCAACGAACTCCCTGCGGAAGACAGACCCAATTCGCCCGTGTTCTTCTGGGCGTTTCGTTTGATGGTGGGCTTAGGGCTATTGATGATCACACTTGGGCTAGTGGCGGCATGGCAGCGTTATAAAGGTCGCCTTTATGAACATCAAGGTTTGCTCCGTTTTGCTTTCTATATGGGACCCGCAGGTTTGGTCGCGATTCTTGCTGGCTGGGTAACCACTGAGGTAGGGCGCCAGCCTTGGGTAGTACATGGCCTTTTACGCACGCAAGATGCGGTGTCTGCCCACGGTGACTTGCACATGAGTATTAGCTTGATCAGTTTCTTTGTGGTGTACGGCTTGGTCTTTGGGTTGGGGTACATCTATATGATCCATCAAATTAAACTAGGGCCGGATCAGCACGATGACACGCCGCATGAACCGTTAACTGTCTCTGGCCGTGTGTAAGGGGGAAACATGGATTTAGCAATGATTTGGTTTGGCATCATCGTGTTTGCCACCTTAATGTATATCGTGATGGACGGATTTGATTTAGGGATCGGTATTCTGATGCCGTTTGTCACTCAACGCGAAGAGCGCGACTTGATGGTTAACAGTGTCGCTCCAGTCTGGGATGGCAATGAAACCTGGTTGGTCCTTGGTGGGGCGGCACTATTTGGTGCTTTTCCTTTGGCGTATGCCGTGATTGTCGATGCGTTAACGGTCCCTCTCACCCTAATGTTGGTAGCGCTTATTTTTCGCGGCGTGGCGTTTGAGTTCCGGTTCAAGGCGTTACCCGGTCATCATGGCTTTTGGGATACCGCTTTTATGGCGGGGTCGATTTTTGCCACCTTTTTCCAAGGGGTGACGGTAGGCGCGGTGATTGAAGGCTTTCCTGTCGAGGGACGCGCTTTTGCCGGCGGTGGACTCGATTGGTTGGCACCGTTTCCTCTCTTTTGCGGGATAGGACTGATCATTGCGTACGGTTTACTGGGGGCCACTTGGCTGATCATGAAAACGGAGCATGCGTTGCAAATGCGTATGTACCACCTGAGTCGTCGACTGGTTTTGTTGATGGCGGTAAGTATCGCGATAGTCAGTGTTTGGACACCACTCGCCTATCCGGGGATTGCCGACCGTTGGTTTAGTTTGCCAAATTTGCTAATGCTCTCTCCGGTTCCTTTATTGACGGTTTTTTGTTTGCTACGCCTTTGGCGTACCCGTCCTGATCACGCTCACCACCGTCCATTTATCATGGCGTTGTGTGTCACTTTGCTCGGATTTATTGGCCTCGGCATCAGCATTTGGCCGCATATCATTCCACCCAAGATCACGATTTGGCAGGCTGCCTCACCACAACAAAGCTTGCAATTTATGCTGGTTGGCGCGGTGTTTATCATTCCAGTTATTTTGATGTACACCTATTGGAGTTACCGTGTCTTTAGTGGCAAAGTGAATCCGGATGAGGCTTATCACTGATGGTTGGCATGACAAAACCTACTTGGCAGCGTTGGCTTTGGTTGATCGCTATCTGGGGAGCCAGTGTGGCAGCACTGGGGGTTGTCTCTTGGCTATTTAAGCTTTTGATGCATGCCGCAGGTTTGCAAAGCTAGCTGCCGTTAACTTTCTATTACGTGGCGAATCAGTGATAAGGGTCCCAAGCTGATGATAAAGCGGTCGGATGTCTTATCACTGAAATAGTACTGACTCGATAGTCCGTTCTATGATACGTGCGAACACTTCTTTCAACTAAAAATAGGGTTACGTATGGAATGGTATTTAAAAGTGCTGCGCAATTATGTCACTTTTTCAGGGCGCGCCCATCGTCGAGAGTATTGGATGTTCTTTCTGGTTAACTTTTGCATCTCCTTGGCGCTAAACATTGTCGCTGAAGCGACGGGGCTGGTGTTGCTGAGCATTGTGTACTCATTGGCGGTACTACTGCCAACCTTAGCCGTTACATCAAGGCGTTTGCATGACACGGGACGTTCTGCATGGTGGCTGCTGATTTCATTCATTCCTGTTATCGGGATGATTGCGCTGCTGGTGCTTTGTGCATTGGAAGGGGATCAAAATAACAATCAATACGGTTCTAACCCTAAGCTTGCGGAAGGCGTCTAGTAAGGTGGTGTGATTTGTTTGCATGGGAACTGCTGGTACGATAATCAACTAACTTGAGTCAATGTGTCGCTCATGCCGACTCACTCGTGTTTACCAGCATTCCTTTTTACCTTAGGTGCCACATGATCACACTCGAGCCCTACCAATTAGTTGACGCCAGTTTCTCTCCTTGGCGTCCTATTTATTTAGACGTTGCCCAAGCCTTGTCTGACCATATCTCGACACCTAGTATTGAGGTACTGCATTTTGGTTCAACATCAGCCAAAGTCGGTGGCAAAGGGATCATTGATTTATCTATTCTTTATTTCTCAGGAGAGCGAGAAAACGCAATTACCCATCTTTACGCGCTAGGCTTTCAAGATCAGCACAGTAAGCAGCCGTTTCCCGAACACCGCCCTCGTAAAGACGCCTCCGTAACCTATCAAGGTGAACGGTTTTTGATTCATGCTCACGTGATTGAAAAAGACAGTGATGAACATCATCGTCAAATTGCATACAAACAGTATTTGCTCGATAACCCTGATGTGCGCGCCGAGTACGAAGAAAAAAAGCGCAACATTTTAAAAGCAGGCGTTCACGAACAAGACAGCTACGTAAAACATAAAGCACCGTTCGTGAAAGCGGTTCTCAACGACATCGGCGAGTGAATATACGCTCAACGTCCTTCTCTTACCCTTTTTCACACGTCACTAGACTTTAGTCGTATAGATCGATTGTCACTCAAGTGCACCCGTTATGGTTGGTCTATAGTACTAAAGTAGGCACGAGGTGGTAAACCTTGAGGCGTTTGCTTTTCTAAAGGGCGAAGAGGGGCCGTGAGTGAGTGACTTCCAACAGGGAATATTAGTTGTTGATGATCAGCAAGTGGTTCGGCACACACTGGCGCTATGTCTTCAAAACCTTGGTTTCACGAGAATTTATCAGGCCGAAAATGGTCGGGAAGCGAGAAAGATCCTGAGCTCACATTCGATCCGGTGCGTGTTCTGCGATCTCAATATGCCGGTCGAAGATGGGTTTGAGGTACTCAAGTTTTTGGATGCGCAAGCCTACCCAGGCGCCATAATATTAATGAGTGGCGAGGAGGAGGAAGTGCTGGCCTCAACCGCCAATTTGGCGCGTCTTTATCAACTGAATATCATCGAATGTGTGGCCAAACCGCTTTCATTTGCAACAGTGAAACGACTGCTGAGCGCCAGTGAGCGTGAACTAGACATAGAGGCTAACCACGCGCCGCACTCACTACCGCCGCTCACTGCCAAGTTACTCAAAGGATACATAGATAAAGGAGGGCTAAGCGCGTTTTTCCAGCCGCAAATTTCCTTGTCCTCTGGTCGCCTCAAGGGGTTTGAGGTCTTGGCTCGCCTATTTAAACCTGATGATAGCATGGTTTTTCCCGACCAGTTTATCCCCACCGCAGAAAAACATCTTGAGAGCATCACTGACCTCACCAAACGCATCATTGAATGTGCTTACAGCGATATCAATCAGTATGGAAAAGGTATCGGCAATTTATCATTTGCCTTCAATATATCCGCCAAAGTGTTGGAGTCGGCAAACTTTCCACAGTGGTTACAAGCAACAACCGCCAAGTATCAATTGCGTCCAGAACAAGTGATCTGCGAGCTAACAGAGACGGCTTTTACCACTGATCAGGCGACCATTGATACCCAAATGCTGCGCTTAAAAATGATGAAGTTTAAATTGTCTATCGATGATTTTGGCACGGGTTACTCGTCCATTGCCCAACTGCATTCGATTCCTTTTGATGAGCTCAAAGTTGACAAGCGCTTTGTGCTTGATTGTTTATCGAATACAAAATCTGCGGCTGTGGTTGAACAAAGTATTCAACTCGCAAAAGCAATCGGGGTAAACGTGGTGGCGGAGGGGATCGAGAATCAAGAGGTGTGTGACTTTGTTAAAGCACTGGGATGTGACATTGGGCAAGGCTACTTTTACGCCAAGCCAGAGCCACTGAGTGTATTTGATTGGCGTGCAGCCAGTATTCAGCGTGGGAATCGTGAATGAAGTTTTCTGTGAAGCTACCTATTATTTTGCTGATGCTGGGCGGTTTAATGCTGGCATCCGTTACTGTGGTCTCTTGGAAAGGCCGCGAACTGCTTCAAGAAAGCACATTAACTAACATAGAGCGAGAAGCCGCACTACTGATTCGATTGATTGAAAGGAATCTTTTTGAAAGGTATCACGATGCACGCGCGTTTCCTTTGTCTCTAGGGAGTATTGAATCAGATAGTCTGAGTAACCGCCAAGTAAATGACAATACGGTAAGAAACCTTAACGAGTTAATCGCTAATTACAAAGTCTACCGTCGCATTGCGATAGTAAGTATGGAGGGCGAATTACTGGCGATAAATAATCAAAATAAGCATGGCAAATCGCTCGCGCCTCTTGACCTTTCCAAGTCACAAATTATGAACAGTGTTTGGTTTAATGAGATCCTTAACGGCCAAACCCTCGCCCCCGAACAACCGAACAGTACGTATGTCACCGGGCCAGAGCGTTTTATTTTCGGATCCAATGCTTCCTCTTACGACATGATTTTTGCGTCTGTGATCCGTAATACCGCGAATCGGCCTGTCGGTATATGGGTCAATGTGGTCGATTTTTCTACGGTCGAATCCATTGTGGCCGAAAGTTACGACTTACTCGCCAAACGCGGGCTCGTCAGTGCGGAATTAACCCTCTTAGACCGCCAGGGCCGTATTATCGTTGATTATGATCCTGTAGGACAAAATGAATCAACGTATCAAAGGGACTTTCAAGTTCTGGGTAAATTAAACTTGGCGACGAATGGTGTCGAAGGGGCGAGATTAGCCGTTGCTGGATTAACGGGGTCAAACATCTCAACACACTATCGAAAACAAGTGGATCAGGTCACGGGGTTTGCCCACACCGAAGGGGCGTATGATTACCCAGGATTGGGTTGGTCAGCGATGATACGCGTCGAAGTTGGAGAGGCGCTGCTTGCGCCCAATACCCTGTATAAAAATTCTTTTATCATGACTGCCACGCTGCTGTCGTTGATTGTACTGCTGGCCTTTTATGTATCACGGCAAGTTTTCAAACCTTTAGGGCAGCTGAGTACCGCTGTGCGAAAATTGGCGCGGGGCGAGCATAACTTTTCCCTACCGCAGCGAGACCGAGGCGATGAAGTTGGGGTCATGGCCAGTGAGCTGCTCAAACTGCGTGATATGGTGAGCGAGCGAGAAAGCTTAATCAGAGAAACGGAAGAGCAGCGCTTCCAGTTGGATATTCAAAGTCGCGCTATCGAAGCGACGGCAACAGGCATCATTGTCTCTGATGTTAGGCTTGCAGATTATCCCATTATTTATGCCAATAAAGCGTTTGAGACCTTAACCGGGTATAGCTCGAAAGAAGTGGTGGGCAAAAACTGTCGTTTTTTGCAGGCCGATGATCGTGATCAGCCAGAGTTTGATCGCCTCCGCTATGCCCTTAAAAATGCCTTATCTTGCTCCGTCGTCGTGCGCAATTATAAAAAAGACGGCACGCTTTTTTATAATAATCTACGCCTCGATCCCATCTTTGATGAAGTGGGCTCGTTAACCCATTATATTGGGATGCAGTCGGACATTACCGACCTCAAACAGGCAGAAGATGAGGCGAAACTTAAACTCGAACAAGAAATACAGCGCCGAACGCAAGACTTACAAGAATCCGAAGGGCGTTTGAGGACGGTGTTTGACACTGCACTTGATGGCATGGTGGTGATCGATACGCGAGGTAATATCCTTGAAGTTAACCGCTCATTGGAGCTTATATTTGGACGAATCCGTGAAGAGCTGGTGGGAGAAAATGTCTCTATTTTGATGCCAGATAAGTATAAAGCTGACCATGATGGATTTATAAGTCAGTATCAGTTAACAGGGAGTAAAAAGCTGATTGGCACACCACGAAAACTACAGGGTTTGCATAAATCCGGGCGTGAATTCCCCATAGAGGTATCCGTTGGCGAAACTTGGTTTGGCGATACCCAGGGGTTTGTCGGTGTGATTAAAGATATCACCGTAGAGGAGGACGTTAAGCAGCGAGAACAACGTCTTCAAGATGCGCTAAAAGAAAGAGAAGTCATCTATAGAACTGCTTTTGATCAGGCGGCAGTGGGTATATGTCGTGTTGACCTAGAGGGAAACTTTATTGAGGTCAATGACAGAATGAGTGAATTGCTCGGATATAACCAAGAAGCGCTGTTGCAATTAAGCTATCAAGACATCACTCATCCAGACCACTTATCAGCAAGTATCAAACACGTCACTCAACTTTCCTCGGGTGAGAGCCGATCGTTTTCGATGGATAAACAATATATTAAGCAAGATGGAGAGGCGCGGTGGGCCACGGTATCGGTTGCGACAGTGCTCGATGAAAATGGTGCGACCAAGTACTTCATTGCTGCGCTGGAAGATATTAGTCAGCGCAAAGCGATAGAAGGCGAGCTGCTCTCAGCAAAAAGGGCGCGAGATGAGTTGCTTCGCGGCATGCAGCTAGCATCTGATGCAGGCGGGATTTGTAATTGGTCAATGGATGTAACCACGGGGGAGCTTAAGTGGGACGCTAACATGTATCGCCTATATGGGATTGCACCTGAAGCGCCAGTGAATTACGAGGTCTGGCAGACATGCCTTCACCCCGATGACCGTCAACATGCGATCAAAGAAGTCGAAACAGCACTAAACGACAGCAATGTCTTTAATGCTGAGTTTCGCGTGATCCACCCTCAGACTCAGAGGGTCAGTTGGATTAAAGCCGCGGGCAATGTGGTGAAAGATGAGCAGTCGGGACGAGAAATGCTCTTTGGCATCAATTTAGACATTACACATGAGCGACAGACACAAGCCAAGCTAGAGAAAGAATCGGTCATGGCGAGAAAAGCCAACGAGGCAAAATCTCGCTTTTTAGCCACTATGAGCCATGAAATTAGAACGCCCATGAATGGTGTGATTGGCATGGTGGACTTATTAAAAGAAACGCCTCTGGAGCCAGAGCAAGCCAAAATGGTGTCGACGATTCGAGATTCTTCGTTCTCTTTACTTGAAATAATCAACGATATTCTCGACTTTTCCAAAATCGAATCAGGACAGATGGAGCTCGATCCGACCGATGTTAACGTGCTCGACTTAATTGAGAAAACCTTAGACGCACTATGGATTAGTGCTGACCAAAAGGGCGTCGAACTCTTTTTCTCACATGACTACGCTACCCCTGACTTTATCTTGGTTGACCCGGTGCGAGTACGCCAAATTCTTCTTAACTTACTGGGGAACGCCATTAAGTTCACCAGCAAAGAAAAAGAGGGAGGCCATGTCTTTGTCAAAACAGCATATTGTCATGACAGTCAGATGCTTACATTGAGCATCCAAGATACTGGCGTCGGCATGACGCACGAGCAGATGGATAAACTGTTCAAACCCTTTACACAAGCGGATAGTTCCACCACTCGGCGATACGGCGGAACGGGCCTAGGATTGAGTATTTCCAAGTCATTTGTCGATATGATGGGTGGCGATATTGCGGTTGAGAGTGAGTTTGGTAAAGGCAGTGAGTTTATAGTGCGAGTACCTGCGCCTAGCAGCGTCAAAACTCATGAAACCAACCGGCGTTATCCGTTTTCCGCGTTTTCCTTCGTTGTATTTATCGACCATGAGCCGCTCAAAAATACCTGTTTAGCATTACTTGAAAGCTTATGTCCTGGCGAGATTTTGGATGCAAAGGCGACGGTGCCGGCTAACTGGAATCCGGATACTATGATTGCGGTGACCACAGATGCAAGTATTTTGGAAAGACATCAAGGTATGCGGTGCCTGTTGTTGGGGAATGATTTTGGTGGAAACGATGCTTATCGGCATCCAGGGCCGTATCGGTTAAACCGGTCCCCCCTTAAACCCAGTGAGTTTGTGCTCGGCGCTGCAGTGATGTGCGGGCTTGAAAGCCCGGATGTTGATTGGAATGAAGCGGTACATAGCAATGCCTTTGCCTATGGCAGTCAGTTAGATGCACAAGTGTGTGGCACCATTTTATGTGCAGAAGATCAGCCAACTAACCAGCTTGTCCTCGCTAAGCAGCTAAAACAGCTTGGTTATTCATTTGAAATGACATCAGACGGCAAAGAAGCACTTGAGAAATGGCATCAAGGGGAGTACGCGATGCTCTTAACAGACTGTCATATGCCTGAAATGGATGGGTTTGAATTAGCGGCTGAGATAAGGCGGCTAGAGGCAGAAGAAAATCGCGAGCGTACCTTAATCATTGCCATCACCGCGAATGCACTTTTGGGAGAAGCGGATCACTGCCTGCAAGCGGGGATGGATGATTATATTTCCAAACCTGTTGAGCTTGAGACACTCAAGCGCGTGTTGGCATTACGTCTTAGAGGAAGAGCGTTAAGAGAGGGCGAGCCCACGCTGACTCAGACCAGCGAAGAAGTCTCTCATACCGAAGCACTCATCGATGACCGTCAGCTCGAGAAAGTCATTGGCAGCTCAGACCAAGAAATGAAGCGCGCTATACTGTCTATGTTTTGGGACGGCCTATCGGCGGATGTCAATGCGCTCGAGCAGGCCATTGTCGGCGCCGACGATGAAAAAATAAGAGCCATTGCACATGGGGCAAAAGGTGCATCTGCATCAAGTGGGGCGATGCGTTTGAGCGAGTTATTCCGAGTTATCGAAAAAAGCAGTCACGATCTCGAACAAGTAAAAGCCGTGTTTACCGAAATAAGTGCAATGATGACCGCAATCGAAACCGATCTGCGGGAAGAAAAAATCATTCAATGAATGTAAGAGGCACGATGTGATACATATCAACACGCAAGACCAAATTCCTTTTGAGCATTTTGAAAAAGCAAGTCGCGATACACTCAAGTATTTGAATAAAAAGTTTGGCTACGGTACGTGGATGATGACCCGTAAGCATGAAGATCAATGGGTCATCTTACAGGTAGAAGGGAGCAAATACGGTATTGATGAATTGACCACACTCACGTGGAGCGATTCAATGTGCAGTCGTATGGTGCAGGGTGAAGGACCGCGCTGGGCGCCTGACGTTGACAGTGTCCCCGCGTATGTGAACGCGCCAATTTATCAAGCGGAGAATATTAAGTCGTATATTGGGATCCCTGTTTGCTATTCGGATGGTAACTTATTTGGCACCTTGTGCGCGATAGACACCGAACCGGTCGATCGCATTCCGCCTGACGGGTTGGAAACCATCGAGCTTGTCTCTAAATTACTCTCAACGCTATTACAGCTTGAGCTGCAAAACATCGACTTATCGCGAAAACAAATGAGTTTTTTACCCTCACAATTAAAAGATCATGAAACCGGTTTTCTTAATCGATTAGGTTGGTCTTTATATTTAGAAAAAGAAGAAAGCAATATCCGTTCGGTGGGTACGCCCGTGTATGTGGTGGCTATTGATGTTTCTCAGAGCAACCAGTCAACGCATTTGAAAGATACCGCAATGACCACTCTGTTTGTGTCCATTCTCAATGGTGTTTTACATGACGATGGCTATATCGCTCGATTAGGGGAAGATATCTACACCATGCTCTGTGCCAATAAAACCGAAGAGCAAATGGCGGTGATGGTTGAACGTCTTGCGAAAGAATTGAGTGAGGCTCAGATCCCTGTCGCCATTGGCTTCAAAAAACACGACTACGGTGATAACTTAGACGCAACAGTGATTGCTGCCATCAAAAGTGTCAGGCGATCATTAACATAGTGTGTTCATGCCAGTGACGTTGGTCGAGCAGGAACACCCACTAGCACAGGAAACGTCATGTCACGTAAGCTAACACGCACTAAGCCTCGACCCTCCAAGCCTTGTATGGTGTGCCAATTTGTCAAAAGTGATATGAGCCGAGCAGTGCAGAGAGTGAAGCGGACCATTACGCGTACTGCCGTGCCATATGTTTCACCGGCGCATTATACTGTCCCCGATAGCCAAGCCTGTCAGCAGGCGTTAGCACTGGTTAAACAATTTAGTCCTGAATTTTTAGTCAACCACTCCTTACGTAGCTACGCGTTTGGTCTGGCGATGAACCACAAAATAAAACAAGGTGTTGATAAAGAAGTCTTTTTTGTTGGCGCAATCTTACATGATATTGGCTTGACCGACTATGTTGCCCAACAAGACACCTTCGAAGTCGAAGGCGCCATTGCTGCACAAGCGTTTGCATTGGAACAAGGATTGTCGGCGGAGCAGGCCGATCTGATTCATGAAATGGTCGCATTGCATAATTCGGTAGGTGTAGCGCATCAATGCGATCCAGAAATCGCATTGCTGCATTTCGGTGCGGGGGCCGATGTGGCTGGGCTTTGGATTGAAGATATTCATAAAAAGACGCTGCATGAGGTGCTTGAGAGCTATCACGATCAAGGGTGTCAGGCCGGAATGATTCAGCTGATTCAAGATCAAGTCACGCGCAAGCCGCATAGCTACATGTCGACCATGGTGGACTTAGGGTTCCTCAAAAAGGTGGCGAAACACCAATTTTCCCATAACCCACCATAAGCTGTTATATGCGACGTCAGGTTGTTGAGTCTGTCTGCTTTTCAACCATCTGAATCAAAAAGAATAAAAGGGCTATTGACCTCGGGTTAAATTTCATTAAAGTACACCCACGTTCGCAGCGCAGTCTGTGGACTATGGTGCTACCACGCATAACTGCGTTGCCCTGGTGGTGGAATTGGTAGACACAAGGGATTTAAAATCCCTCGGCGTTCGCGCTGTGCCGGTTCAAGTCCGGCCCGGGGCACCATAGCACTCTCGTTATCCCTATCTATCTTCTATCACAAGTAAACGATTCTTATTCTGTCTAGCCTCAAGCACAGAGAGCCTAGCGTCTTCTGATATGCAATAAGTCGCTAATAATAATGCATGATCGCTGATAGTCCAAGGGCGCTGACAAGCGGTAATAGCGCTTTGTGTCTTTGCCGCGCTCCGGTAGGATAGCGTGAGGAGGGCGGCATGAATCTAACCCAAATTGATGCGTTTTGTGCAGTCGCAGAGACTGGCTCGGTGTCTGAAGCTGCACGTCAGCTGGATGTGAATCGTTCACGGTTGAGCATGGCGATTAAAGCGCTAGAACAATCACTCAACGCCGAATTGTTCGATCGCACCGGTAACCGTCTAACACTGTCGGAAATCGGCAAAGCTGTGTACAAAGATTTCGAGAGTATATCGGTCACCGCGGCTCGCATTCGTCGCACGTGCGATCAAGCGAACGCGGGCTTTAATGCCGAAGTATGGATCGCGCGTGATGATGCGATCCCCGATCAGCTTTGGCAGGACTGGGCGCATCAGCTCAATAAGCGCTTTACGGCGACGTCCTTCAACCTAGTCTTGGCCTCGAGCGGTGATTTGGCCAATTTGGTTGAAACCCAACAAGTCGACTTTGCGTTTGGAGTGGACTACGAGCGCATTGACGATCCGCGCATCAACTATCAGCCGTTGGGTAAAATTCGCATGATGTCGGTGTGCAACAGCGAGCACCCGTTGAGTCGACTGCGTCGGGTCAGTGATGATCAACTGCGTAATGCCATGCAAGCGGTAATGGTCTATCTCAATGAAAAAGACAATCCCGAGCTGCAGCCTTTCTCACGCCGTTATATAGGCTTTTCGAGCTTTGAATATATGCTCAATACCATCTTACAAGAAGAAGCGTGGGGCGTGTTGCCTGAGCCGCTGATCCGGCAATACTTACGAGAACAGCGCTTAGCGGTGATCAAACACACCTATGGCTTAACCCAAGAAGACTACTGCCTATTCACCGCCTCAGGGATGGCCGAGCATCCTGGGATCCAATGGCTGAGTGATAGCATTACCAATTACTTGTTTGATTTCTAAATGTGCGCCTCGATGATTGTTTTTCAATGTCTTGCAATACATGTTAAGCAAAACTTAACCCAGGTTAAAAAGTTTAAGATTTTCTGAACAATCACTGAGCGCTACAATGCCGTCACTGAATTTCACCGAGCATCATTATGACCGCATACACGCGTTATCTTCCTTTTTCATTGGCTGTGTTAGCCTGTTTAACCCCTTGGGTGAGCTCGCCGATTGCATTGGTATTGGGTTTTTTGCTGACCTCCCTAGGCTGGGTGCCAAGTGCAATTCCGCTCACGAAAATCACCAAAAAGTTACTGGCTTATTCGATTGTGGGTCTGGGGTTTGGTATCCCGCTGCAAGAGGCGCTCGCCGTGACAGGCGATGGGATAGGGCTGATTATTGCCACCATTGCAGGCACGCTGATTTTTGGCACATTACTGGGCAAACTTATGGGGCTGGATAAAAAGACTGGTCACCTGATTGCCTCAGGCACTGCCATTTGTGGCGGCAGTGCAATCGCAGCTGTCTCGCCCGCTATCAATGCGGATGATAAACAAATTGGTCTCGCGTTAGGCACGGTGTTTGTGTTGAATTCATTGGCGCTGTTTGTGTTTCCTATGGTTGGGCATGCGCTGGGCTTAGATCAGCACACGTTTGGAACCTGGGCGGCGATCGCGATTCATGATACATCATCGGTGGTGGGCGCGGCGTCCGCTTATGGTGAGCAAGCACTAACCACTGCGACCACCCTCAAACTTGCGCGCGCATTATGGATTGTGCCTGTGGCGTTTGTCAGCGCACTCATGTTTCGCAGCCACGCTAAAAAAATCACGATTCCTTACTTTATCGTTTTTTATTGTCTAGCGATTGGCATCAGTGATGTCTTTGTCCAAGCGCAACCCATCTATGAGGTGATTTTCGCCATCTCAAAGCAAGTATTAGTGGTGTGTTTATTCTTAATCGGCTGCAGTATGTCTGTCACCCAGCTACGCACGGCAGGCCCCAAACCCTTATTGTTTGGTGTCGCGCTGTGGGTGATTATCTCCTGTACATCGCTTGCTTGGCTGCTGCTAGCTGCCTAGTCTCCGTCGTTGCCTCAGGTTCACTCATGCGGCGTGTCCTGAGGCAAACGTAATACCGCGACCAACAGAAACGCACTGAGTGCCGCACCAAACTGCCACCATCCTGTGCTGGTCATCGCGAGGAAAAGCTGCAAGCTAATTGCCGCGAGTAACACGCCTTTTCTCATCTTGTTAGTCCATAAAGAATCTAAATTTAGATTTAGTATGCGTAAAAGTTATATGCAAGCAAAATGCGATTTAGCGCTATCTCATAACTAAAATTTGTTTAGAACACTCACTGTCAGAAATATTGACAGTGATTTTTATGCATAAACTATTGAAATAAAACGCCTTTCATTTTCCCCTTAGCAGGATGGTGAAAATGTCAGCAAGTTCGTGTTTGTAAAGCGGCGCAGTAGCACCAAGAATATGTGCGTGTTTTCTACTTTTGGTGTTTTATGTCTTCTCAAAACGTGATCAATGAAAAGTCAGTATTAGTGTTTTCGGCCCTTCTCGCATTGGGGTTTGCCATCGCCGGCCTTGCCGTTGGATGGATTGCTGGCTCTTTAGTGATTATGTTCGACGGTATCTACTCGTTGATTAGTCTAGTGTTAACTTTGTTGTCACTGGGCGCGTCGTGGTATATCCACTCGCGTTACGCAAGGCCGATCACACGTGCGCTGCTGACACCGCTTGTTGTCGCCATTAAAGGCGCCGTGATTATGCTGTTGGTGAGTTATTCTCTGTATGAAGCGGTCTCCTCCTTGGTCGAAGGCGGACGTGCGGTTAACCCGTCATTGGCGGTGCTGTTTGGTATTGTCAACGTGGTGGGTTGTGGTTACGGATGGTGGATGATTGCACGCAAAAACCAAGCAGGGCAAAGCCAGTTGGTGGAGGCGGAATCGCGCCAGTGGCAAATGGACACCTTATTAAGTCTGGCGGTCACCTTAGGCTTTTTAGGTGCTTGGTTAGTGGCGCATTCACCTTGGTCGGATTATGCGGTTTATGCAGATCCTATGATGATGGTGTTGATGTCGTTCTACTTCATCAAAGTGCCATTCGTCATGGTGCGTAACGCGTTAAAAGAACTCGCGCCTGTTACAGTAAAGTGGTATCGCACCCGCTCAATGGCGTAATCAGAACACGACGCAACACGGACCTAGCCAAACGATACTATATCCTTGCAGGGGTCGGCATATACTGAGGCGGCGTTTAGCCGCCTTATTTATCGCACCTTATGCACTATAACTTTTTATGTTGGTGTTCATATCAACCTAGATACTGTGGGCGATTTCAACGTAGTGTGAAGAAATATATTTTGCTCTCTATGCTCGTCTGTTGAGGTGTTGGCAGCAGAACGTCGTGATGGCGCTTACACTGAAAAGTAACCATAGCGCTGCGGTAGAGAAAGAATGTTGCATATAGCAAAAGCGGAGTTAAATGATCTAGATACCCTCACCGTGTTATTTGACCAATACCAGCGCTGGCTTGCGATTCGTCCGCCGCTCAGTCAAACAAGGACGTTTACTGAGCAACGGTTGCGCGAGCAAGATACTTGTATATTGACCGCTTCTTACCAATCCTCCATGGTGGGATTTGTCCACCTAACGCCTTTGTATTCACTAGCGAGGGCGCGCCGTGGCTTAATTATTAACGATTTGTACGTGCAGCCGGATTCACGGCGACAAGGTATCGCACGGGCATTAATCTCGCACGCTCTCAAGGAGGCTCGTGCCCGCCAAGCCGCTTGCTTATTGCTACAAACCCATCAAAGCAACCATGCCGCTCATCATCTTTTTGAATCTTTTGGTTTTATTTGCGACGTTAGCCAGTATTATTTTCTGGACGTGACCGATTAACGGGTGACGAAAGGAGTAGCGAATGGCGTACGATTTTGTGGTCGTAGGGGGCGGTATCGTCGGCGTGGCCACCGCTTGGCAGTTGCAGCAGCGATATCCAAAAAAATGTCAGACTATCAGTACGCCTCACAACGATTAATCGGCGAATATTGTGACTGTCTTGTCCAGATGATTTAATGGTGGGGAGATTAAATATCAAGGAAGACAAGATGTTACTGCCACCTCCTCTTAAAAAAGGCGAGACAGTTGGCTTTTTCTCGCCATCATCTCCTGCCACCGTATTTGCGCCCCAACGATTTGAACGCGCGATGGACTATGTCAAAGCACAAGGCTTTGATCTGAAGCCGGGGGTATTGACCGGACAATCGGATCACTATCGCTCAGGCTCGATCAAGGCGCGTGCGGAAGAGCTCAACCAGCTGATCCGTGATCCGAATGTGCGCTGCATCATGTCGACGATTGGTGGAATGAACAGCAATGCTTTACTTCCCTATATCGATTATGCCGCCTTGGCTGATGATCCTAAGATTATCGTGGGTTATTCGGACCTCACTGCTTTACTGCTCGGTATCTATGCCAAAACGGGATTAATCACGTTTTATGGGCCAGCATTAGTGGCGTCTTTAGGGGAGTTTCCGCCACTGGTTGATGAAACCTTTGATGCGTTTCGAGCCGTAACAACTGAGAATGTAACGCTGCCGATGACCTATAAGATGCCTGCCCAATGGACGGATGTCATGATTGATTGGGGCGAACAGACAGAGGCAAAACCGACCTATGAGAATGCATGGCAATTTATGGGTAAAGGTCAGGTAAATGGGCGCATTATCGGTGGCAACCTCAATACGCTGAATGGGATCTGGGGAACGCCTTATATGCCAGCGATTGAAACAGACGATATTCTGCTGATTGAGGACTCTTTGCTTGATATTGCCACGGTTGAGCGCTCACTCGCACACCTAAAACTGGCTGGGGTGTTTGATACGGTAGGCGCGGTGTTACTTGGTAAACACGAGCTTTTTGATAACAAAGGAACGGGACGTTCAACCTATGACGTTCTTGAAGAAATACTCGATGGCCAGCCGCTCGCTGTGGTTGATGGTTTTGACAGTTGCCATACGCATCCGATGTTAACCATACCTTTGGGGGCTCAAGCCTGTATTGATTTTGATGCCCAGACGGTCTCACTCACGCAACCTTGGTTGGCGGGTGAGCACGCTGGGCAATGAGCTTGGATTAGTAGGCCACACCGATACGTTGGCGACGGTGGGCGCCACTTTCCCTATGTGAAGCAAGGGGAATTGATACCCTTGCTGACCGATTATCGCTTACCGCCCAGCGCACTGTGGGCGGTCTATTTATCGCGTAGTTATCAACAGCCTGTCGTGCGCCACTTTATCGATCACTTAGCAAGCTGCTGGCAGCATGATATTCAAGCTCCCATTGATGGGTCAGATGCAGCGCATCAATAAAGGCATCGTCATGGCTGACCAATATATAGGCACCTTGATAATGATTAAGCGCGTCGACCAGTGCGTGTTTGGCTGAGATGTCGAGGTGATTGTCCGGCTCATCCAACAGTAACAGTGGCTGGGCGTGCTGGTGGGCTACCGCTAACATTGCCACTTTCATCTTTTCGCCACCGCTTAAACTATCAATCGTTTGATAAACGCGATCGCCACGTAACCCTAAGCTAGCAAGGCAGGTTCGAGCATCCGACTCTGACAAGTCGCTATGATGGCGCAAACACGATAGCAGTGTTTGTTTGGGATCCAGTAGTGAGAAGTGTTGATCTAGATACACACAGTCACCGACAACGTCGATTGAGCCGCTGACAGGCGCGTGATGACCCATTAATGTCCGCAGTAACGTGGATTTTCCTGCACCGTTTCTCCCTGTTAGTAGCCAATGCTCCCCCGCGTAGACAGACCAATCAAGCGGTTCAGTGTGTCCGAATGGTAACTGACACTGGGTGGCTTTCATAAGCCGTCGCCGTTTCATTGGCTCTGAGTGATGCATATACAGCGTTGGGTTGTTTTCCGGAAGCTGCGTATCCAACGCGTCGAGTTGCTTTTGGTAACGCTTAAGTTGCTGAGAAAATTGTGTTTTCGCTCGAGACTTAGCGTCTTGCGCACTTTCTTTTTGTCCATCCAGAATCGACTTTTCCTGACTGGATTTTTTACGTAATTGTTTACCTTTTGATTCGCGCTTCTGTGCCTTTTCAGCGCTTTGTTGCTGTTGACGTAATACCTGTTTGTGCTGTTTATTGAGGTGCGTTCGTTTCGCGATGAGTGCTTCCTGTTCTTGCTTTTGCGCGCGAACGAACTCGTCATAGTTGCCCGTGTGTTTTGCGACACCTTGTGGTGTTAATGCATAGATAGCTCGCATATGGCGAAGTAACTGTTGGTCGTGACTCACCGTGATCACTAACCCAGGATAGGTTTCGATCCAGCTTACGAGCTTATGTCGTGCGGTTCGGTCAAGATGATTACTTGGTTCATCGAGCAATACGATATGCGCTTGAGAGTGAAAAACGCGATATAAACTCAGCAGCGTCAATTGGCCACCGCTAAGCACATGCAAAGGCGCTGATAAAGCGGCATCAATACCCAACTGGGTCAGTATTGCCTGATAGCGTTCAGCGATATCCCAGTCATCATTTACGCGCTCGTAATACGTTGGGTCGACGCTTCCAGCCTCAATGGCCGACAACGCATGAAGCTGTTCGCTGATGCCAAGTACTTCAGCCAATGTTTGTGTCTTTGGGGCGGTAATATGCTGTGATAGGTAAGCAATATCGCCATCGCGTTGTACATGGCCTGAATAATGAATTCCTTGCGTGGATGGCAACGTATGGCCTGCCAACAGCGCGAGGAGGAGTGATTTTCCGGTGCCATTGTCACCCACAAGGCCAATGGGGCCGTGCTCAAAGGTGATAGAGATAGGCTCAAATAAGACTCGCCCATCGGGCAGTGTCACGCTGAGATCATGTGTAATAAGGTAAGGCATAAGGCCTCCTTTATGTAAAGCAACACAAAGGGGCGGCGGTATGTGCTACACAGAAAACCTGCGTAGAGACAGTTTGGCAATAGAGAAAACGTAAGCCCAGTGACCATGAATACCGACTAACCCCAAGATACCGAATATAAAAACGGTGTAATGAGTGTTAGTTGTTCATTGGCACAGACTCCGCTAAAGAAAGGAAACAGAACTATATAATAGGCGACTGGGCGTCTGCAACCCCAGCCGCTCGTGCACTACAACGCGAGTTTAGTGAGGTAGTGATGGCTTAACGTCAGTGAGCGTGCCAGCGGCTTGGGCAGGGTGTCGATTTCGAGGCTATCAAGCAGGTTTTTCACATGCAGCCCAAGTTCGGTATCACCACTGATACTGAGTTGGCGCTGGAAAAACAGCGTATCCGGATCGCAATAGTGGGTCGCCATTTTTAAAAACGCTAACCAATCTCCCTCGATACTGGCGTCTTCTTCCCCAGACAAGCGGACCAATAATTGGTTGTCTTCGTTCAGCGACACGAACCAATTCGCGTTGAGATCGCGCAATCCAATGCGAATGGTACGGCCAGCAAGAAAGTCGAACTCGTCCTCTGCCAGAGGCACCGCAAAAGCGGTATTCATGACTTTGGTCAGCATCTGAGCTTGCAGCCCATGTGGTAACTGAGTGATGGCTTTTAGCCCCGGTGTAATCAGGTTGGGTTGAGGCAACGGCAGGGCAAGGGGTTGTTGGGTGATTGGGTTAACGAGCATTTGGCTTTCCTTTGGTGCCAACGGTTGAATGCCACTAGAGTAGCGAGGTTGAATGCTACGCCATTGGATCCGAGTCAAAAATGAGAGGAGTTTTTGTGCCAACAGCGTCATTTATCGCGATTTTTGTCATCATGGAGAAGTGAGCTTGATACACATCAACCCCCCACATTGGCAACGCCCTTATCTTAGCCGGACAATCATAAAATGGAATGCAATGTTATGGAGCTCCTTTGTCCGGCGGGCAATATTCCGGCGGTTAAAAAAGCGATCGAACATGGCGCCGATGCGGTGTATGTCGGCTTAAAAGATGACACTAATGCGCGCCATTTTGCGGGGCTGAACTTTATCGACAGCAAATTGCAGCGTGCCAGTCAGTATGTACATGACCATGGCAAAGACTTGCACGTTGCCATTAATACCTTTGCCCATCCTGATGGTTGGCGTCGCTGGCAATATGCGATTGATAGCGCCGCCGGTAATGGTGCCGATGCGCTGATCCTTGCCGATATGGCCTGTTTAGATTACGCCGCCAGTACCTACCCCGATTTGGATATACACCTTTCTGTTCAAGCATCCGCCACTAACGCTGGGGCGATCCGCTTTTATCAGCAGCAATATGGCGTTAAGCGAGTAGTATTGCCGCGGGTGCTGTCTATTCATCAGGTTAAACAACTAGCACGCGATACCGATGTCGACTTAGAGGTATTTGCCTTTGGCAGCTTGTGCATTATGGCCGAAGGGCGCTGCTATTTATCGTCTTATCTTACCGGCCAATCGCCCAATACCGTGGGCGCTTGCTCACCGGCGGCATTCGTGCGCTGGCAAGATACTGAGCAAGGGCTGGAGTCGCGCTTAAACGGGGTCTTGATTGATCGGTACCAAGCTGATGAAAAAGCGGGGTATCCCACCCTTTGCAAAGGTCGTTTTTGTGTCGACGGTAATCGCTATCACGCACTGGAAGAACCCACCAGTTTGAACACCTTAAGTGTCCTGCCTGAGCTTTATCGCGCCGGGATCAAATCGGTCAAAATCGAAGGTCGTCAGCGCAGCCCGGCGTATGTGGAGCAAGTTGCACGGGTATGGCGTCAAGCGATTGATCGCTGTATCGCAAACCCCGAGGCGTTTGATATTGCGCCGGATTGGGCGCACTCGCTCGATAGTCTTTCTGAAGGGGTGCAAACCAGTTTGGGTGCTTACCATCGCAAGTGGCAATAAGGAATTATGATGCAATTTTCTCTCGGGCCGATCCTGTATTACTGGCCCAAGTCTGAGGTTGAAGCCTTTTATCAAGCAGCGGCTGATAGCCAAGCCGATGTGATCTATCTCGGTGAAACTGTCTGTGCCAAGCGGCGAGAGCTGAAAACCAAAGACTGGATCGGGCTTGCACGTGAGCTGGCCGAGTCTGGTAAACAAGTGGTGCTCTCGACCATGGCGCTGATTGAAGCGCCCTCAGAGCTGAGCATGCTAAAACGCTACTGTGACAATGATGATATTCGCATTGAAGCGAATGACGTGAGCGCGGTGCAGTTTTTAAGTGAGCGTCGGCAGCCCTTTGTGGTGGGGGCCGCCATCAATTGCTATAACCCGCAAACATTAAAGCAATTTGTTGACCTTGGCATGACGCGCTGGGTGATGCCGGTGGAACTTTCGCGCGACTGGCTGGTGAATATGTTAAACGGCTGCGATGCACTGGGTATTCGCGACCGGTTTGAGGTGGAGGTGACTGGCTATGGTTACTTACCACTGGCTTATTCAGCACGCTGTTTTACCGCGCGCTCAGAAAACCGCGCCAAAGATGACTGCGAACTGTGCTGTATCAACTATCCCAATGGGCGGTTAACGGAATCCCAAGAGGGTCAGGCCGTATTTGTGCTGAACGGCATTCAAACCCAGTCCGGGCAGTGCACCAATCTCATTAACGATTTACCGTCGATGCAAGGGCTGGTGGATGTGGTGCGGTTAAGTCCACTGTCGCTTGACACCTTGCACTGGGTAGACAAATTCCGTGCTAACCAAGCAGGCAATAACCCGCAACCGCTCAACCACGATTGCAACGGCTATTGGCACCACTTGGCAGGCATGACACAAGTTCTAGGCTAAACGCATAACAAAAACAGCCTGCGTAGTCGGGTAGAGAGGTGAGGGTATGTTGTATTTAGAGTTCTTGTTCTTACTGCTAATGCTGTATATCGGCTCCCGATACGGGGGCATTGGGCTGGGCGTGGTCTCAGGGATTGGCTTGGTCATTGAAGTGTTTATCTTCCAGATGCCGCCAACGTCACCGCCTGTGACCGTGATGCTGATTATTCTTGCGGTCGTCACCTGTGCCTCTATTTTGGAAGCGGCAGGTGGCCTTAAGTATATGCTGCAAGTGGCCGAGCGATTATTGCGTAAAAATCCAAAACGCGTCACCTTGATTGCGCCGTTTGTCACCTATGCCATGACCTTTATGCTTGGGACCGGTCACGCGGTGTATTCCATTATGCCGATTATCGGTGATGTCGCGCTGAAAAATGGTATTCGTCCGGAGCGCCCAATGGCGGCGGCGTCGGTTGCCTCTCAAATCGCGATTACAGCCTCGCCGATCTCTGCAGCCGTGGTCTATTACCTTGCCCAGCTTGCCGATATTCAACATGACATTACTTTAGTCTCGATTTTGTTGGTGACTATCCCCGCCACCTTGTTTGGTACCTTGCTGATGTCTCTGTACAGCTTGCGCCGTGGCAAAGAGCTGGATGACGATCCGGATTACCAAGCGCGCTTGCAAGACCCCGAATGGCGTGAGCGAATCGAAAATACTACAGCGACCTCGTTAGATGAGGTATTACCCCGTTCCGCGCGCAATGCGGTGTTATTGTTCATCAGTGCCATCGTTACCATTGTGATTATCGCGATGTGGCCAGAGATCCGCACAGTGGCAGGGGAGAGTAAGGCCATCAGCATGTCGGTGGTTATTCAAATGATGATGCTCTGCTTTGGCGGGATTATCTTACTGGCGACCAAAACAGATCCGCGTAATGTGCCGAATGGCGTGGTGTTTAAATCTGGGATGGTGGCGGCCATTGCTATCTTCGGGATTGCTTGGATGTCAGACACTTACTTCCAATACGCGATGCCGCAATTTAAGTCGGGAATTGTGGAGATGGTCACTCAATATCCGTGGTCTTTTGCACTTGCCTTGTTTATCGTGTCAGTGGTTGTTAATTCGCAAGCCGCGACCGCACGGATGATGTTGCCGGTGGGTCTTGGGTTAGGGCTCGATCCTGCGCTGCTTATCGGTATTATGCCGGCCGTGTATGGGTACTTCTTTATTCCCAACTATCCTTCAGATATTGCGACCGTGAATTTCGATGCATCCGGCACCACCAAAATTGGTAAATGGTATTTCAACCATTCATTTATGGCGGTCGGCTTAATTGGCGTGGTGAGCGCTTGTGCGCTCGGTTATGTATTAGGGCAGATTTTTATCGCCTAATACACAAAAGGATTTAAAGGACACAAGGATGCAAGTGAGATGTGCCTCGGTTGAGGACTTGGATGCCATCTTCGCCCTGAATGTACAAATTGGTGACATGCACCATCAACATGCGCCGCATCTGTTTGCAACGCCTGGCCCAAGCGGTCGGGCGTTTTTGCAGCAAGCGCTGCAAGAAGCGGATAAGTACTTTTGGGTGGCAGAGCATCAAAACAAAGTGATTGGCTTTTTGTCGGCAAGGCTGGAGTCGTTTGAACACATTCCTCATCTGGTCGACGATCCCATGTGTCATGTGAATACCATTGTGGTTGACCGTGATGCGCGAGGAACCGGTGCAGGTAAAGCGTTAATGGCGGCCTGTACCCAATGGGCGAAAGACAATCATGCCACTGTGATTAAACTAGAAGTGATGACGTTTAATCAGGATGCGCAGGCGTTTTACCACGCGCTGGGGTTTACCCCAGACTCTATCACCATGATGCAAACATTGAATTGCGAGCCGGAGGAGCCAGCACAATGATTGATAAAGACACCGTGATGCGGGTGGCACGACCCACCGACAATTTGGCCGACATTACCAACATGTATTGCGATGGGCTGGGGTTTGAGCTATTGGCGACGTTTTCTGGCCATAATGATTTTGATGGCGCCATTATTGGTCACCCACATCATAACTATCACCTTGAATTTACCCATCATCGCGGCACCCATGTCGGTCCAGCCCCGTCACAGGAAAACCTGTTGGTCTTTTACTTGCCGGATCACGCTGCATGGCAGACTGCGTGTCAACAAATTGAAGCCGCTGGGTTTAAACCTGTGCCGAGTTACAATAGCTACTGGGATAAAGACGGGCGTACCTTTGAAGATCTGGACGGTTATCGTGTGGTACTACAAAACCGTGAGTGGGCGTATTAAAAACGGCAAGCCAACAATCGACTTGCCGTGTTGTCTACAGATGGGCCAATACTCCCCCGTTGAATAAAGGGAGCAGAGGATGATTACTTAATCGCGTCCGCTTCTTGTTTTTGACGTGCGCGATGTGCCGGACCAAAGCAGAACTGAATTTGGTCCGCGCTCGGTGAAGCGGGTGTTGTGGTGCCATCCAGCCAGTCATCCCAGCTTTTCACAAATTTATCGGCGAGCTTCTCCGCCGCACTTTCATTCCACAGCCCACCTTTAAAGGTCAGTTCCATCACATTCACAGTGATCTCAGTTTTGTACTGATCTTTAGGCGCACCTTTACCTGAGCTGTGACTGCGCTCCATCATCATAAAGGTTTGCTGAATACCGACGACAATGTCCGTCCCAGTCGCGTTCATGGTGTTTTGGACAAACAAGGTTTTGGTGTTTTGGGTATTCACTCGGCTAGTACACGCCTTGGCAAGGTTCACAATACTGTTTTTAATCAGCGGAACATCTTGCTCAGTGATCCCGTCATAGAGGCCAACGACTTTATCAATCAGAGAGTTGTAGTTCTCTTCTTCGTAATGCACCGTGGTGCGCTCTGATTGGGTGACATTAAAAAAGGGCACTTTAAGAATGGAGCTCACAAACTCCTGAAACCCTTCGGCATTCTTGTCATTATCTGGGTCCAGCGGATTCCAGCCGGTGCGGCTTTGAGCTAAGCCTAAAATGCTCGATACCGCATTACCGGTAGACTCGGTGAGCAAGCGAACAATTTCACTGTGATTGCCAGCGCTAATGGCATCATCCAATTTCTTACCTTGCGCTGATTCCGTTTGCGCATTTTTACCGGCACCGATGGTATTCTGACCAGATACTGAGCTGTCGCCATCGCGTGGTACCGCAAAGAGCGCGCTGTGCTGCAGTTGCTGTTGGTTAGAGACCAAACTTTGGTGGCTATTCAACCAAGTATCAAATTGAGATGTCAGGTTTTGTGCATCTGAAGCGTTCATAATTGTGTTCCTAATTGCGACAATGTGAATCGTGATTGAATGAGCTTCAATCGCTTAGGGCAACAACAAAATTCTGCCTGCAAAACTAGGCTAGCTTGCTTTGTTTTATTTTCCATCAGTCGATGAAGACAATTCTCTGTGGGGGATGGAGTTTAATCGCTACACACTGAAATATAATGCCTTTTTCTTGACGTCGATTTGACGAAGTCATGCTGCCATTGTGTTTTGGTGGCCATACAAGGTGTTAGGAAAAGGAGTGTCTATTTATCAATGCATTAGCGGTGTGGCATTAAGCGTATGCTGACTGGTAACTCTGGTGTCAGCAATCACAGTAATTGGCAAAACAGATTAGCGCGGATGTCTAATGCCTATTAACGTTGTATTAGTCGGGACAATCATGCAACTTCGCCTGATTGCCTATTAACGCAATGCGCAAGCTGATTCTCTGTGAAGAAAGCTTGTCGAACAATAAGAGCAAGGAGAAAGCAATGTCTCAACAAGGCTCAACGTCAGGTGGCCAGTGCCCTGTCATGCACGGCAGCAAAACCTCGGAAGCGATGGCACACAAAACCTGGTGGCCAAACGCGCTAAACCTCGACATTCTTCATCAACACGACAGTAAAACCTCCCCCTTTGATGATGATTTTGATTATCACGCCGCGCTTAAAACTCTCGATATCGATGCATTGAAAAAGGATGTGAAAGCGTTACTGACCGAGAGTCAGTCTTGGTGGCCCGCCGACTGGGGACATTATGGCGGCTTGATGATCCGCATGGCATGGCACTCCGCGGGGAGCTATCGTATTGCCGACGGCCGCGGTGGCGGTGCGACCGGTAACCAGCGTTTTGCGCCTTTAAACTCATGGCCGGATAACGCCAATCTCGATAAAGCCCGCCGCCTGTTGTGGCCGATTAAGAAAAAATATGGCAACAAAATAAGCTGGGCAGATTTAATTTTGCTGGCGGGGACGATGGCGTATGAATCGATGGGCTTAAAACCCTATGGATTTGCATTTGGCCGCGAGGATATTTGGCACCCTGAGAAAGATACCTACTGGGGCGCAGAGAAAGAATGGCTGGCGCCAAGTGATGCTGAAAACAGCCGCTACTCTGGTGAACGCGATCTGGAAAACCCATTGGCAGCGGTGATGATGGGGCTGATTTATGTCAACCCAGAAGGGGTGGATGGCAATCCCGATCCGCTTAAAACCGCGCAAGACATGCGTGTCACCTTCGAGCGTATGGCGATGAACGATGAAGAAACGGTTGCACTCACCGCAGGTGGCCATACTGTTGGTAAGTGTCATGGCAATGGCGATGCGGAACAGCTCGGCCCCGAGCCGGAAGGTGCAGCGATTGAAGAGCAAGGCTTAGGGTGGAACAACCATCAAGCGCGTGGCATTGGTCGCGATACGGTCACCAGTGGCATTGAAGGGGCGTGGACCACCCATCCCACGCAATGGGATAACGGCTACTTTTATCTGTTGTTTAACTACGAGTGGGAATTGAAGAAAAGCCCAGCGGGTGCGTGGCAGTGGGAACCCATCGACATCAAAGAAGAAGATAAACCTGTCGATGTGGAAGACCCCTCTATTCGTCGTAATCCCATCATGACGGATGCTGATATGGCACTCAAAATGGACCCAACCTATTGCAGCATTGCGGAGCGTTTTTATCAACATCCCGAGCAGTTAGCGGATGCCTTTGCTAAAGCCTGGTTCAAACTTACGCACCGCGACATGGGGCCTAAATCGCGTTACATCGGCCCAGATGTGCCAAGTGAAGACTTGATTTGGCAAGACCCTGTACCGGCAGGACGCACCGATTATGACGTCGCGTCGGTAAAAGCGGATATTGCCAACAGTGGCCTGACACTGGCAGAGAAAGTGACGACCGCATGGGATAGTGCGCGGACTTATCGGCAATCTGATAAACGAGGAGGGGCGAACGGCGCGCGGATCTGCCTAGCGCCGCAAAAAGATTGGCAAGGGAACGAGCCGGAGCGTTTGGCGAAGGTCGTCAACGTGCTGAGCAATATCGCCCAGAAGCATCAAATTAGTTTGGCCGACACCATCGTGCTGGCAGGCAATCAAGGCATCGAAGAAGCCGCGAAAGCGGCTGGCTTCCCCGTCGACGTTCCCTTTGCTCCTGGCCGTGGTGATGCCACGCTTGAGCAGACTGATGTGGCTTCGTTTGAGGTGCTAGAACCGGTTGCAGATGGATTCCGCAACTGGCTGAAAAAAGACTACACCGTTCAGCCTGAAGAGTTACTGCTCGATCGTGCCCAATTGATGGGACTCACGGCCCCTGAAATGACAGTATTGCTGGGTGGTATGCGCGTACTGGGTGCCAATTATGGCGGTGCGTCGGAAGGCGTGCTGACTGACCGAGTGGGGCAGCTAAGTCATGACTTTTTTGTCAATCTGACAGACATGGCGTATCAATGGCAACCCGTCGGCCGCAATCGCTATGAAATCATTGCGCGCGACTCTGGTGCGGTGAAGTGGACGGCAAGTCGCGTTGATTTAGTGTTCGGTTCAAACTCTATTTTACGCGCTTATGCTGAGTTTTACGCGCAAGATGACAACCAAGCCAAGTTTGTACACGATTTCGTGGCGGCGTGGGTGAAAGTGATGAACGCTGACCGCTTTGATCTTCACCACTAGCCGATGACTTAACCAAGACAAACTGTGATCGCCAAGCCGCCTTTTATTGAGAGGCGGCTTTTTATTTGTCTTAAATCAAGCTCGGGTTTGGTTCTTGTCGTGCTACAGGCAGGGGTTTAGTACAGTGAGCTGAGTAAATTCCATCCAATTCTTTTATCTTTATCATCTGGCGGAGTGAATTATGCTAGAACTGCTCATTGGGCTAGTGGTAACGGTGGCTGTGGGCTACTTCATTGTCAAAGGTTATCGTGCTGCAAGCACCTTGCTAACCGCAGGGATTTTATTACTGATTATCACAGGGTTAATCGGGCACAGTGTCCTACCGGCTAAATTAACGTCGACGGGCAACTTGTTTACCGACTCGCTTGAATACGTAAAATACATGCTGCAATACCGTGGTGGTGGCCTCGGGATGCAAATTATGTTGTTGTGTGGCTTTGCGGCCTATATGTCGCACATTGGTGCCAACAATGTGGTGGTGAAACAGTTCTCTAAGCCGCTATCGGTGATCAAGTCACCTTATGTGCTGCTCGTAGCGGCCTACATCGTGGCATGTTTGATGTCGCTGGCAGTCAGCTCTGCAACTGGGTTAGGTGTCCTTCTGATGGCGACCTTGTTCCCGATGATGACCGCGATGGGCATTTCTCGTCCTGCTGCCACCGCAGTGTGTGCGTCACCTGCTGCCATTATTTTGTCACCCACGTCGGGCGATGTGGTGATTGCGGCGGAAAAATCCGGGTTGCCTCTCCATGTGTTTGCGGTTGAAACCGTATTGCCAGTCTCTATTTGTGCAATCATCGTGATGGCCGCCGCAGCATATTTTTGGAACAAATACCTGGATAAAAAAGAAAACACGCCGATGGAGCGTGTAGATGTCTCTGAGATAGAAACCCACGCGCCTGCTTATTACGCAGTGTTACCGTTTTTACCCATTATTGGGGTGTTCCTGTTCAATGGGCAAACCATCAAGGGGCTGTATCTTGATATTTATACCATCGTGGTCTTGTCGATCTTCTTGGGGGCATTGGTGGACTTTGCGACCAAGAAATTTGATGGTAGAAGAACGCTAGAAGATCTCGATGCCTGCTATGAAGGCATGGCGGATGCCTTTAAAGGCGTCGTGATGCTGTTGGTGGCTGCCGGCGTATTTGCCCAAGGCTTGATGTCGATTGGTGCGATAGACAACTTATTGGGCCTAGCGGAAAGCGCTGGCGCCGGTGGTATCGCGCTGATGATGTTGCTAACCTTGCTCACTGTGGCGGCAGCGATTGCGACCGGATCGGGCAATGCGCCTTTCTATGCGTTTGTTGAACTCGCGCCCTCGTTAGCCGCGAAGATGGGGCTTAACCCAGCGTTTTTGATTATCCCCATGTTGCAAGCGTCTAATTTAGGCCGCACGGTTTCGCCTGTGTCGGGAGTAATTGTGGCGACATCAGGGATGGCAAAACTCAGCCCGTTTGAAGTGGTTAAACGCACCTCGGTGCCAGTTATCTGTGGGTTAATTACTGTGATTATTGGCACGCTTGTATTGGTGCCGATGATGGCGTAACGTCGCAAGGCATGGAAAGCCCGCGTGCAAGTGCGCGCGGGCTTTTTTAATCCTATCGCACTATAGGCCAACACAGTTTTGGATGAAAACAACATGACTGCCCCGACCAAAATCACCTTTTTCTCCACCTTAACGCCCATGGTGGCCGCCGGTGTTAAAACCATCACTATTCGTGATGAATCCGAAAGTCACTATCAACCCGGTTCGCGCGTCGCGGTACATCAGCTAGAAACCGATCATTATGTGTGTGACATTGTGATCGACAGCGTTGCTCCGCTTGCTTTCGAGGACATTAATGCTCGCCATGCGGAACAAGAGGGAATGTCGTTGACTGAGCTGAAGGCGCTGATTTTGCAAATCTACCCAGAACGCCCGCCGTTGTTTGTGATTGATTTTCATCTGGCTTAACAGCTCGCGCGCTCGCAGCGCGTGGACTGACAGTGCGCCATGAAAAAAGCGCCCGGTAACACGGACGCATCGCGACGCTTGGTGATTTCTCAGACGATTTTGGGTTGACCATCCGAGGCGGTGGCGCCGCCATCAACGGGGAGGTTAACACCGGAAATAAATGATGCATCGTCACTGACAAGAAATGCGACCGCAGACGCGACTTCTTCAGGCTCTGCCGGACGACCTAGTGCGATACGTTCATTGAACTTTTCCCGCACCGATTCGGGCCAGCCATTGGTCATGTTGGTCTTGACCAAGCTAGGACAGACGGCATTAATGCGCACGCCTTGAAGGCCGTGATCGAGTGCCATGGCACGTGTCAAGTTCACAACGGCGCCTTTGGCGGCACAGTAAAAAGCCGCGCCCCAATCACCGCCTAGGCCTGATACTGATGCCGTGTTTACCATTGAACCTTTGGTTTTAATTAACTCAGGCATGGCGTATTTGGCGCAAAAAACCACACCATCAATATCTACTCCTGATACTTTCTCCCAGTCAGCCAGAGTGCCGTCAATGACCGAACCAGGCGTATGCACCCCTGCGTTATTGATCAGCATATCTAGCTGCCCAAAGTGGGATACCACTTCTTGAATCATGGCTTCTACCGCTTTTGGATCTGACACATCGACAGAGAGCTTCAAGACGCGATCAGCATCGTATTTTGCTGCAGTGTCATTTAATGCCGCTTGGTTCCAGTCTGCAATGGCCACTTTGGCACCTTCTTGATAGAGGCGGTCGGTAATGGCTGCGCCAATGCCGTTGGCTGCGCCAGTAATCAATGCGACTTTTTGGTTAATACCTTTCATTGTGTTCTCCTTTTTATCTGATTGATCAAGCAAATACCGGATCCATACTGCCGGCCTCACGCGGGGCCATTAGCTTGTAGTTGTCACTGTAATCGACGGGGATCGCGATCACGGCGGGTCCTTCGGTGTCCATGGCTTGCTTCAATTGACTGGCAAGATCTTCTTGGCGTGTGACCGCAAAACCTTTGGCACCAAACGCCTCGGCGTAGGCTTTAAAGTCAATCGGGCCGAATTTCACACCGGAAAAGCGCTGATATTTTTTGACCTCTTGCATCTCTACCATGTTGTAGGCGTTGTCCACCCAAATAATGTGTAGCAAGTTGCATTTGAGGCGCACAGCAGTTTCAAGCTCCATGCTTGATTGCATAAACCCACCGTCACCGGAAACGGACACCACTTTGCGATCGGGATTGAGCAAGCTAGCACCAATTCCCCAAGGAAGGGCGACGCCCATGGTTTGTTGGCCGTTCGAGACCAACAATTGACGGGAACGGAAGCAGTTGAGGTAACGAGCAATCCAAATGTGGAAACTACCCATGTCCAAGCACAAGGTTGTGTCTGGGGTGATCACATCCTGCATCACTTTGATTAGGTGTAACGGATGCAAAGCAAACTCTTGGTGTGAATGGCTATAAGCACGAATCGCTTGACGTTGGTGGGCGACTTCTTCGAGCACATCGACGGTGGTAGATGGCATCAGCCAGTGATGATCGAGCTGCTCGGTGAGTGCTTTCAGGGTTGGCTCAATTTGGCCAACGAGCTCAACGCTGGGGCGATAGTAATGCTCGATTTCCGCAGGCTCGACATCAATATGCACGATGTCTGTGTGTTGGGTATTCCAAAGCTCAGGATCGTATTCAATCGGGCTAAAGCCAATGGTGATGATAAGGTCTGCATTTGCGAGCAATAGATCACCGGGCTGGTTGTTGAACAAACCCACCCGACCCGCAAAGCGCTGGTAGTAGCTGATATCAACAGTACCTGCCGCCTGATAGGTGCCGAGAACGGGTAATTGGGTACGATTGAGCAGAGTACGAATAGCGGCGGCATTCTCGGGGCGGCTGGCTTGTAAGCCTAGGAGAAACACAGGATTTTTCGCTGCTTTGATTTTATTGGCTGCCTCGCTGATGGCTCGCGTATCTGCCATGCCGGGCTGGGCGGGGAAGGTCGGTGCGAGGATATCACTTTCAACGGGTTCGTTGAGAATGTCCATGGGCAGACTGACAAAGGCAGCGCCGGGGCGGCCGCTTTCTGCTGAGCGGAAGGCATTGGCAAGGATCTCAGACGCAGCAGTGCTGGCTTGAACCTCGGCGCTGTATTTGGTGACGGAGCGGAATACGCTCACTGTATCAAGGCTTTGGTGGGTTTGTTTTTGTTGATCGGCCCGTTTTACCGCGCCCCCTAATGCGACCAAGGGATCGCCTTCTGAGGTTGCGGTTGCCAGACCGGTGACCAAGTTGGCACAGCCTGGGCCAGAGGTCACCATAGTCACACCCGCCTTACCGGTTAGACGGCCGACGACGCCTGCCATAAAGGCGCCATTCGCCTCGTGACGAATGGGGATCATCTTGATGTTGGTGTCTTCAACGGCGTCAAAGAGACGGTCGATTTTGGCGCCAGGAATACCAAAAATGTATTCTACACCTTGTTGTTCTAGGTGATTTGCGATCAGTTGTGCGCCATTGTCCCACTGTGTTTTTGTAGTCATGTTGGGCTCCTCGTGAGGTTGTCTCCCAATGGGAGGTGATATTATTTTTCTGCTTGTTCGATAGCGGCGTGTATGTTGTCCGAGGTTAAGTTCGCGTCGAGGAAGCTGGCATTGGTCGGAAGATCAATCACCAGTTTAGAGACCCGCCCAATTTGCAAGGTACCACAAGCCAATTCGTAGTCTTGGACATGGCCACCGCCTTGGCGTGTGTCAGTGATAAAGTGCTCGTGATAGCCAGCGACATTGATCCCTTGGGTGTATTGTGGGCTGCGGAAGCCAGCAATCACGCCATTGACATGGTCAAAGCGAAACTCAGGTTGTGCAGCGATGGCCTCAAGCATGGGTTTGTACGGCGGCGTTTGTTTGGGCACAGTGCGAGTGCGAACATGCTCAAAGGCACCATCGATACGAACCGCACAAAAAATATTGTCGCTTGGCACCAAGCTATCGATGACATCATGCAGCTCTTGGCGCGACATGGGGTGATCAAAAGTCTGGCTGATCTCTGGCTTGAAGAAGGTCATGACCGCAAAGGGGGTCTTTTGGTCCGGGTCGGCATGACGCGCCGAGCCATCACCGCGCAGCTGGAATATGGTTTTATCAAAGGCGATGAGCTCACCGTCGAGTTGGTTGAATGTGCCGAGGCCGAAGTCGCCATGTTTGAGGAGATCGGCCATGGTGGTGTCGCCCTCGTAGATGCCATCAATCAAGGCACTCATCAGGGAGGTTTGATAGATTTCGCCTTCACCCGTGTGTTGGTGATGCTCAACGTAGGCGGCCGCAATGTGCTCGGCACAGTGGCAGGTTTGGGTGCTCATAAAGCGTCCTCGTTAACCGTATTTAACGACCGTTCTGATAATCAAACGGTTCGTTGCGTGAAACCTATAGTTATGATGCGAGCTGACGTGAATAGCATCCAATACAAAAAAGGTTGGCTTTGATATCGAAAAGATATGGCACATAAAAAACGTGGTAAGATACTGAATATCAGAGACTTCTCAGAGGTAGAGTCATGGAGCTAAGGTATTTACGGTATTTTGTAACGGTGGCAGAGTGCCGACACTTCACCCGCGCAGCCGAAAAATTGGGCATTGCGCAACCACCACTGAGTCAACAAATTAAAAAGCTAGAGCAAGAGGTGGGCGTGCCTTTGTTTGAGCGTTTGTCGCGTGGGGTGGCGCTAACGCCGGCCGGTCAGGTGCTTTATGATGATGCGGTGAAAATCTTGGCGCAGTTGGATCACGCCGTGCAGCGGGTCAAACAAGTGGCGCGAGGAGAGCGGAATCAACTACGGCTTGGGTTTGCCAGCTCCACGGTGGTGAGCCAAGCCGTGTTAGAACTGGTTCGGCGATTACAGCAAGCCCATCCAGAGATTGATTTTCAACCAATAGAGCTGCCCATGCCTTCTTTGGTGGAAACCTTGCGTCAGCAGGATGTCGATCTCGCCTTTCTACGCTTACCATGTTATGCCAGTGAACACGTGGCGCACACGCCGCTGTTTCCTGACCCGTTTAAGCTAGTGGTGCCCGCTAATCATGCCTTTGCCAAGCAGCAAAGCGTGACGTTGTCACAATTGGGCGATGATCCGATTATTCTGTTTCCACGTGATATTGGCCCAGGGTTACATGATGCTTTGGTGGACGCATTAAAAGGAGCAGGACTGGCGCCCTCGAATGCCTCGTTGGCACCGCAATTACATTCAGCAACGGCAATGGTGTCAGCGGGGTTTGGTATTGCCTTGGTACCTGAATCATTGACCACACAGCTGAGCGATCATGTCGCTGTCGTCGCGGTTGAAGATATGCCGTTAGTCAGCCACGTCGTACTCGCGTGGCAGCGCACCAATACCGCTCAGGGTGTGCGTCGGTGTATTCATACCGCACGTGAACAAAGTGAACGGTTAGCGTCAGAGGCCTTCATGGGCGACTAAGATTGCTGAGCTGCACGTTGCAGAAATTCCAACTGCATTCGCTCTTGCTCACTCATTTGATAGGGCTCGTCGGATAACTGTCCGGTGTCAAAAACACCGAGTGAATAATGATCCTGTGGGCTGATGCCAAATTGTGCCCGCTCACCGGGATAGCCCGACATACGCTCAATCACCACGTCTTTCAGTTGCCATTCATCGCCATAGCCACGCATCGAGGCTCGAAAAGCGCGTAGCTCTAGCGTTTGCTCGCCCTCACTGAGGCGTGTCTTATTGGTTAATACCGCAACGGGTTGATCGTCAGCAGTAAATAGATTAGCACGTACCCGATAAATACCGCCTTTGTCGATATCCAAAACGAGCGGGATAACCATATCCGGCCCGCGGCCGAAAACTGGCTTCACCCCTTTCACTTCCGCAATGGGCTGATAAAGACGAAAGTCGGCGGTGAGCACATCGTCGCCCCCATCAAAACTGAGGGCTGCTTTAAGGCGAAGCTCGACAGGCCAATCGGCTTCGGGCTCAATGTTCCACTGTGTATCTGTGACATCGAGGTGGGTCAATTCCCGATTAGCCTCGACATCAATGACCGACAAAGTCGCGTGATTAAAAGAGGCAGGGGTGACCAGTGAGGCTTGGATATTTTCTGGATAAAAGTAACGGTATTGGTTGAGCTTTAATGCCGCTTTCACTGAGCCATCGAGAATTGGCATTGGGGTCGAGATATGTTGATTCCAGTGTAAATACGGGCTTTGTTTTGATGGAATGGGGATCGAGTAGTCGGGATGCTGGATTTGCTCTGCATAATCGGCGGCAATGTAGCTCAGTGTCGGCGCCATCGAGGTTTTCATCACATCGGGCTCGGCAGGTTGAGCTTGTGCTTTGTGGCGCGTGGTATCAGAAAGGGAGGAGGCGGCTTCACGCATACTCGGGGGCGAAGGTGTGTGGCCACGTTCGGTCGTCGTTTGATGTGTCAGCGTGTCTGGTGCATCTAGCCATAAATACGCTGTCGTTCCCATTGATACGACCAAGGTTACTGCGAGCAGCAGTCTAGTCATAGTAATCCCTAATTAATGTGTTACAGCCACGGTAGCACAGGAAAGAAAAGCGAATAAATCCAACCTGCTGCCCTTATCTCGATGAAAGGGCAGCTTTGTTAATCACGTCACAGCCTGTCCGAAATCATTGTGGGAGGGCATGAACCAGCTCCGACAAGGTGTCACGGTCTGAATCACGGACATAACGGTACTTCTTACCAAACCAGCCATCTTCGTCAATGGTCTCGACAGCGATACGAGACTGATCGCCGAGCTTAAGCTCAGGATCGGTGGCTGTTACTTTGCCTTTATGCCAAGGATTAAAGATAGTCAGATGGCTATACTTATCGCCCATCAATAGCGGGTAGTGTGAGGGCATAAAGCGTCGAACCCCTTTGTGGACATAATCTAATTGGCCATCAAACTCAATGGCGGTTGAACAACTATCAAATGCATCGACATCGGCGGCACCACAGGCCGAGTGGGCGGCGACCACGCCATCGTCGCTGCCTGGTATAAAGGGTGATGTCGCCCCTAAGAAGTCAGAGCCATTGCCCACGAAACGAATACGCGGTACACGGTTATCAGGCCACATGGCGAGTTGGCGCGCGTTTGCCACTTTCAAGTCGTTCAGTACGCCGATATTGTCTTTGCTGGGGAGTTGTCCCATCCACAGTGACACGGCTTTTTTCATCGCATGATTTAGCCAACCACCACCTTCAGCAACATTCACCGCGATGTTGGCCAGTTCAACGCCGCCGCCTGCGCCTGCAAAGTCAAAGGTGCCGACAATGTTGAGTGGCTCGAGCCCTGCGTTATTCAGCCAGTTTGCTTGGTTGTCTAACAGGTAGCGTGCCACCAAGTCGCCGGTAGAGTGGGTCACTAAAATGCAGCCGGACAGACAGGTTTTTTGCTCGGAAAGCGTTTTTAATGCAGGCCATAGATAGTCTGATGCAATCTTTCCTTCGATCCGCTCGTGAGCGGGCCAATCGACACGGGCATCAGCATGCTGTAACCAGTAGTTTTGCCAGTAGTCTGAACCATCTACGGCTACTTGATCACGATCTGGTCGGCTTTGTAGTTGATCGGGTTGAAAGCCATGGATTAAAACGACTTTGTAGGGTCCTATGGCTGCAAAACTTGCAGCAGAGAACAATGCAGAGAGGATGAAGAGTGTTTTATAAATATATTTCATTATTGTTGCCAACCTGTTTTGAGTAAACACTCAGTATTTATAGCTGATTATAAACTCATTGCCATAGTAATAAATGGGTCAGCAAAAGAAAATTTAAACGAAAAAAGAAGAAAGCACCCTATCCATACCCTTGTTTTGTATAGTAAATGACCGTATTTTGTGTGAAGAGACATCAGCTGAACCCAGTATTAGCCATATATTGTGAGGGGTTAATATTTTTATGAATAAACGGGTTAATCACATCATTTCTTGAAATGTGATCTTGTTTCTAAATAAAACGATGTTTATCGCACTAAATAACTGATTGTTTTATTATTAAAAGAAAAAACTATGATTTATTTCGACAATGTCGCAAGGAAACTCCACAACGATCACAAGTCAACTCGAATTGGATTTCGCGAGACGCTTGTCCTTGAGTGCCTTCTGCAGCACGCACCGCAAGCCGTCAGTAAGCAGACGCTGATCTGTTATAGCTGGGGGAGTGAGTACATTGGTCAGACGTCGCTGGCTAAATCAGTCAGTGCTTTGCGGCGCGCCTTGATCGCAATAGGTGCAGACGCTTCATTGGTGGTCACGGTCCCTAAGTATGGCTACCGATTAACACAAGGCATGATCGCTCATCATACCGCTGAGCCCGCATGTAGTGGGGTAGATGACGTTACGCCATTACCTCAACCTTCCCTCCCTCAAACAGGGCGATCCTCACACCCTAAGCCATCAAGTCCGGCTCAGCGTAAAGTGCCTCTCTACCGGCAGTGTTTGTTGATTGCGATAACACTATTGCTGTGCGTGGCAACAAGCGTGTTTGTGGTTGGAAAAATGAATGGATGGCGGTGGAGTGATTGGGTTCAGCGAGGAGGGTTAAATCAAAAGCGTGTTGGGGCGCTTTACGTGTTTTACCCGCCCGGTAGTGAGCTCGGCTTTTCTATAGAGCAATTTTTAACTCATAGCCAGTGTAACTGCCTTGTTTATATTGAAAAAAGACACAAGTACTCCACCTTTCTTTTTGTTTCAAAGCAGACCCATCGGAGCACTTTTATTCGATACTCTCCGCTCAATATTATTCATGCGACACAAAAAATAGATGAATTTCTTCAGCAGGAAAAATAATACGCTAGATTCATAAGCAACAACTAAATTTATTCTCATGCCCAAACATGATGTTCTGATAGGCTAAAAATAGAGCCTTAACTCTATTTTCATCACCAGCTTCCTCCCTTATTTTATTGAATGAAAATCACATTGAATATTTGGTGTTTTTTTGAATGCCTAGCGGTAACTTTATGAAGTTTAGGAGGAATTAATTTCAACGCTTTTCATTATTTTTTATTGAACCGTTATGAAAGGGTAAGGGCTGCGACGACCATGACAGTCGCACTATGACTCTTATTTAAGGTTCAATAAGGAATACGTCAAATGGCTAATACAATACGTGTAACGGCGCTCACTGTGTCCAGCCTATCAGTACTGGTTTATGCTGGGCTCGCGCAGGCAAATATTTATCCTGATCAAATTGTGCTCGATAACTTAGGTGATGACCAATGTCGCGCGAATTACCGCCCCCTTACTGCCGATGAAGCAAGCACACATCGTCATTTTCTGATGGATCGCATGGGACAGTGGCAGATTTCCGGCCTAGCAGGTGATTGGGCCATTATGGGCAGTGGATACAACGGTGAAATCAAGCAATACGGCCAGACGGCCGATACTTGGTGTTATCCAGAAAACGATGAGGGCGAAATTCCTCATTATGCTGCCAAAAGCATCCCTGAGGGCACAGAACTTGATATCCAGTATGCACTCGTGAATAACCGCAGTGAGTTTGTTAAACCACTGAGCTATCTCGCGCATTATCTCGGTTATGCATGGGTAGGTGGCAACCACAGTGACTATGTCGGTGAAGATATGGACGTCTGGCGCTCAGGTGATAAGTGGCATATTCGCGGTAATAATGACGGGGGCTGTGATGGCTATCGTTGTAGTGATAAGACCACTATCACGGTCGATAATTTTGCTTATACCCTCAATGATAGCGATTTCTGGCACGGTGATGTGGTCGAGTCTGATCGCCAGTTAGTTAAAACTGTTTCAGCGGTAGCACGGAATAATACCGATATTGATCAACAGGTTGTGGTCGATCTTAAAGTCGATGAATCCACCAGTTGGGAAAAAACCAACACCTATGGCTTTTCACAAAAAGTGGAAACTGAAAACAGTTTTGATTGGCCGCTGGTGGGTGAGACCAAGTTAACCATTTCTTTTGAGGCAAACCAAAGTTTTGCCAGCAGCAATGGCGGCGCGAGCAGCGAGCAAGTGACCTTGCAAGCACGTCCTTTCGTTCCAGCACACTCAGAGATCCCCATCCGTGTTGAGTTATATCGCTCAAGCATTTCGTATCCTTATCGCTTCGGCGCAGACATCAGTTATGACGTTAACTTTAACGGTTTCTTGCGCTGGGGCGGCAATGCATGGCACTCCCATCCAGACAATCGCCCTACACATGACCATACCTTCACCATGGGCCGCAGTAGCCAGCCGTCTGCCGATATTGCCTATCAGTGGCATCATCGTTATATCCCAGGTGAAGTAAAATGGTGGGACTGGAGTTGGGCCATTGAGAAATACGGCCTACAGAGTATGCAATGGGCAACAGGCAAAAGCTTACGTCCTTTCTACTCCCACGTATCTGGCGATTTCTATGCAGAGTCACAATACGCGGGCACTATCGAAGTCGGACAAGCGAAGTCGCAAACCTCTCGTCAAACGCGCAGTAAGCGGTCTGCGACGCCCATGGCAAGTCATGATAGCGCAAATGGGGTGGAGCTCATTTCCAACTTTGATTCGGATGAGTTGGCCGCACTCGGATTTGAAAATGCTGAACTGACGATTAAACCTGCTCAGTAAGCCGAAAATGCAGGCAATCAGCAAACGTGCCGCACCCAAGAGGTGCGGCTTTTTTTCAGGTGGCGGGTGGGGGAACGTCTCACTTCAAAATCTTGTTCTACAGTTGTAGAAGGTTGAACTCGGCGTCAAGGAGCCATAATGAAACTCTATTTACAAATCCTGGCCTTCTATTTGATGAGCGTTGCACCCACTTGGGCTGCCGATGTACTGCTGGTTCAGAGTTATCATAAAGAATACGGCTGGGATGAAAGCTATATCCGTGGGCTTGAAAGTACGCTTGGCGATGATGTGACGCTACATACTTTTGAAATGGATACTAAGCGCTTACCCAGGTCTCAGTTTGACGCGCAAGCAGATAAAGCGTTGGCGCTTTATCAAAAGATTAGCCCCGAGGTCGTTGTTCTTGGAGATGATAATGCGTTGAGCCATATGCTGCCGAGACTGAGAAACGAAGATATCGATATAGTGTTTTTAGGTATTAACTCCAATCCACGTCGATTAATGGCGAAATACGCCGGTACGGCGCGAGTCACTGGTGTGTTGGAGCGTCCCTTGTTTGCTCGCAGTATGAAAGAGATGAGCGAATTATTAGGGAAAGATCAAATGAAGGTAAAAATCCTCTTTGATGCGGGCACCACGGCGACGATTGCAACCGATCACATCGCCAACCAATATGAAGATTTGAAACAACAGCTGGGTATCGATGTGACCATCGAAAATCACCGCTTGTTTTCGTCTTGGAAAAACTCAGTAGAGCAATCCGATGATTACGACGCGATTGTGGTTGGTTTATACCAAATTATCCGCAATGAGTCGGACAAAGTGGTTGATGCCAATAAAGTGCTCTCATGGACTAATGAAAACAGTGAGACACCTTTGTTTGGCTTTTGGGACTTTTCGGTCGGGAAAGGCCAAACTGCTGGCGGGGTCGTGCTATTTGGCGAATCCCAGGGTATACAAGCGGGCAAATACGTCAACCGCGTGTTGGCGGGTGAAGAAGCCTCGGAAATTTCGGTTATTCATGGCAAAAAAGGGAGAGCCATTTATAGCGCCACAGAATTTGAGCGCTGGGGGCTGACTCCTCCGACACATTGGCGAAATATCGACTAGTTTGTCTGTCTCACTTGCCATTGAGCGTTTTTATATAGTGAGCGGGTGTGCCACCGTAAAGACTGTCAGGTGGCACATCTTGTTTCACCACGGCGTTTGCTGCAATGACACTGCGCGCGCCGATCGTCACGCCTTGGCAGATCACCACATTGCCGCCAATCCACACATCGTCTTCCACCACGATGGGTTTGCACCAGGTCTCCCACGATCGGCGGCTTTGATAATCGAGAGAGTGAGTGGGAGTGTAAAACTGGGTATTGGGGCCAATCAGCACATGGTCACCGATAGTGATCGGAGCGCCATCGAGCATAGTGACATTCATATTGATTAAGCTATTGCTGCCAACCCGAATGGTCTCACCAAATTCACAATGGAACGGCGGTTGGATCACCGAACCTTCGCCGATAGCACTTAATAACTCGCGCAGCAGTTGCTGCCTTGTCGTCGTCTCTATTGTTTGATTGAATGCCAGTAAGGTTCGTGTGGCATGGTCTCGCCTGATATCAATGGATCCATCACTGTCATCGAAGACAAGTCCTTGGCACATTTTTTCCCATTCGGTCATGGTTTCTCCTTATTATTCGTGAACAGTGATACAAGACCAGTCATGACGGCATTATCTCAGTTTGTGGGAGCGTGAAAACAGAAATCATTCCTTAAGCGTTTTTCCTCTTTCTATTATTTTCCTCCTCCTATGGAAATCGAACAAAAAAGCGCCACTCGGCAGTGGCGCTTGGTAGAATTTTTTTAGTGCTTAGTGCTTAGTGCTTAGCGATCAGCGAAAGTAAACACGCACATCGGTTTGGCTTCGGCTTCCATCACCCGTGAGCAGCAGGTGCAGACGTTGCTGATCACGTAAATCGACCTCGATATACTGGTTGCTGCCCGGCACGTCTGAAACGGCTTGATTTTGTGCTTGCGTTGGCCAGTAATCCTCGGCGGCGAATACGCTCAGATCGCCCGCGTCACCATCCGCCATGACCCACACTTGTGCTTTGGTTGCGCCTTCAGGCACATCGGCATACAGGTAACGACGTTGATAAACGCTGATGCTATTGGGACTCGCGACGTTAAGCTGAGCCGGGCGCAAGTCATCGGTGCCAGCCGGTGTTTCAGGCTCTGGCGTTGGCTCGGGATCGACTTGGCCTTCCGCATTTACCGCGACGGTGACATCAGTAAAGTCTCCACGTCCGGTGACACTTAAGGTATAGCGGCCTGGTTCTACATCATTAAGCGTCACGGTCTCATGACTGGTTTGGTTCCACTCAGTGGCATCAAAATCGTAATAGTGCGCTTGACGACCTTTCGCCACGTAGAGATCCGCGTTTCCTTGCCCCGCAATGCTAAATGTAAGCGCATTGGCAGGCTGAGCAATATCAATCTGATACAGGTGCTCACTGTACGCTTGTCCACTGATGGTGACCGTTTGTCCCAATGATAGCGTTGTTACCTCTGGCTGCTCTGGCTCGGGATCAGGGTCTGGACGTGGTGGTTCACCGCCACCGGTGTTATCCAAGGTGTTCAGCCACTGCGCAAAGGCCTGGTCATAACGATGGCCATAGTCTTTGACTAAATTTGCCCACTGCTCGAATTTCCCGGAGCGCCCGGCTTCAAGCAAGGTTTCTACAGCATCTGGATGCTGTTCAAACAAGAAGCGTACCGCCAAATAGCCCCAGCGATATACGCGGTTCACATCATGCTGGTAGGTGGTGGCAAAGACTTCACTGAGTGAATAGCCGCCTTCTTTACCCAAGCGTATGGCGTCGGCATAGTCATCGCCATGGGCCATATACTCCGCAAAGCCTTCAAGCCACCACACTGTATGACCGTGGCGAAGCACGTCGTTGAAATCGCCGTACATATTAAAGCGCCCATCCAGATAGTGAACGTACTCGTGCTCAAGGTTCCAAATGGAAAGCGATTGGCCATTATCATTACGGTACGCGATAAAACGGGCTTGGTTATCTGGATCGGCAGGGTTACCTTCTAAGTATTGGCCGCCATTGTCCGTCGAGTTACCAAACAAAAATGAGGAATAGGTTTTGTAGTCGGACGGGTTATCAAATACCACGACTTCAACACTGTCGTTTAGATCATCGGCGACGGCCTGATAGCCTGAGTTCACGGTTTGATGGAAGGCGACTTCTTTTTGATGCAGGCTTTCGCATGCTTGTTGCGATTGGGCCTGTGTCATGCTTTGTGAGCGAATGATCGCCGGGCCTTCACATTGGTGGCGATAAGGTACCACTTTGGCTTCCAGTGTCGCTTTGGCGTCAGACAGACCTAATTCGGTCATTTTATCGGGGGCGTAAGCATCCACCATTTCTACCATGCCTACCCAAACCGCGTCGTTTTTGCCGCCCAGTGGGAAACGGGGTAACAGGTCGCGATAATGACTCATCACACGATCTCGCACGCTGGCTTGTGGCGCCATCAATAGCCGCCCCATTTCACGGACGGTATTCGACACCAATAGTGCACCGTGCTCGCTGTTGGACAGTTGTGGGTTATCCAACACGAATTGATAGAGACGGTCAATCAATGAGAGATCGGCAGCAAGCTCGTCATAAAAGGCCTGACGTGATTGGTGGCCTGCCATGGCACGGAAAAGGTTATTCAGTGCATCCGCGTAACGGCGTTCATGTAAGCGATCTTGCCTGAGGTTTTCAAGTAGTTGAATTTGTAGGTCCAAAGTTTGCGGTAAACGCTTGATGCTATCGGCCATCAGCGTTAAGCCATGCAAGGCATCGGTTTGGGCGCTACCTTTTGCCGTTGCGTAGGGTGAGCGCAAAAAAGTATTGATGGCATCCGCAAGGCGGTCGTCTAGTGCGTCCGAAAAGTCGGCGTTCGCTTTATCACTATAAAAGCGAACATAGTAGGCGGCGCGCACATACTCGGCTAAGTTAGCAATTTGGCGGGCTTGGCTGTCATCCCCTTGATAATTGGCAATGGTCTGCGCGAGGCGCTGCGTCACTTTGTTTACAAAGGTTTCTTGGTAGACGTTGTGATATCGAATAGACGTGGTGTCGTACCAGCTGGTAAAGCAACTGCGTTCAGCACTCATAATGGCTTGGAGCGGCATGTTACTGGCCGCTAAATCGGCAATGTCACATTGAGCATCAGCCCATGCACTGGTGCTACTAAAGGCAGCAAGCGCAATGAGTGCCGATAGAGTTTTGGGTCGGGAAGGAAATAGTGTATACATTTCAAGCTCCTAGATATGATTAGGCGGAGCCGTTATAACGATTTTCCCGACACTATTGGTTTAATCAGCCTAAAAATTAGGGCTTGGTTCCGTTTTCTTTTTAAAGTCTGCTAGTGACGTATCACTGCGGGTCTTTTTCTCGCAGGTGTAGTTTGGCGATCCGTTTCGTCACTGTATACACGCGCTTTAGCGATTCGGTCCACTCCATCTCGATACTAAAAAGTTGCAAGCGGTTGGTGTCATGCTCTACCAAGCGCTCGGCTTGATGGGCAAGCACTTTATCCAATAGCGCGTTAAGCGCACGTTTGGTATGCAGTACTTGTTTCGCGCGTTTATTATCACCACGTCGAATGGCATTCACGCTATCTAGCAGCGCATGTGTGACTTTTTCTTGAATATTATCAAGGATTTCACGCATTTCATCACTGATATCGATCTCAGCATGCAGTGATTTATCCATGATGGGCACCAAGGTGTCTTCAATCAGATCAGCAATGCTCTCAAGCTGATCGGTCATGCTAATTAGGGTGATCTGTCGGTCACTCTGTGCTTGCGTGAGAGGCTCTTTACGCAATCGACCGAGATAAAAAAGCACATGTCCGTGCAAAATATCGACTTGATGCTCAAGCTCATCGATTTTCTCTAACGCATGATTAGCCGCTTCTCGCTCTTGCTGGGAAGCTAATTTAGAAGTGAGAGGCGGGAGTGCATTCATCATATTGCAAACTCGGCGTCCGATGCGTCCAATCTCGAGCTGGGCTTGATCCATGGCAATATCGGGTGTCATCAGCAGTTCTTTGGAGAGATATTTCGGCGAAACAATCGGTTGTTCACTTGGTGCAGGCTTACGAGTTTTAGGGACAATCTTCTTTGCAAGCCAAACAAACCCGCCGATAAACGGCAACATGACAAGTGTATTGACGACGTTGAATAGGGTGTTGGCATTGGCAATTTGACGAGGAAGTTCAGCCCCTAAGCGTTCAACGCCCGTGAGATCAGGATGGCTCGGCGACAGTGCGACGCTCCAATCACTCAAAACACTGATCAATGGAAGCCATATCAACACCCCGATAATATTAAACAGAATATGCACACTGGCGGTTTGTTTGGCCTCCCGCGATTTACCGATAGCGGCGAGGAGGGCGGTCACACAGGTGCCGACGTTGGCGCCCATTGCGAGTGCGATCCCGCTTTCAAGCGAGATAAAGCCTTGCCCCGCAAGGACGATGACAATCCCGGTTGTCGCAGATGAAGACTGCACTAATGCGGTAAACAAGGCCGCAAGTAAAATGGCAAAAAAAGGATTGTGCATTTTCGCCATGGCATCAATAAATGGCTGATAATCGCGCAGAGGCGACATTGCCTCACTCATCACATTCATCCCTGTGAAGATCAACCCCAATCCGAATAGCATTTTACCGTATTGCTTGGTTTTATCGGCTTTGGCTGTAAATTCAATTAAAAAGCCGATAGCGACCATCAGATAGGCAGCTTGAGTGATTTTAAAGGCCACAATCTGGGCGGTAATGGTTGTCCCGATATTGGCCCCCATGATCACCCCAGTTGCTTGCGCGAGCGACATTAACCCTGCGGAAATGAAACCGATGAGCAATACGGTGGTGACAGAAGAGGATTGAATGGTGGCTGTGACTCCCGCGCCCGTTAAAACACCGGCGACACGGTTGGTGGTGAGTTTGGCGAGTAAGGATTTGAGTCGGCTTCCAGCGGCGTTTTTCAGCGCATTAGACATTTTTTCCATGCCATATAAGAACAGCGCTAAGCCACCGAGCAGCCCCATCAACATGGTGAGGGTGTGGAGCGAAGACGCGTTCGTGTTCGCTGCCCATGCAAGGGTGGGGAGTAGAAATAAGAGGATGGCCAAACAGCGCCATTGCCATGTATTACTCAACGCGGTTAGTCGCATTTATCGCCTCTACATTGCTAGATTATCACCAGTAATCATTAACATAGATGCAATAAAACCGTAATGCGAGCGGCGCGATGACGTTGCACGAAGCATTGACGGGAATAATCGCTAGGGGATCACACTCTTGGCGTAACGTGAGGAGGTGTTAACTCAAATAAAGCGGCCGGGAGAAGTCGGCCGCAGAGAAGTTAGCCTTGGCAGCTGCCTTGATACTGCCAAACCCATTGGTTAGTGAAAGGGTCTATGCCCCAGTTATCTTGCGTGGCCTGGAATAGATGCCCTTGATACTGAACGGTGACGCCTGCTGGATAATAGTTGTATCCACCCCAAGTCGGCATATTGGTACAGCGGTTGGTCTCAACCCCGCGATCGTCAAGGCGTGCTAACACGTTGGTCGCATAATCACGCGCCCCCACGACAGTGACGTACAGATCCATGCCCTGAATTTGGCTAAAGCCACAGTACTCTTCGTTGCCCGCATTCGTTGAGGCGCAGTCGTTATCATTGACGGTTGCAGGGCGACCTACCGCGGCATATAAATCTACTTCGCCGTGACCACGATAGGTTTGCAGCCAAACAGTGCCGCGAGGCGCATTGTGTACCACGAACTGGTAACCAGCGCCCGCGCGCCCTTGGATTTGCACGGGCTGATCGAGTGTCAGTGGCAAGATTTCTGGATCAGGTTGTGGCTCTGGGTCTGGCGTAGGGTTGCCTCCCGTTCCTTGGCAACCTTGGGTTTGAATGCCCACTTCTGCAAAGGCTTGGCTTACTGCTCCGGCTGGGTAGTTTAATGCTTTGGCCGCTTCGCAAATGCCTTCCGCGCCTTGCTGGAAGCTGGAGTTTGGGCGCCAATAAAGCTGGTTTGCTGTCGCAAATGCCTTAAAGGCCTTTTTGATATTCCATTGATCGCTGGTGGCGAGATGATAGAAAGCTTTGTTAAAGATGCCAGAGCTAAAGTGCACATCAATACCAGAGTAATAGCGGTTCACATGACCAATTGAGCGTCCATCTTGGCTTGGGTTGATGAAATAACGCATAGCTTCGCTATGTTTCATCACGTCTTCACCCATTTTCCAGTTAAACTCACCAAATACGTACTGTCCCAGAGCCGCTGCGGCGACATCCGAGAAAGACTCATTCATCCCACCGGACATGCCTCGGTACTCAAGCCCTGAGTTTTGCTCGGTAAAGCCATGGCTCACCTCGTGAGCAATGACATCCCAAGTGGTTAGGGGATACATGCTGCGATTACCGTCGCCAAAGGTCATTTGCCTGCCATCCCAAAAAGCATTGCCATAACCTTGGCCGTAGTGGACGCGCATGGTGAGCTTTTGTCGAATCGGACGTATACCGAGCCAGTCTTGGTACATATCAAATACTTTCTGGCCAAAAAACTGCGCATCATTCATCGGCGCATACGCACCGTTGACTTGACGGTAGGTGTTTTGTGGGCAATTGAACTGATGAACTTCTCCGCCCCATTCGCGGTTATTCATGTTTAATGTCACCACATTCGGGCTATCCATTTGGCAGTCGCGGTTGACTTGAAAGCTACCTAGTTCGGTTTTGGGACCAAAGTTAAATCGACCGCTCTTTTGGTTACCGCCGGGCCCTCCCGCTTCTAGGTGCGCGATGCCCTCCCAGCTATCGAGGATCTCGCCAGACTTAGCATCAACAATTTTCATCGGACGCGAAGGGTGACCGTTGTCGCTGGCAAGGTAGTCAACTTTGTAGACTAGGCGCGCTGTTTGTTGTTTATCCAGCCAGACCAAGAGTTCTGTGTTCGCATCGGCTTGGTGAAAATGCCGATTGCCTTGGCTTGTTTGACCTTGTGCAATTGCAATGGCCTGCTGCTGATTAATCATCGGTAGCGTACCACCGATATCTTGCTCGATATCAGTGACAACGTCACCTTTTACGCTGGGCGCGAAGCCGCGTGCGGTGGTGTTTTCGACCACCGAATAACCGTAAACGGGAACGCCATGATGCAGCTGCTGCTTGCGCACCAAGGCTTTATTACCCACTTGTAGGCGTGATTTTTCACGAAAGCTTAGTGCTGGCGATGATGCCGTCATTGCGCGTGACTGATCATGGTTTAATGCCGCGCTCAAATCTAAGCTTGAGGCATCGACCACATTGGCAGCCTGAGCAGGTATCGCTAATGGAAGGGTTAAAGCGAGTAGCGTTTTACGCATAGTTTCCTCTTCATACTACAACGAGTTAAAAATCGTTGGTTACTATCCATAGTGTGCGTCTAGCGGGGTTTTTTTAGCGGTGAGAATGAGGATTTGGTTCAAAAAATGTCTAGAAAAATGGAACTGATATTAGGTTTTTACGTTTTATGCACAAAATAAAAGACAGCGCTAGGGATTGTTAAAAAAATGATTCAAGCGTTGCACTTTCGCGACTATGCTAGCTAAGGGATTCGATATCGGGAGTAATACTGTGAGTCACTCATATTGGCGGCTTTTTCAGCGGATGGTGTTATTGGCCTTGTGCTTAATGGTGACGCCTGTAATGGCCAACCAACGGGCTTGGCAGTCGCCCGATTATATTGTCGACGCGTTTTATCGTATTGCGTTTAAAAGTGAGTATGTGCAAGGTGAGCAAGGCGTCCGCAAGTGGGAAGGCCCGATCCGTTATCATGTGGCGCACCCAATCAACGAGAGCCAGCTGCATGATGATCTTGTCACATATCACGTTTCACACCTCGAAACGCTAACTGGCATCGACTTTATCCCCACCGACATTCCGCAGCGCGCCAACCTCACCATCATGTTTACTAATCACGACCGCTTTTTAGATGATGCGCGCAAGCAATTTGCCAATGCGGATGTCTCCCCGTTACAAGATGCCGTTTGTGCTGCCAATTTTAGAGTCAATAAGCATGGTGCGATTCGTTATGCAGCGGTCGTTATTCCCGTTGATTTGGCGCGATCCAAGGGGAAGCTCGTGGCCTGTGTGGTGGAAGAGTTGACCCAAGTGATGGGACTGCCTAATGACGATGACCGGGTTTTTCCATCGATTTTTAATGACCGCACGCCACAGCAGCTTTTGACTGGGCTGGATGGCTTACTGCTAAGATTGTTGTATCTCGACGAGATAGAAGCAGGGCAAGATTGGCAAACGGCGCAAGCTATCATTCGGCCTGTCGTTGAAAAGTGGGCTCGTGATGGCACCATCGAGAATGCACACCGAAGTGTAAAAACCGGTGAGCTTTATCGTTTACTCGGCTGGTAGCCCACCTATAGAGCGAGCTATTTATCCATTGGTTTGCTCAATAACACAAATTGTTTAAAGTGATTTAGACATTTCGCCAACTTCGACAACACTTAAAGTACTGGACAACAGATTGTCATGACGATTAAGGGAGGCGACATGGAGTCGATCACCGTTAAAGATTATATGAATAAACGCCCGGTAACCTTTTCACCGGATATGCCGCTTTCCAGTGCACTGGAAAAACTGCTCCGCAGTCAGCAGACCGGTGGACCTGTGGTGGATGCTAATAAGCGTTTGGTTGGTTTTATTTCTGAGCAAGATATGTTGCAACAGCTATTGCGCGACAGCTATCACTGTCAAGATTCACACGCCGTGGCTGATTGCATGACCAGTAATGCCTTAGCGGTTGAATCTGAGGATAGCATTATCAAATTGGCTGAAATGATGGCGCCGACCAAACCTAAACTGTACCCCGTGGTCGACGAGGGCAAGTTGGTGGGTATTATCACCCGGCGGGATGTCTTGAGAGCCATCAGTATGCAAATGGGTGAATGTCTTACCCATCCTGTTTGAGGTTTGTTAATTGCGCACCTTACAATCGGGGTAAGGTGCGCCCATTTTAGTATTGATACCCGCGTCGCTTCTCTTGCTCTCTCCTCCTACCTTACGACTATCTCGCCGCGCTTTATCGCTGCCCAAGTACAAAAACCGAACGAATTGTGGTTGTTTTTCATTCAGTCTTATGTGCTGGTAAGTCAATTTTAATCCTGCCTATTTAAGTAGTTACTTGCTATGTGACGATATATAGTTCGATTGTTGGTGCTTGTTTTGCGTTTTTCTGCTATTGTGCCGCCCGTTGGTAGCGGGCAGTTATCGCGAGGTTGAGGCGTAAAAGAGCCCAAGCGCGGCAGCAAAACGATAAGCAGGATGCTGGAGTATCGTGAAGTGTGGCTAACCCGTATTGACGTTAATGTGAACGTAAATGAGGTAAAACAAAGGTCAAATTAAACAATCAGGGAGGATGAGGTAAGAGAAACAAAGAGGTTATATGTATCAACTCAATTCAATTGGTGCGCTAGAATCATTCCTGATTGCCATCGGTGTCCTTTTTTTAGGCCATTTTGTTAATTCAAAAATTCCCGCATTGCGCAAGTTTAATATCCCAGAACCGATTGTGGGCGGGTTAATTATTGCGTGTGTTATATCTGTATTACATTACAACGGTATCGATTTTAAGTTTAGTCTGCCACTAAAAGATACGTTCATGTTGATGTTTTTTGCTACCGTTGGTCTGGCAGCAAATTATAAACAATTGGTAAAAGGTGGTTTAAAGGTATTTTGGTTTCTTGCCATCGCATCTGTGTACATCATTATACAAAACGCCATTGGTGTCAGTTTTGCGTCGATGCTTGGCTTGGATCCTCTGATGGGGTTGGTAGCTGGCTCTATTACCCTGTCCGGCGGGCATGGTACTGGCGCGGCTTGGGCACAGATATTAACCGATGAGTATGGTATTCAAAGTACCCTCGAAATTGCCATGGCGTCGGCAACACTCGGCCTCGTGATTGGCGGTATCATTGGTAGCCCAGTTGCTCAGCGTTTGATTAATAAACATCAGCTTGAGTCTGAATATGGGCGTGGCACCACAACACACGAAAAATATCCCGAGCTTGTGACTTACAATGAAAATGAAGAAGATAAAGTGACAGCGAAGAAAGTCATTGAAGTCTTATTTATTTTACTACTTTGTATTACGGGGGCTCGCCATTTATCTGAGTGGGTAAACGGGTTTAATATTGAATGGCTCATGGTGCCTGACTTTGTTTATGCTTTATTCTTGGGTGTGATTGTTACGAATACGCTAGAGGTCTTTAAACTTAGAAAGCTAGAGTCAGAAACCGTGGATATGGTAGGGACTGTCTCTCTATCTTTATTTTTAGCGATGGCGCTGATGACGCTCAAGCTGTGGAACATTCTCGACTTAGCGGTACCATTTTTAATTATTTTGGCGATTCAATCGGTGGTTATCGGTTTATTCAGTTATTACGTCACGTTTAAGCTGATGGGGAGCAATTATACAGGGGCCGTTATTGCTGGCGGGCATTGTGGTTTTGGCCTTGGCGCCACCCCGACCGCGGTAATGAATATGGGCTCAATTGTGAATCGCTTCGGCCCCGCGCCCCAAGCCTTTATGGTGGTGCCGATTGTGGGGGCTTTCTTTATCGATATTGTTAACCTCCTAATATTACAGGGCTATATTTTTATTATCCAATAGGCGGATTGCGCTCAGCCATCATGGCTGGGCGCATCTTTTTCCTGCTGTTGTGCGGCGTTTGGCAAAACAAATGAGAGTTGTTTCGATAAGCGCTTGACTCTGGAGTGGGCTCCAACCCTTATACTGACCACAAGATAATGACACAACGACCAAAGAAGGAGTCGATTATGTGTAAGCATTGTGGACATCACCACTGTCATCAGCCACATCACCAAACGGTTTCTCAGTCTGCGCAGACGGTAACGAATAGCTGCCAAGCATCGAGCTGCTGTGCAAGTCACCAAGACGGAGAGGGCAGTGCGGGCGATGACGATCCCGACAGGCCTCACACCTCGTGTAACGATACCTGCGAGAATGCATCTTCGGCGTCATCCCCGTCATGGTCCTCTATGACCCATGAGTGGGGGGTGACTGGTATGGATTGTCCAAGCTGTGCTGGCAAACTTGAAAAGGCGATTCATGCCACGCCGGGTGTAGAGAGCGCACAAGTGCTGTTTGCGACTGAAAAGCTACGCGTCGCTTTGACTCACGAAGCGCCAACAACCGATACTCGCTCTGCGATTCAGCAAGCCGCGAAAAAAGCCGGTTTTCCGCTGGTTCCCTTGAATCAAACCGCCACTACGCCTTCTGGCTGGCTGAAATGGCGTGATGACGCTCTGCTGTTTGGCCTAATGGGCATTATGTTGGTGGCTTGGGGACTAGATTACTGGTCCGCTTCTTTATCCGATTGGTTGTTTACTGCTGCGACTGTAGTTGGACTGGCACCCATTGTGCTTAAAGCGGCTCGGCTTGCCCGCCAAGGATCGCCATTTTCGATAGAAACCTTAATGAGCATTGCAGCCATCGGGGCCCTGTATCTGGGAGAAACCACGGAAGCGGCGATGGTACTTGTGCTGTTTCTTATTGGCGAGCGGCTAGAGGGATATGCCTCTACACGTGCCCGTGATGGTATCCAGTCACTCATGGCGTTAGTGCCAGAAACCGTGACGCGGATTGATCGTCATGGTTCGCGTGAGACAGTCGCGGCCAGTGATCTAGAGCCGGGTGATCGGATTGAAATCAGTGCCGGTGAGCGGCTCCCCGCGGATGGGCAACTGATGGAAGGTGCCGCCAGTTTCGACCAAAGTGCGCTGACAGGTGAACCTATTCCCGTCGATATCGACGCGGGTGATACCGTGATGGCGGGCAGCTTGGCAACTGATAAAACCGTACAGCTGACCGTGACATCCGCACAGGGCGAAAATGCCATTGACCGTATTTTGCGTCTCATCGAGCAGGCCGAGTCGAAAAAAGCGCCGATTGAGCGATTTATCGACAAATTCAGTCGTTGGTACACGCCGGCAATGATTGGGCTCGCCGCGCTGGTTGTGGTGATTCCACCCCTGTTCTTTGCAGCCAGCTGGCAAGAATGGTTATACCGAGGGTTAGCGCTATTGTTGATCGCGTGCCCATGTGCGCTCGTGATTTCGACACCTGCGGCGATTACTTCGGGGCTTGCCACCGCGGCACGCCGTGGTGCTTTGATCAAAGGTGGAGCAGCGTTAGAGACACTCGCCAGTATCAATGCCGTCTCATTGGATAAGACAGGTACCTTGACCGAAGGTAAACCCATGGTGACCGATGTGCGCGCATGGCACGGTGATAAGAGCGCTCTGCTTCAAGCGGCGACGGCGATAGAGCGTGGCAGCCACCACCCCTTGGCGAAATCCTTGGTGTTGTATAGCGCCGAGCGTGGTCTATCGGTACCGGATGCCTCGCATATTCAAGCGAATGCTGGTCGCGGCGTGCAAGGCATGGTCGAAGGACAGTTAGTCAGGTTGGTTGCATTGGATAAAGTGGCAGAGTCGACGTTAAACCACGCGCAATATCAAGAGGCCCAATCGGTGGCCGAGCGCGGGGTGACGGTTGCGGTTGTGCTCATTGACGAGCAACCACAAGGGATGATCGGCTGGCGAGATACACTGCGACATGATGCGCGAGAAGCCATCGAGCAATTGCGCGCTATGGGTATCCAGCCTGTGATGTTGACCGGCGATAACCCGACCTCAGCCGCTGAAATTGCCCGCGAACTGGATATTGATTACCGCGCGGGGCTACTGCCGGAGAACAAGGTTGAGGCGGTAGAAGCGCTGGCGGAGCAATATCGTATCGCCATGGTTGGCGATGGCATTAATGACGCACCGGCCATGAAAGCGTCTCACGTGGGTGTTGCGATGGGAAGTGGTACCGATGTGGCGTTAGAAACGGCTGAGGCGGCATTGAGTCATAACCGGCTGGTCGAGTTACCAAGAGTACTGCAACTGGCGCGAGCGACCCAAGCGAATGTACGGCAAAACATCACGATCGCATTAGGGCTTAAAGGGGTGTTTTTGGTGACAAGTGTACTCGGTATCACAGGACTTTGGGTCGCGGTGCTGGCTGATAGCGGGGCCACGGCGTTAGTCACGCTGAATGCGCTACGCTTACTTCGTGACCCGCGCTAAAAACCAGGGCAAAGGCTGTCTGCTTTTGCCTTTATAAAGTGATAACGATCTCTAAATTCTGAAATCTGTAATATTCAATATGGTAATAGGTCGATGGTGGTCACACAAAAGGCGTAAAATTTGGGTATCCTAACCACATAACCAATAACGCGTTGATGCCTGCTCACGTAGGCATCACATTGATTCTAATGCGGATGATACCATCCAGCGAGGAGACGAATGATGTCTGATACCCCTGTATTTCACCTTGGCGTAACAAAAGCGGATCTTCAAGGCGCAACCACGGCGATTATTCCTGGCGACCCTGCGCGCGTAGAAAAAATTGCTAACTTGATGGAAAAACCCACGTTTCTCGCCTCACAGCGTGAGTATACCTTGTACCTCGGTTGGCTTGATGGCAAACCTGTGGTGGTTTGCTCAACGGGTATCGGTGGCCCATCGACCTCTATTGCGGTTGAGGAGTTGGCACAACTTGGCGTTGGCACCTTCTTGCGTGTGGGCACGACGGGGGCGATTCAGCCTGACATTAATGTCGGTGACATGATTGTGACCACCGGCTCTGTACGCCTTGACGGTGCGAGCACGCACTTTGCACCAATGGAGTTTCCTGCGGTGGCCGATTTTGACGTCGCCACGGCCATGAAGGCCGCCGTTGATGAAGATGGTGCGACGGTTCACACTGGCGTGACGGCATCCAGTGATACCTTCTACCCAGGTCAAGAGCGTTACGATACCTTTAGCGGCCGTGTTGTGCGTCGTTTCCAAGGTTCAATGCAAGAATGGCAGGACATGGGTGTGCTGAACTTTGAGATGGAATCAGCCACATTGCTGACCATGTGTGCGAGCTCCGGCCTGCGAGCGGGTTGTGTGGCGGGCGTGATTATCAACCGCACACAAAAAGAGACCCCAGATCATGCAACCTTGAAAGAGACGGAAGCGCGCTCGATTAAAGTCGTGGTAGAGGCTGCACGTAAGCTTCTGTCATAAGCGAGACTTCGTTATCCTACCCAAACGCGGTGCCCTCGGGCACCGCGTTTTTTTATTGCCGACCGTTTAGCGAACCTGTCCTATTGCTTCGCGCAAGCGTCTAGCTCGTTCTTACCTCAATCGTCCCGCCCGCTGCGATAAACCAGTCATAAAGATGAGTACGCAGGTTGGCGAGTTGATCAGGGCCAATCAAGGCTAAGCCTAAATCGGTGGCACGGGTAATATCGTGATGCCTTAATGGACGGAAGCTCACCAACATCGCGCGCGCCTGAAGCCCTCCGAGCAAATCACGCAAGGACTCCAGCTTGTATAGGGTATCGTCGCCGTCGCTCGACATGCCTTTGGTTTTGCATTCAATAATATGCAGCTTGTTATTCACCACCATGGCGACATCTAATTCATTGCGCACCTCGCGCTCACCAATTTGGCGATATACCTGTAAAGAGAGGGCACTGTCTTGGATGGTGGGAAGCTCCTGTTGGATGGAAGTGACAGTGTGGTGCACGTAGCTTTCTAGCCACTCCCCGTTGGCAAAACGTCGCGCTTCTTCACAGCTAAATGTCAGCACCCCTTGCTCATAACTGGCTAAGCCGGCATCCGAGAGGTCATCGAGAAGAATACCAAGCTCGCGATAACCTTGCTGCTTCTCACTAAGCGCGACGTCTAAACGTTGCTCTTTACGACACGTGGTTGCGAGGTAGTTCAAAGTGGCCAAGCCTGGACCTAGCTCATAGGCATTGCTGGCCCACTTTTCTCCTAACCGGTAAATGTCATTGGTTAAACAACCTGAGACTTGGTCATCTTGATGCTCACAGCGCGCGCCGAAAACCGTTAAATACTCAGTGAGACTAATATGGTCTTCCACTTGTTGCTGGGGGAGGCCGTCAGGGTACAGCCAACAAAGCTCGTCGCTATAGGGCTCAATTACATAGCTGGGCCACTGATAGGTACGAAAGACTTCATAAGCGGAGAGTAATTGGTGGCGCAGGCCACAGCTCGCATTAAAAAGGATGTCTTCAGAAGCGTTGCTGAGCTGTTCTGCCAGTTGTTTCACTTGGCTTTTTACTTCACGAATATTGATGTCGTCCGAGATTTCAAAAAACTCGGTTTCAATCCCCTTGGGTGCCAGCACACGTGTTAAACGCTCAAACTCCAGATCTTGCTCCAGTGTGCCAATGAGTATCAGCTTACTCACAGGCAATTGCTGATGTAAAACAGGGGTGACGAGACGGACGGGGTCAGAGTCGATGATTCCTACATGAATAGCCATAATTGCTCCAGGCGGGCTACGAGGCGGCATTAGGCCGCTTAATTATCAGTATAGTTGCCAGCCTCAACAGGTGGCGTAACTATTAATATCCGGCCTCGCGGTCAGGCTTTCAACCATTCGCTGCGTAAATAAGTGTAATTTTACACAGCGCTGACGTGATATCCGTCCTGTTAACTCCGCAATAACCGTGCCTTTCACGTGACAGTGCCGAGCTAACCCTGTGTAACCGCTTTTCTTCCTTTTAGGCGCGACTTTGCTTAAGTGCTTGCTGGCGTAGTGTTTCTGTCAAACTATTGAGCTCAGGCAACATGCGTCGAATTAAGTGTAGCTGTTGCAGCACCATGCTTAGCGGCGCGTTATCAACAGGCGCGTACGAAGGTGATTGCGATGCGGTAGCGTCATTGGCGTGGTGCTCATCAATGCTCACAGGCTCGCCTGCGGGTGTCTTGGTGCCAGTGGATGGTACTTGGGTGGGTAACTCTGCTGGCAATGCTTGACCCAAACGCTCAGTCAGTGTGTTAAGTGATTGATGAATCTCACGATGGAGTTGCGCCATTTTTTGGTGATTAACTTCATCATCCATGCGACTACGGTGCGCGCCGAGGGCCGAAATATAGCTCAACATTGCGTTGTTTAAACACAAGAACCGGAAGGTCTCTTCGATATTGGTGCGATAGCGTCCAGGCTCCACCAGCATGTTACTGATAGCGGTGGTGAGCTCGGCATCGGCATTGTGGGCGTGACGTCGAGCGATACGATAAGCCAGGTTGTCGCGCTTACCGACGCGGTATTGCGCAATCACATGAGCAAGATAGTCTCGATTGGCTTGCAAGGCTTCGGTCATGATCCCGCGCAAACGGTGTGCTTGCCAGTCGGGTAACACGTAACGGACGGCCGCGACGGCAATCAAGCTACCAATGACGGTATCGCCAAGGCGGGGAAGAATAACAGCGAAGCCTTGGCCGAATTGGCTAAAGCACATTAATACCAACAGCGTAATAAACAAGGTTGCGAGGGTGTATTGCACGGTGCGAAACGCGAAAAAGAGCACACCGGTGATCACCATCAACGCTAGTTGACTGCTGGGATCTGGAAAGAGATAGAGCGCCGGTACGCCCAAGAGTAGACCGGCGACGGTGCCCAATACTCTCTCTTTAAGCTTACTGCGGGTGGCTGAATAGTTGGTTTGGCACACGAACTGAATGGTCATCAAAATCCAAAAACCGTGCTCTAGCGAAAGCCCTTGGATCAGGGCGTAGCCGGTCAGCAGTGATAAGGACAAACGCACCGCATGACGAAACCGCAATGATTTGACCGTGAGCTGTCGACGAATGCGGTAAGCCATTTCCCCCAACGAGTGTGCATCAGGATCGGCCAGTTCACTTTCTTGCAGATTGTCCGTGCTGGCTAAGTGGCTCAAGCTGGCGAGTTGTTGTTCTACTGTTTCCAAGTTTTTGTAGAGAAAATCGAGTTGCTGCAGCAGTGCGAGGCGAGTGCTGTCTTGTTCCTCTTGTGCGGATAAATAGGCCATCGATTGTTTGATTGCCATGAGCGCTTGCTGGCCTGTTTTCGGGTGCTGGTAGTGTGTACCGATTGACATGGCTTGAGCGACATCCCGGCAGGCTTGAGCTTGGGCGTTTAATAAGGCTTCAAAGCGAAAGAGGATATCGGAATGGAAAAAATGCGCCGCCAGATCTTGGTAACGATAATGGGATGAACTGACACGCTCGTGAATATCTTGGGCAATGAAATAGGTTTGTAGCAAGGTTTGATGCCGCTGTGTGAGTCGGCCACGCCGCGCGCGTGTCAGCAATGACGCTTTTACTTGGTTTAGCGCCGCCACCACTTGGGCATTTTGGTTAGCGGCGGCGATACGCGTCGGCTGCGGAACCAATTCAGCCACCGGATGAAATAAACGGGATTTGGTTTCCATGTACGTCGCCGTTTGACGAAAAACCGCCGCGAGCCGGTGCTGCACAGGGCGGTGAGGCCAAATGAGGATCCATACTAGCGATAGCAGCCCATACCAGAGTGCGCCTGACAGCAGCATCATAGGTTGCAACCACATATCACTGCCTTGTTCCATCCCCAGCATGGTATAAACCGCGAGAAGCAAAGAGGCAAAGGCAATGGTGCCATAGCGTTCACCGATCGCACCCAGCATGATAAAACCGAAACTCGATAGTGTGAGACCAATGGCAAATAACCAAGGCGTGTCGTAAAGCAGTTCGACAGAAAAGGCGGCGACCGTGAAGCAAACGAGTGTGACGCCGAGTGCTCGTATCCGCCCCCAAAAGTGGTCATCCACTTCTGCCAACGCCGAGGCAATCACGCCCAACACCAGCGGTGTGACAATATCCGTACGGTCTGCATACCCCGCATAAAGCGCGACCCCCATTAAGGCGATAAGGACGCGAATGCTGTCATTAATACGATGGTTCGCCCAATACTCACGCACGGCGAGCGGCAGGAAAGGTAAACGTGGCAGAGAAAGAGACATAAATAACGGTGATCGGCCAACAATGCTGGCAAGATAGCAGAAACGGGACCAGAAACTAAGCCTCAATCGGGTATTTTGTCATGGATTAAGAAAATGGTTGCGGCAGGTCAATTTCGCGTTGTCAGCGCAGTGCGTAGGCAGTGGCATCACGCTAGTAAATTGATTTATCGAGCATTGAGAAGTAGCATGCCAAGCATCTTTTTAGGGCACAACGCGTGCGCTATTCGCTGAATAACGTTGAGATATGAAACTTACAGCCAATCGCTGGGCACAATGGCTTGTTTACGGCGATCATTATAGCTTGCAGCTTGAAGATGATGGCTTACTGCTCGAATCTCGTCATCATCGACAATACATTCCTTTCTCGGCATGGGATGGGCAGCTAACGGTATCGCGTGGGTTGCTGTGGGGGACGATTTCGCTGACCGGTTATACCGATGAGGGCGAACCACTGCCATTCGAGGTCTTTGGCTTGCCATGGGATCACGCCCAACAAGCGGGACAAACGATTTACCGCCACTATCAAGCCTATATCGCCCGTTATCAAAAACGGCTAGCGATGATTCAGCCGAGTTTGTTGGCCGAGTTTGATGCACTGGTGAATGCGCCAGGTTATGCGCGTGTCGCCCAATTACGCAGCGCCCAACAAACGGTATTGAATAAGCTGGAAGGCGAGGGGATACCCGCCTCATTCTTAGCCAATTTGGACGAAAGCCTTGCCACCACGTTAGCGCCTGTGTTGCAGGCCGATTCAAGCTGGCTGAAAGCCCGCAATCAACAGTGGCAAGCGGCGATGCTTAACCAGTGGCAAACCTGGTTTGATCAGGTTGAGTCGTCGCCTTTGAATGCGGGACAGCGCGAGGCCGTGCTTACTGATGAATCTCATACCTTGGTGGTGGCTGGGCCCGGAAGCGGTAAAACCAGCGTGTTGGTAGCACGCGCCGCCTACTTGATTGAAAGCGGTCAAGCCAAGCCTGAGCAGCTTTTGTTGCTTGCCTTTGGTCGAGATGCCGCCACCGAGCTCAAAACTCGTATTAAGACCAAAACGGGCCATGAAGTGAATGTAACCACCTTCCATGGTTTTGCCCGCCAGCAACTTGCTGAACATGAAGGACAGGCGCCGATTATTTCTCCACTCGCCAGTGATGAGACGGCGAAATCGGCATGGCTGACCCAAACACTCGCCGAACACTGGCAACAGTCCTCTACCCGTAAAGCATGGGACAAATTACATCAGCAGCACGCACTGCCACTTGATGATAATGCTGAGCTCAGCGCCTGTGCCCATGAAAACCGGTTGCACACCTGGATTTGGTCGCGTCTTTCTCGAGTGATCCAAGCCAATACCACCAAGCGCGCCCTGACCGATAGATTGGCGAGCTTTGATGAGCAGAGTGCGTTAAAAAATGAACTGGCGGTGATTTGGCCGTTGTACCAAGCCTACAAACAGGCGCTAAAAGCGGAGCAGGCGGTTGATTTTGACGGGTTGATCGTAAAAGCCACCAAGTTGTTTCAGCAGCGAAAATTCGTCACGCCTATTCAGTTTGTGATGGTCGATGAGTATCAAGACATCTCCCCGGCACGGTTGGCGATGCTCGAGGCACTGTGCCACGGTAAAACGGACAGTGAAACCCAATCACCACGCGCCTCCTTGTATACCGTGGGGGATGATTGGCAAGCCATTTATCGCTTTGCCGGTGCCGACGTCAGTTTAACCACCGAGTTTGCACAGCGTTTCGGTGACAGTGAAATTTGCTGGCTGACCACCTGTTATCGCTACCCGTCTACCTTGGGAGATGTGGCACAACAATTCATTGGCCAAAACCCTAAACAGCTCAGCAAACAATTAGATTACGCGCGAGACAAGGCATCGACGAAAACACCCAAAGCGATCAAGGTGATCACTGACGATAAGCTAGAAAAGACACTGGCAAGCTTAGAGAAAAAGCATGCTAAGGCGGCGCAAGCTGTGAGTGTGATGATGATTGGTCGCACGCATGCCATCCGTCCTGACGCACTAGAAAGCTGGCAGAATGCGTATCCTTCATTGGCGCTTCGCTATACCACCGCACACGCCAGCAAGGGCCAAGAAGCCCACTATGTGTTTATCCTCGGCATGGATGATGGCGTATTTCCCGCCAAACCACGCTCGCTTTCACTCGATGAGGCGTTACTGGGAAAAAATGAAGAGCCGATTGAGCACGCAGAAGAACGACGACTGTTTTATGTCGCCCTGACACGCGCACAAAAACAAGTGTGGCTAGTACACCAAAAAGGCCATGCCTCACCGTTTGTAGAGGAGTTGAAAGGGTATCTCTAATTATTACTCATTACGAACAATCATACTTATATCTCGGTTTTTATTATTGACCCCATTTAGTATATGAAGCAAATTTTCTGGTAGGAAGGATCCTATGATTACGTTTAAAGAACTTGTTAATAAGTCATTAAGTGATATTGATATCAATAAAGTGAAGTTTGTAAGACATAAAGATAGTCGTGCACAATATCGAGATATAATAAAGGATAGAGATAGTCTTTTAGCATATCAGGCTGAACAATCAAAAGATGTATTTAAAGAGTGTGAATACATCTTTTCTTTTATTGGTCTGGATGGGAGCAAGTCACTATTTATTGGTGCTTTTAAGGTAGATGGCTCTCGCTACGACAACGAGAAGTATTACTACGATCTACAAGAAGTAGATAGTTTTAAAGATTACAAGGATAGGGTTGTAATCGATTGGGGAGGAGCTGCTATATCGTGGCACCAATGGGTAGCAAATAACGATAAGGAAGTTCTGGAAGTGCTACCCAAAGGATACTTAGGCACCTTTCCGGGGCTACTCAACTTTGTTCTGACGTTCGATGAGTTAAACGTGCTCATTAATAACCAGGATGCTAACCAAGACTGGTATTCACGTTTGTCTGCAGTAAATGGTATTTATTTGATCTTAGATACAAACCCTGATGCTGAAGCTCAGCATTATGTCGGCGCGGCCTATGGAGAGGAAGGGGTCTGGCAGCGCTGGAAAAGCTATGTGAAAACGAGACATGGCAACAATAAACAACTCAAAGAGCGTTGCGAAAAAAACTCTGATTACCACAAGGGGCTAAAATTTACGTTGCTACAAACACTACCTGCAAACCTTGATAAAGAAGATGTCTTAGCGTACGAAAATCTATACAAAGAAAAGTTAGGCTCTCGAGTAGTTGGTTTAAATAGTAACTAATGCATTTAAAATGGAGCAAAGGAGAAACACCTTTGCTCCTAATGATCTTATCAGTTGCTGTGATAAGTTGTACTCATAAACGCTCGTCTAAATAGGCTTGATAATCGGGGATTTGAACATCCACCTCTTGCCCGAACAGCGGGGAGGTAATCAGAAAGCGGGCGGTTGAGCGATTGGTGGCAACGGGAATGTTCCAAACCGTGCTGACACGCAGTAGTGCTTTGACATCTGGGTCGTGTGGCACGGCATTGAGCGGATCCCAAAAGAAAATCATCGCATCAATTTTTTGTTCAGAAATCATCGCACCGAGTTGCTGATCGCCACCCATTGGGCCGCTGATAAGCGGAGTGATTTTTAATCCGGTTTCTCGCGCAAGAATATGCCCCGTGGTGCCAGTAGCATAAAGCTCATGCTGACTCAGTATCTCTTTATTTTCTTGTACCCACTCGCTCAAGGCGTTTTTGTAGTGATCGTGCGCCACTAACGCCACGTGTTTACGCGCAAGCATGGTGCGAGACGTTTGCTTCATACCTATCATCCCTCGTTAACAAGGTGGTTGCTATCAAACTGCGTGAAGCAGCATTTACCGAAGCCTAAATCAATCCGGTGATGAAATATATCGTACAACGGTCAAACTCCGACGGTCACTTGTCAGAATTATCACATTATCAATAAAAAAATAGCCAAGCAGATGAAATAACATCTATTTTTTCACCCACTAGTTAATCAAGCACGCAAAAGTAGCGCGACAACCCGTCCAAGTAGCAACAAAAAGGCTACAGTTAGGTAATCAGGCAATGGAAGTGCCTATTCATGCAGGAGTATTTATGAGCAAGGAGTACGCGTATGTGGGTGACACTGGATTTTGAAGCATCCGGTTTGTCGTTAGTGTCTTACCCGATTGAGGTCGGGTACGTGTTACCAAATGGCGACAGTGATAGTTTTTTGATTGACCCTTCCACCGCCAGTGGCTATTGGCAGCACTGGGACAAAGAAGCCGAAAGCCGAATTCATGGGATCTCCCGCGAGCGCCTTTTTAATGAAGGGATGAGTGTGTTAGAAGTATGCCAACACCTTAACCAAACCCTTGCCCCCTTTGAACATGTATTGTGCGACAGCCAGTGGGATCTGTTTTGGATGGGGCGGCTTTACAAAGCCTGCTATATGCGCCCCTCATTCACCCTAATGGAGGTGAATCAATGGCTAAAAAAGCACAGCGATCTCGATCGGCGCGATTTTAGTCGCGAAATGGAGGCTTTGGGGCCGACACCGCATCGAGCAGAAGAAGATGCGCGGCAAATTCGTCGCGCCCTTGATAGCTTGTTAAAATAGGGGTTCTTTCAGAACATTATCGGGATGTCATGACAGCACCTTCAAGCCTTAGGTTGGCACAATTCAACCTGTCTCTAGCCGGACGTCAGGCCGGTGACATTAAAGCACAGATGTTAGCGCCCACCCCCAGCCGACAAATTAGAAATCTCGCCGCGACCCTACAACGAGTGCGTCCTGATGTGGCGGTGCTTTGCGAGTTTGATCATCCGGGCAGCGGTGGCGACGATGGTGCGCTCGCCGCATTTTGTGAGCGGCATTTGGCTCAATCGCAACACGGTGAAACGCCGATTGATTATCCGTATCGCTATTTGCCGGCCACCAATACGGGCTTAAAATTAACGGTGCCGGTCAGTGAGCACCAACGCTTAAATCGTGCCCAGCAATGCCATGGCTTTGGCGACTATCATGGTCAATTTGGCTATGTGATTTTATCGCGTTACCCCATCGAAGATGCCGCAATTCGCACTTGGCAGCACTTTGCGTGGCATCAATTGCCTCGCCATCAGCTTCCTACGGAGTATTACACCGAACAAGCACAGCAGGCGCTGCGTCTCGCCTCAAAAAACTTGGTGTCAGTGCCGATACGGGTTGGCGAACATCGAATACAAGTGGTGGCCTGTCATCCCACACCGCCCGTGTTTGATGGACCGGAAAAGCGTAACTGGCGGCGCAACAGTGATGAAATTCACCAACTGATTGGCCTTTTAGACAACGCCGATTGGCTGGTGGACGACAAGGGCGTCCACGGCGGGCTTGCTTCCGAGACGCCGTTTGTGGTGATTGGCGATTTAAATGCGGATCCGAGCTATGGCGATGGGGATAAGCAAGCCATTGGCGCTTTGCTCAATCATCCGCGTGTGCATCCAGAGGTCGCTGTCGGCGCACAGGTGCCAAAAAGTGAGGCGGCACTGTCTCACGCCTTTCGATTTATCGATGGGAAAGGGCGAGCAATCGCCACCCACAACGGCGGGCTGCGCCTTGATTATGTCCTACCTTCGCGAGAGCTCGCGGTGCAAGCCTCCGGCGTATTTTGGCCTGCGCCTGATGATGCCGACTACCCACTGATTTGTGATAAAAACGGCCAAGAAAATGCGCGTGCTCACTCCGATCATCGTCTTGTTTGGGTCGATGTGGCGCTGAGTTAGCGAGGCTGCGTGTCCAGCGCCACGCCTTCACGCTGACACGCGACTTCTGCAAGGCGCTTAGCTTGTTCGTCAGGCTTTAAAAAGCAGCAGGTTGAGCAATAACTGTGATCATCGACGGTAAAGATCCGGCAGCAGCCGCCGCGTAGACGGAAGCTATGGGTTTGCAGCACGGTTTGGGTGTCATTCGGGTCGTAGACGGTCACATCGTGAAAGCCACTGCGCTTACTATAAAGTGGGGTGCCGCGTTGATGGACGATAGATAGAGCTGCGTCACGCGCGGCTTGCTCACAATCACGATGTTTACCCACCATCAAAAAGGCAATACAGATTGAATCGGCAACCACTTTCCAAAGTGGTCCTTCACGCATGCCACTTTGCTCCGCCACAGCGTCGACGATGGGCGAAAAATGCCGTAATAAGGCACCATGCAAAATAGCCTGCCAATCCTTTGCCGCAGGCTGTTCCCAACCAATCAAGGCATTGAGATAAAAATGCGGCTTGTGATAAACGAGCTCTTCGCCGTTCGGCTTAGTGACACGGGTAGGCTCGTATTTAACTTGCCAGTTATCTAAGTCCAGTGCGGGGAGTTGCCCAGCCTGTAGCCAGCTTGCCAGCACCGGAAGCAAAAACTCATAGGCATAGGCGCCGATAAAAAGTGTGCCCTGGGCGCGGTTATCTGCATCGCCATAGGTGGCGTTGACGGCGGAAAAACACTGCGTCAATCCGTGCTCAGTCGTGAGCTGTTCTTGAAGTGACGTGCCCACTACATCATCTGGTATCACAGACAAGCCTAAAGCAGCGGGGAAAGGGGACAGTGCAACCGTGGCGGGCAGTGGTAACACATCAACGCTAGGATCGGCCGCGTTCATCAACACTCCTTTATGATAGGCGCCAAAAAGCGAAATTTAGCATGTACGGCAATCAATTGTAAGAGTGATTCGTATTTAGGTATGCGAGTGGCGACGATGGCACGAATAACACGCCAGACGTAAGCGGATGGAGCCTGAGGGAAGAGAGGCGAAAACTCGCCTCTCAACACTCACCGCCATTATGCGGTTGAAGGAGGCTGGACTTGATAGCGTCCAGGCTTGTGGTTCATGGCCAGCACGAGATTGGTGGTAATCGCCGCGGCGACAGATAAGGCTATCAGCCATGGGTCAACGATCATCAGCGACAACACCACAATCGAGCAATCCAACGCCATTTGTACTTTCCCAGCGCGAATACCAAATCGTTGCTGTAAGAACAACGCCAAGGTGTTAAATCCGCCCAAGCTGCATTGATGGCGGAACATCACCAGCATGCCCATGCCAATTAAGCCGCCGCCAAAAAGCGCCGCATACACAGGATGAATGCTGTTGATAGTTAATACGGCGCTTAGATGATCCGCACCGAATGAAACGATGCTGACCGCAACCAAGGTACTGATGGTGAAGCGTTTGCCCATTTGGGTGTAGGCGAGCCAATAAAAAGGCAGGTTGATCACGAAGAAAAGCTCACCAAAGCTGAAATCGGTGATCCGTTGTAAAAAGAGTGCTAGCCCAGCGGTACCGCCGGTCAGTAACCCCACTTGATTGAAAAAGAAGATGCCGAGTGACACCAAACTACTGCCAATCAGTAGCGCTAATGCGTTTTCACGCTTGGAATGATTTCTATCCATATTTGCGTTCTATCCCTATTAAAACGACCGCTACACCATACGCCGTTGTTCGGATAGGTCGAGTCAAACGCTCGTTTGATAACAAGTGAATAACAACTCAATGCGTACATTATCATTTACGTTGTGGCTTTGATCACGATAAAAGTCGGTGTCTACAGACCAAAGTCTAATCCACATTGTCTACAATATTGTTCTATTCTGGCTTTATTGAAGTTTTTAGGCGGTGTTTATGTCTTTATTGTCGACAAATGATCAATTTCTCGATCAGAGCGTACAAGCGGCGCAGCTTGAGTCACGAGAGCCCACCAAGTCAGCCAGTCTGACCGAGCAACTTATCGAGGCGATTGTCACCGGCACTTATCCAGCGGGCACCAAGGTATCGGAAGCGGGGTTGGCTGCTGCATTTGGCGTCAGCCGAGGGCCACTGCGTGAAGCCATGATGCGGGTCGAAGCCTTGGGGTTGGTAGAGCGCGTCCCTCATGTCGGGGCAAGGGTAGTGACACTCACGCATCGTCAACTGGCTGAGATTTATGCGGTGCGAGAAGCGTTAGAAGGTATGGCCGCAAGACTGGCTTGCGCGCACATCACCGATGAGGAAATTGAGCAGTTAAGTGCAGTGCTCGACACCCACCATGCCTATATCGAACGGGTGGAGGGGGCGGCCTACTTTCATCAACAAGGCGATTTTGATTTTCATTATTGCATCATCAAAGCCAGTCATAACCAGAAACTGATCAACCTGTTGTGCGGTGAGTTGTACCACTTGCTGCGGATGTACCGCTTTCAATCGCCCCGGGCGCATTCTCGCCCCCAGCAAGCGTTGCAAGAGCACATGCAGATTTTGGCGGCAATTCGAGAGCGCGATGCCGAGTTGGCCGAAATGCTGATGCGTCGTCATATTCAGCGCAGTCGCCAACTGATTGAACAGCAAATTACCGATTAATTAATCCGCTAAGCCATGAGTTCACAAGGAGAATACTATGAGTGCAGGTGCACGTTTTCGCCAAGCGGTGCGCAACAATATTCCGCTGCAAGTCGTCGGCACAATCAACCCCTATTGCGCCATGATGGCAGAGCGAGTGGGGCATCAAGCCATTTACCTCTCTGGAGGTGGAATTGCCAATGCCTCTTATGGCTTACCGGATTTGGGGATCACGACTCTTAACGATGTGTTGGAAGATGTCCGCCGGATCACGGCAGCAACCGACGTGCCCTTACTGGTGGATATTGATACCGGCTTTGGCGGCGCGCTCAATATTGCTCGCACCATTCGCGAAATGGAGCGGGCCGGTGCAGGCGCGGTGCATATGGAAGATCAAGTGGCGCAAAAGCGCTGCGGTCATCGCCCTAACAAAGAAATTGTCAGCCAAGCCGAAATGGTCGACCGCATTAAAGCCGCGGTGGATGCGCGCACCGATCCTGAGTTTGTGATCATGGCGCGCACCGACGCCTTGGCGGTGGAAGGTATGGACAGTGCTGTCGCCCGCGCCAGAGCGTACGTAGAAGCAGGTGCGGACATGATTTTTCCCGAAGCCATGCAAACGCTCGAACAGTACCAAGCCTTTGTCGAGCAAGTAAAGGTGCCGGTGCTGGCGAATATCACCGAGTTTGGTCAAACCCCACTGTTTACCAGCCAAGAGCTGGCGGGTGTGGGGGTCAGCATGGTGCTGTATCCGCTCTCTGCGTTTCGTGCCATGAACCAAGCCGCCCTCAATGTGTATCAACACTTGCTGGATGATGGCCACCAGAAAAACGTGGTCGACACCATGCAACCCCGTGATGCCCTCTATGACTTCTTGGGATATCACGCCTACGAACAACAATTGGATCGCTTATTTGGAAAAGAGTGATCACGGACGTACACCCACGGTGTGAAAACGTCGGTTACACCACTGGAATTATCGCCACGTTCACGGATTCATGCAGCGGTTGAATCTGATGGCATCAAAGGAAAGGAGCCAATCATGACAAATGTCGCCGTCGCACCCAAAGACAAAGCCATCTCCGGCGCGGGCCTTCGTGGCCAAAGTGCTGGTACCACCGCCTTGTGTACGGTGGGACAAACCGGCACCGGATTAACCTATCGCGGTTATGACATTACCGATTTAGCCAATCACGCCCAGTTTGAGGAAGTCGCGTACCTGCTGCTCAAAGGCCAACTCCCCAATCGCCAAGTGCTCGCCGACTACACAGAAACCTTGGTTGGCAAGCGGGGGTTACCTGACGCCTTAAAAGCGGTGCTGGAGCGAATTCCTGCCAATGCGCACCCCATGGATGTGATGCGTACAGGCTGCTCGATGCTGGGTAACTTGGATCAAGAAACCGACTTTAGTGAGCAAGCGGATAAAACCGATACGCTGTTGGCGATGTTACCAGCCATTATCTGCTATTGGTACCGCTATTCGCATGATGGTGTGCGAGTCGATACCTATCAGCCGGAGGTGAAAAGCATTGGCGGTTACTTCCTCAAAATGCTCACTGACGAAACCCCGTCGCCACTGCATGAATCCGTGATGCATTGCTCGCTGGTGCTGTATGCCGAGCATGAGTTTAATGCTTCGACTTTTACCGCGCGCGTGTGTGCGTCCACCTTGTCCGATTTGCACTCTTGTATTACTGCGGCCATCGGCAGCTTGCGCGGCCCATTGCATGGCGGTGCCAATGAAGCGGCGATGGCGATGCTCGAGCAGTGGCGGTCGCCTGACGACGCTGAAGCCGGGCTAATGCAAATGCTCGCCAATAAAGACAAAGTGATGGGCTTTGGCCATGCGATTTACCGTGAATCAGACCCCCGCAATGCGCTTATTAAGCATTGGTCGAAACAGCTTGCCGAAAACGCACCGGACGCTTGGCTTTATGACGTGTCTGAGCGGGTTGAGCAGGTGATGAAGCGCGAAAAAGGCTTGTTCCCCAATGCCGATTTTTATCACGCATCGGCCTACCACTTTATGGGGATCCCGACCAAATTGTTTACCCCGATTTTTGTTATGAGCCGAGTGACGGGCTGGGCGGCGCATGTGTTTGAGCAGCGCGCTAATAACCGCATTATTCGCCCCAGTGCCGATTACGACGGCCCTGAGCACCAAGATTGGCTACCTATCGATCAGCGCCCCTAATCAGCGCGTATTCACCCGATTGAAATCACAGAAGGAATTGATCATGAGCAACAACGTAGAATTGAACCAGCGCCCCGACCCCGATGCCTTATTGGTGCAAATTGCTGATTATGTCGATAGCACGCCGATTGCCTCGGCAGAAGCCTACAACACCGCCCGTAACTGTTTGATGGATACCCTTGGCTGTGGCTTGCTGGCGCTACGTTTCCCTGAATGTACTAAACACCTGGGTCCACTGGTGCCGGGGACAACTGTGCGCCATGGCGCGCGTGTGCCGGGCACCTCCCACGAGCTTGATCCGGTCACTGCCGCGTTTAATATCGGCTGTATTATTCGCTGGCTCGATTTTAACGATACTTGGCTCGCCGCCGAGTGGGGCCATCCGTCCGATAACTTAGGTGGAATTTTGGCCACCGCCGATTACTTAAGCCGTGTGGCCGTGGCCGAAGGCAAACCACCACTCACTATGCGCGATGTGTTGACCGCGATGATCAAAGCGCATGAGATCCAAGGCGTGCTTGCCCTTGAAAATAGCTTTAACCGCGTCGGGCTCGATCACGTTTTATTGGTGCGCGTCGCATCAACGGCTGTGGTCACCAAAATGCTGGGCGGTAATCGGGAGCAGATCATTGATGCTGTCTCACAAGCTTGGGTAGATGGTTGTGCGCTGCGCACTTATCGCCATGCGCCGAACGCCGGTTCACGCAAATCGTGGGCGGCGGGCGATGCCACCTCCCGCGCGGTGCGGTTGGCGATGATCACCATGAAAGGTGAAATGGGTTTGCCGTCGGTGCTCAGCGCGCCCAAGTGGGGCTATTACGATGTGCTGTTTAACGGTAATCCCTTTAGTATCAAACAAGACTTTGCCAGCTACGTGATGGAAAACGTGTTGTTTAAGATTTCCTTCCCAGCAGAGTTTCATGCCCAAACGGCGGTGGAAGCGGCGGTGACCCTGCATTCACAGGTGAAAGACCGTGTGGATGAGATTGAACGTATTGAAATCACCACCCATGAATCGGCCATTCGCATCATTTCTAAAGAAGGGGAGTTGGCTAACCCGGCTGACCGTGACCACTGCCTGCAATACATGGTGGCAGTGCCGCTGCTATACGGCAATCTAGTGGCCGAGCACTACGAAGACGCCTTCCATCAAGCCGACCCGCGTATTGATGCGCTACGGCAAAAAATGGTGATCAAAGAAGACCCACGCTACAGCGCGGAATACCTTGAAGCCGACAAGCGCTCGATTGCCAATGCGATCCAAATCTTCTTTACCGATGGCAGCAGTACTGAACAAGTCGCGGTGGAATACCCAATTGGTCACCGCCGCCGTCGCGAAGAAGGGATCCCTGTGCTGGAGCAAAAATTCCGCGCTAACTTGGCGACTCGGTTCCCGCAAGCACAGAGCGAAAAAATCGCTGCCTTGTGTAGCGACCAGGCCGCGCTGGAGAAAACCCCGGTGCACGCGTTTATGTCGCTGTTTGTGATTAACTAAGCACGTTATTAAACACGTTGCTTGCTAACTCATCGCTCGCTCATGGCGGGCGATAAGGAGCCGCTTATGCAAGAAGCCAGTTATCAACACCATGCGGATTGGGCCAACCGCGATCCCGAGGGGTTTTGGCAGGCGCAGGCCAAACAGCTAGATTGGTTTACCTTTCCACAAACCATTCTTAGCAAAGATGACAATGGCATTGAGCGCTGGTTTGCCGATGGCACTATGAACACCGCGTATATGGCGCTTGATGCTCATGTCGAGCAAGGTCGGGGCGAACAAACCGCGCTTATTTACGACTCACCGGTTACCAACAAAAAAACCACCTATACCTATGCCGCGCTGCGTGACTACGTGGCGAAAGTTGCGGGCATGCTGGCAGGGCTAGGGGTTGAAAAGGGGGATCGCGTGGTGATTTATATGCCCATGATCCCAGAAGCGACCGTGGCCATGCTCGCTTGCGCACGGCTTGGGGCGATTCACTCGGTAGTCTTTGGTGGCTTTGCCCCGAATGAGCTGGCGGTACGGATTGAAGACGCGGAGCCCAAAGTGGTGCTCACCGCCTCATGCGGCATCGAGGGCGCGAAAACCTTGGCTTATAAGCCGATGGTCGATCAAGCCATCATGGACAGTCGCTACAAACCCGACCATGTGGTGGTCTATCAGCGTGCCATGTGTCGCGCTAATTTAGACAATCCGCGTGATGCTGATTGGGCGGCGCTGTTAGCGGAAGCGACGCCTGCGCCCCCGGTGCCTGTCAATGCTACGGATCCCTTATATATCCTTTATACCTCCGGCACCACGGGTAAACCCAAAGGCGTAGTGCGTGATAATGGCGGCCATGCGGTAGCGATGAAGTACAGCATGAGCGCGATTTACAACGTCAAACCCGGTGAAGTGTTTTGGGCCGCTTCGGATGTCGGCTGGGTAGTGGGGCACTCGTATATTGTCTATGCCCCCTTGCTACACGGCTGCACCACGGTGATGTTTGAAGGCAAACCCGTCGGCACACCGGATGCGGGGGCGTTTTGGCGTGTGTGTGAGGAGTATAACGTCAGCATCTTGTTCTCGGCGCCCACCGCCTTTCGAGCGATTAAAAAGCAAGATCCAAACGGTGAGCACCTGGCGCGTTATCCGATGACATCGTTACGTACGGTGTTTATGGCGGGCGAGCGGCTTGACCCGCCGACATTGGAATGGGTAGAAGAAAAGACCCAGCGACCCGTGGTCGATCACTGGTGGCAAACTGAAACCGGTTGGGCGATTGCCGGCAATCCATTGGGGTTAACCTGCTTTGCGACCAAGCCTGGCTCGGCAACCATGCCAAGCCCGGGGTATCAGGTGTGTATTCTCGATGAAATGGGCGACCCTGCGGCGCCAAACCAGCAAGGATATATTGCCGTGAAGCGTCCCCTGCCGCCCAGCTGCCTGCCCACGGTGTGGCGCAACCACGATCGCTTTGAAGCCGGCTATCTCAGCCAGTTCCCCGGTTACTATGTCTCTGGTGATGGGGGCTACATGGACGAAGATGGCTATGTGTTTGTGATGGGACGGATAGATGATGTGATTAACGTCGCGGGTCACCGTTTATCGACCGGAGAAATGGAAGAAGTACTGGGTAGCCATGAAGCGGTCGCCGAATGTGCGGTGGTGGGCATGCACGATGAACTCAAAGGCCAATTGCCGCTTGGCTTGGTGGTACTGAAAGATGGTTTTGTCTCTGTGAGCGGGGAGATAGAACAGGAATTGGTACAGCGTGTGCGGGATCAAATTGGCGCGATCGCTTGCTTTAAAAAAGCGGTTATCGTCGATAAGTTGCCCAAAACACGGTCAGGGAAGATATTACGTCGCATTATTCGCCAAATGGCGGATGGCGAGGCTTATCACGTGCCCTCGACGATTGATGATCCGAGTAGTTTGGAGACCATCGCCTCGGCGCTTTCACACTAGATGCAAAGGCTGTGAGTACTATCGACAACGCGTGGCACCTTGGTGTGCCACGTTTTTTATTCGTTTACACGTCTACACCGCTTAGGGCTCATCACCGTTGTGGGCTTTTTGACGCATTTTTTGTTGATACATCTTGGTATCCGCTTCATCCAACAAGTCATCTAAACCGCGGTGCGAGGTGGCTGAGCTGGTCGCAATGCCTTGGCTAAATGAGAGGGGATACGTGTGTCGGTTAATCTGATTAAATCGTTCAACCACTCCAGCAAAACGCTCGAGGGCATTCTCCGCTTCTTGACGACCCGCACCATAGAGAAACACCACAAACTCGTCCCCACCAAAGCGGGCGAACACATCCGATTCGCGCATATTGGCGCGCAGCAAGTTGGCTAAGTGAGATAACGCGATATCCCCTTCAGCATGGCCGTAGGTATCATTAATCGCTTTAAAGTTATTTAAGTCCAAAAAAGCTAATGAATAGGGAGCATTAATTGACTGGCAATGCTGTACCGCTCGGCTCGCCAGTTGCATAAAACCGCGTCGATTAGAAATGCCTGTAATGTCGTCAGTGTAAGCGGTATGTGCCGATGACAACTCACTTTCCGCGAGTCGCGCCAGATCTTTTAAAAAGCGCACATCTTCTTGGCTAAAACGTCTTGGCTGGGTATCAATAACACAGAGTGTGCCGATATTGGTGCCATCACTGAGAGAAAGCGGGTGCCCGGCATAAAAGCGGATATGCGGGTCACCAGTCACCAAAGGGTTATCGGCAAAACGCGGATCGGCACTGGCGTCTTGAACCACAAACGGTTGATTACCCAAAATGGCATGGCCGCAAAAAGAAATATCGCGGGAAGTTTCGCGCACAGTCAGGCCAAAGCATGATTTAAACCACTGACGATCGTTGTCGATTAAGCTAACGAGGGCGATCGGGACGTTGAATAAACGTTTTGCTAAGCGAGTGATACGGTCAAAGCGCTCTTCGTCTTCGCTATCTAGCAGGCCCGTCTCTTCTAGTTTTTTTAAACGCTGATCTTCATCTTGTGGCTTAATGGGACTGAGCATTCATACACTCCTGTTGATGGCTCTCTAAACGCTGACTCTCTAAATACAGTAGAGGCGCTAGACAGAAGTGTCTAGTTCAGAAGACGACATAGGTCGCCTACTGACACAAAAGTGCGATACCGCTTGCGGCTTATTGCACCAAGCAGGCAAACCCTTTCAGGTAAAAGCCTTCAGGATAAGCACTGTGAGTGGGATGATCCGCCGCTTGTGCAAAGCGTTCGATAAACTGCACGTTCTTACCGGCATCTAACGCCGCGTCCGCGAGGATCTTTTGGAACAGCCCCGCATCCATTAAACCCGAGCAAGAGTAGCTGAGCAGCGCACCGCCTGGATTAAGCAGCTGCATCGCCAGCATATTAATGTCTTTATAGCCGCGACATGCGCCGGTCAGTTGGGATTTCGACTCGGCAAACTTAGGTGGGTCCATCACAATCACGTCAAAGCGCTCGCCTTGTTCGCGATAAGTGCGCAGCAGCTTGAACACATCGGCATTGACAAATTCCGCGCGGGTGAGATCAAAGCCGTTTCGCGCCGCATTGGCTTTCGCTTTGTCGAGCGCAGGCTGTGACACATCGACATTAGTGACATGTTTGGCATTGCCTTTTTGCGCATACAAGCCAAAGCCGCCCGTATAGCAAAAGCAGTTCAGTACACGTTTGCCATCCATGTATTTCACCGCTTGTTCGCGACTATCACGCTGGTCGAGGTAAAAACCGGTTTTGTGGCCGTTGGTAACATCAACCTCAATCGTCACGCCATTTTCTTCGATGATGACGGACGCAGGCGGCTCCTCACCGTGTAAAACGCCGGTGCGCGGTTTAAGGCCTTCTTTTTTACGAATGGCCACATCGGAGCGCTCATAGATATGACAATCTGGAAACTCGGTGCGTAGGGCGGTGACCAGATTATCACGCTGGGCATCCGCGCCGGCGCTGAGCAATTGGCACACCAAGTAGTTATCGTACTTGTCGACAGTGATGCCGGGGACACCGTCTGACTCGGCGGCTAAGAGACGATAACCGGTTAAGCCATCACGCTCGGCGAGCATGGTACGTAGCGGTTTTGCCGCACGAATACGGGCAAGGAAAAAGTCACTGTCGATGGGGGTTTTTTCAAAGCACCACATGCGTACCCGAATTTGCGATTGTGGCGAGAACGCGCCAAGGCCTAAAAACTCGCCTTGATGATCGCAGACAGTGACAGTGTCACCTAAACCTGGCTTTCCTTCAATACGGGCAATGCCGCGCGAGAAAATCCAGGGGTGGCGGCGTTTGATCGATTTATCGCGGCCTTTGGCGAGATACACAGTGGCAGTCATGATGGTGTCCTAACGATTGATGATGGATAGGCAAAGCAAAAAAGGGCGGGTATTGTCGAGCAAGGTCAGGGGGATTGCAATAAAAACGCGCCCAGAGAAGGGCGCGTGATTACAAGCGTGAGGGGATAGACCTAGACGTTTAGGTACGAAGCCCTGCCACCAAGGTTTTCAGCTGATGAGCTTGTGCGCCCAGTTCGCTGACTTCGGTGGCAGAATCACGCAGCATTTGTGCCACTTGGGTCGATTGGCTGCGCACTTGTTCGACGTCTTGTGAAATCGTGCCCGCGACATTGCCTTGCTGTTCGGCAGCGGCCGCAATCTCGGTGCTGCGATCGGCGATGGTGCCACTGCGCTCAGCGATTTGGCTGATTTCGGTATCAATTTCTTGCACCGCTGCCTCGCTGGCGGACGCATTTTCAACCGTGCCTTCCATCACGCGGCGCAGATCCGCGGTATGCGCTTGCAGTGATTCAATCATAGACTGAATATCAACCGTTGACTCTTGGGTGCGACTGGCCAGTGTGCGTACTTCATCGGCCACCACGGCAAAGCCGCGGCCTTGTTCACCGGCACGTGCCGCTTCAATCGCCGCATTCAGCGCCAACAAGTTGGTTTGTTCACTGATGCCATTGATGGTGGTCACCACGGTGCCAATTTGCTCGGCGTTTTTGCTCAGCTCGCTGACTTTATCCGCTGCTTGGGCAATTTCGCTGGCAAGGCCGTTAATCGCGGCCATGGTTTGCTGGACTTGCTGACGTCCTTGGTTCGCCGCTTCGGTGGCCTCTTGCGTTTGGGTTGAGGTGTCCGTGGCATGGCTGGCCACTTCGCGAATCGAACCTGCCATTTCTTCGGTGGCACTGGCCAGTGAATCAAGATACTGGCGTTGACTCTCACCCAAGGCTTCACTCTCATCGCTACGCTGCTGCAAGCTTGCTGACAAGCCATCCATCATCTCAGCGCTTTGTTGAATCGCCTTCACCAAGTTTTGCTCGCGCTCAAGCACTTTATCGATAGTGACGGCAATTTGGCTAAACTCATCACGAACAGGAATAAAGTTCATTCGGTAGCTCAGCTCACCATCTGCTAGCTTTAATAAGGCTTGGTTCATGGTGTACATCGCGCCGCCAATAAAGGTCATGATGTAGTAAATTAGTACTGCAATCACCAGAACCATACCGATCAGCAGGCTCCAGTCGGTGGCGCTCATATGGCTAAACAGTGAGCCGTCAAGTTGATAGACAAGCTCATTACCATTGAACGTAAAACCGGTTTGCTGGTTATTGAGCAGGGTTTGTACCTCGCCTTTCGGGAGGTCGTATTTATCAACCATCGCTTGAATGGCTTGGCCTTCCGCTTCCATCTTGTGTGCCACACGGGTATCCGAGGCGGCATCCAAGGTAAGCGCAATCACAACCATTGCGAGCAAGGGGAGGAAAAAGATAAGGTAAAATTTTTCTTGTAGCCGAAGGTGGATAAAATATTTATCAATCCATCGAAACGCAACTTCTTTCATGACGCCATCCTGTCAAACGACTTGTCTCATGTAGCGTTATACAGGTGTCGTTTTGCAATGGGAATATAGGAGAGGTGACAGATGTCTCAAAAATGTGTCAAAGCCTATGTCACAGGTCACGTTCAGGGGGTTGGCTTTCGTTATCACACCGCCCATGAGGCGTTGAAGCTCTCATTAACTGGATACGCGAAGAACCTGCCGGATGGTCGCGTTGAGGTATTGGCTTGTGGACGTGAAGAATCAGTGGATTCGTTAATGGCGTGGTTAGATAAAGGGCCACCGACGGCGGGCGTCGATCAGGTTGATCAAGAGGACGCGGAATGGCGCGCCGTTGATGGCTTTGCCATCTTGTAGCGCCTTAATAACAGGTCTCAATAGAAGAGAGCCTAGAGCCAATCGTTACATGCGCCGCGAAGGTGTGGCGGCGCTTGATCTATCGGCCTCGGGACTTGTCAGCTTCGGTACTTGTTTACCTCGGTGACTAGAGGCATTTCGCGGGCTTGGGTAAGCCTGCCAGCTTGGTAGCCTGTTTTGCCGGGCCTTTAGGGAACAGCTTAAACAAGTATTTGCTGTTACCTTTCTCTGGGCCGTATTCTTTTTCCATCGATTTAACCAACAAACGCACCGCTGGTGAGGTGTTGTACTCTTGATAGAAATGGCGGACGAAGTGAATCACTTCCCAATGGGCTTCGGTCAGCGCAATGTTTTCTTGTTCTGCAAGCAGCGGTACCAGGGCTTCGTGCCAATCATCCACATTTTTTAAATACCCTTGCGCATCCGTCGCAATGGTTTCACCTTCATACACCAGCATACTTTTACCTTTGTTCGTCATCTGACCGGACGTTATCGCTTTGATTGAGGCTGCAAAGCATAGCGAGCAGGGCGGGCGAGTGCAACTGGCGTTCACTGTGCCTGATGTGGCGCGCTTCACTGAGTGGGTGCGCCATTCAATCACACGCTTTTAGGGCGAAAAAAGCAGCTATAAAAAAAGCCGGCGCATGCCGGCTCTTTGTGACTTACGGTTTAAAGCACGAGGCTTAGTCGTCGTTCATAAAGCCAAGAATGCTCAGCATATGAACGAAGATGTTGAAGATGTTCAAGTACAGCGACACGGTGGCGCGGATGTAGTTAGTCTCGCCGCCATTAATGATGTTGCTGGTGTCATACAGAATAAAGGCGGAGAAAATCAGTACCGCGATGGTGCTGATTGCCAAGCTCAGCGCTGGGATCTGCAAGAAGATGTTCGCGACCATCGCCACCAGTAGAGCAATCACACCCGCGACCAAGAAACCACCCATGAAAGAGAAGTCTTTCTTAGAGGTAATGGCATACGCCGATAGGCCTAAGAACACCATACCTGTGGTCGCCAACGCCTGCATAACAATTCCTGGGCCGCTAGACAGGCTCAGGTAGTAGGTCAAGGTTGGACCGAGTGAGGCACCCAGTAAGCCGGTAAACACGAAGGTCCATACAATACCGGCGGAAGAGTTCATGGTGCGTGGTAGCACAAAGAACACGATCGCCAACGCACCTAGGGTCATACCTAGCGACATCATTGGGCCGATGCCGACAGCGATAGCGATAAAGGCCGCGATAGCACTGGTGATCAGTGTCATCGATAGCAGTGCATACGTATTACGTAGCACTTTGTTTGTAGATAACGCACTCTGCTGTGACTGGCTGTGCGAAACGATACGATCGTTCATAACGTTCTCCCGGTTGGGTTAACAATCCATTTTTATATACGACAGTTATGTGGGCAGTCGTTCACTTTTTCAAGCCGCCCACGTCCTTAACCTAAACCACGACTGGCTTTTATAAGGTCAATAATACCTTATCCGCGCTCAACACCGATGGTGAAGTTGTAAAAGGATGTTAACCCAGCCCTTTAAGCGCGAACAAGGTAAACTTTGTTACATCAACCACTTCCACCAGACGAACACCGCCAAAAAGCCGAATAAATACACTAATCCAGTAATGGCTAGCGCGCGCATCGCTTTGCTCATGGTCACTTCAGGCGGCAAGCGGTGCTTGGTCACCAAAATATAGTTCAACAGAGCGAAAAAGGGCGTGGTGACAAATGCCGCCACCATGGCGAAATCAAGCATGGTCAGCAGTGCGCCGGTCCAAAACGCCACAATCGCCAGTGCCAACACCGAGATCAGCATCATCCAACCTTGTGCGATACCCGGGTGCGCCTCGGCTTCTGTTTGTTCACGCAACAAGCGTTGTGATTCAGATACGACCCGCGCATAGCCATCAATCACGGTAATGGTGCTGCCGAAAATACAGAAAAAGGCGACCACGGCAATCAAATAGCGCGACCATTCACCAATGGTGGCGGCGTACAGGCCCACTAACTGGTGCGAAAAGCCGATACCCGATTGCTTTAACTCCACCCCGCTGCCGTGCAGAAGCAAGGCACCAAGAGATAAGAACACAATCGCCAACAGCGCGGTACCGATGTAACCGACGTTAAAATCAAACAGCGCCGCTTTGGCGTTAATCGGCTCAGATTGCGCTTTACGCTTGAGCCACACCGAGGTGATGCTAGAAATTTCAATCGGAGCGGGCATCCAACCCATGGTCACCACAATAAAGCCGATGGCGGCGACAGACCAAATTGAGGGCGCATTGAAGTTGGGTTCAACCGCGACAGGATTCCCCACGGCAATCGTCACCGCCACCAAGGTGGCGCAAGTCAGCGTCGCCATGATCACTTTCGATAAGGTATCCAGCGCTTTGTAATGCCCCGCAATCAAGATGACTAAGCAGGTGGCCACAATAATGCTCGAGAGTACCGTCAGTGAGAGATCAAACGGCACAAAATAGCTGAGCAAGCTGGCACTAAATAAGGTCAAGGCCGCGGTGTTAATCACCCCAGAGACCGCACTTAACGCGACAAACAGCCACAAATAAGGCCGACCTAAACGCGCATAGCCTTCGACCAAGGTTTCACCGGTTCCCGCGGTGTATTGTACGCCTGCTCGAAAAAAGGGGTATTTAAACAAGTTAACGAGCAGGATCAATGCCGCGAGTTGCCAGCCATAAATGGCTCCGGCTTTGGTCGAGGCAACAAGGTGAGAGCCGCCTACAGCTGCCGCGGCCATCATGATACCTGGCCCCAATGCGCGTAGACGTTGCATCACCGACAAGCTAGATCCTGCCTGATGCGAAGAGACGGTTTGCATGTGTGTTTCCTTTATTGTGGTTGCGTTGTTGTGTTTGCTTTGTTTTATGTTTTTTAGCGCTATTGCTTTTTTTTTTCCATTGAGGCTTATTTTTATCGCTTTACCTTCAATGATTTTGTCAATAGCCACCCATGAATATCATATGAGCCAAACGTGTCAACCAATCTTGCCAAATTTGTTAAGCGCAGGCGTGATGCAGGGTGTGAATGATAGACACCACCAAGGTGACACAAAAAGAGAGGGATAAACATCCGACCATTGTCTGAGAGACAAGACACAGCCAAAAGGGCAGTTTGCAACCCTCGATAACCACTCAATAAGTGTGATCGAGCGTCAAATTCTGCTGGAAATGAGAGTTTAATCACACTAGAATGCTCGCCCAACATGTGCTCTTTGCGCAGCGATAGCCAAAGAGTGACTGTGTCGCGATTTGCGGCTGAAGAAAAAGCGTCCAAGGTCGGGCCCACCTTCACCGAACCCGCGGTACGATGTAACGCATGATGGAACCTCTTGCCACCCCGGCAGCGTGTCGTACTCATCCGTACCGCAAGTGCAACACAACGGCAAGGTAATCTATTTATGCAACTCCTCTATAGTGCGGCAGGTCTGGTCGCTCTGTTTCTGTGCGCGTGCGCATTTTCCACCAACCGCAAAGCGATCAACTGGCGAACAGTGCTAGGTGCGTTTGGCCTGCAAGCTGGGTTTGCTGCCCTGGTGCTCTATATTCCCTTTGGTCAAGCCATGCTAGGGGCAATGAGTAATGGCGCGGCGAAGCTGCTCTCCTTTGCCAACGAAGGCATCGAGTTTGTGTTTGGACCTCTGGCGAACGATGGGTTTGTTTTCGCTGTTAAAGTACTGCCGTTAATCATTTTTATCAGTGCGCTGATTTCTCTCCTTTATCATCTCGGCATTATGCAGTGGGTTATCAAACTCCTCGGCGGCGGCATACAGCGATTACTCGGCACCAGCCGCGCAGAGTCTCTGGTGGCAACCAGCAACATCTTTCTTTCTCAGGGCGAATCTCCTTTGGTAGTTCGCCCTTTTCTTAGCAAAATGACCCGCTCTGAACTCTTCGCCGTAATGGTCGGCGGCATGGCCTCGGTGGCCGGCAGTGTACTTGGTGGATATGCCGCCATGGGCGTGGATTTAAAATACCTGATTGCCGCGAGCTTTATGGCCGCGCCCGGTGGATTATTGATGGCCAAAATCATCGTCCCTGAGACGGAAACACCGGCTGAGCAAAACCAGGTGGAGATCAGCGATAGCGACCAAGCGAACGCGATTGATGCCTTGGCCAGTGGCGCGATGAACGGCATGAAAGTCGCGGTGGCCGTGGGTACTATGCTGGTGGCCTTTATCAGTGTGATTGCGATGCTAAACGCCGGGCTCGGGAGCATTGGCGAGCTGCTTGATTTAGAAGGCTTAAGCCTAGAAAGCCTGTTCGGCTATTTATTCTCACCCTTGGCATTGCTTACTGGGGTGCCGGTGCATGAAGTGTTTGCCGTCGGCAACCTATTAGGGCAGAAAATCGCACTCAATGAGTTTGTCGCCTTCTTATCCTTTGCCGATATCAAAGCGAACCTGTCGGTGCAAAGCCAGGTGATTGTCACCTTTGCCTTGTGTGGCTTCGCCAACATTGGCTCAATTGCCATTCAACTTGGCTCGATTGGTGCCATGGTGCCCGAGCGCCGCAAAGATGTGGCAAGCTTAGGCGTGCGCGCAGTGATTGCCGCCACCTTTGCCAACCTAATGAGTGCGGCACTGGCGGGTATTTTTATCGCGCTATAAGTACCGTGCAGTTAAAGAGACTCAGCTAACGTGTCTCAGTAAAAGTAGGGCGATTGGCGGCAAGCTAATCGCCTTTTGCTAGCAATATCGCCAACCTGATCACGGCTTGAGCGAACAGACAAAAAGCGGCAAATAAAGGGTTTACAAGCCACAGCGAACCCAATAATATACGCCGCGTTCCGGAGAGATGGCTGAGTGGTTGAAAGCACCGGTCTTGAAAACCGGCAAGGGTTAATAGCCCTTCTAGGGTTCAAA
>NZ_MUEZ01000012.1:0-134871 GCF_001996015.1 Salinivibrio sp. ML198
TGTGGCGGAGAGATAGGGATTTGAACCCTAGAAGGGCTATTAACCCTTGCCGGTTTTCAAGACCGGTGCTTTCAACCACTCAGCCATCTCTCCGGAACGGGTCGTATAGTATGAGCAGAGGTGGCTGATGTAAAGTGACTTTTTGCACTTTTATCGCTAAACGCTGAAATAATCAGCAAACGCCCCTGCTCTATACCCAATGGCGCTGGGTCAGCGCCATATCGGCTTAACCAAAGCGACCGTTTATGTAGTCAGAGGTCAGTTTGTGCTCAGGGTCATTAAAGACTTTTTGTGTGCTGTTGACTTCAACCAAGTCGCCAAGGTGGAAGTAAGCGGTGCGATCAGACACACGTGCCGCTTGCTGCATCGAGTGCGTGACGATCACAATGCTGAAGTTTTTCTTCAGATCGGCAATCAGCTCTTCAATGATACCGGTGGCAATGGGGTCTAACGCCGAGCAAGGCTCATCCATCAAGATCACTTCAGGCGCGACAGCAATGGTACGTGCGATACACAGACGTTGCTGCTGGCCGCCTGATAGTCCTGTTGCGGGCTGATCCAGGCGATCTTTCACTTCGTTCCAAAGCCCTGCCCGCGTCAGTGATTGCTCGACCAAGCCATCCAACTCATCTTTGCCGTCAACCAGGCCGTGAATACGTGGGCCATAAGCCACGTTATCGTAAACCGATTTCGGGAATGGGTTAGGACGCTGGAATACCATGCCCACTTGCGAGCGAAGCTCCACAATTTCGGTGTCGCGATGATAGATATCCTCGCCATCCAAAATAATATCACCCGATACTTGGCACCCAGGAATGGTATCGTTCATGCGGTTTAGGCAGCGCAAGAAGGTGGATTTACCACAGCCTGACGGGCCAATCATCGCCAAGACTTCTTTTTCGCCAATATCTAGACTGACATCGGTAATCGCTGATTTTGAGCCGTTCTCGTAATTCACAAATACATTACGGGCAGTCATGCGTGGGTTTTCTACGAAAGGTACACCACACGTCTCAGTCGGTGCCGCGGTATTTTGCGGCGTGGCATCTACTACTTCTTCGGTCATGGCTACATTGTTCATTGTTGTCGTCGTCATGGTTGTTTCTCCCGACTTACCAGCGTCGCTCAAGACGCTTACGCAGAATCACGGCACAGGCATTCATAAGCGCGAGGAATGCCAGCAATACCATGATTGCGCCAGAGGTGTTTTCGACAAAGCCCTTTTCAGGGTTCTCTGCCCATAAGTAAATTTGAACGGGTAACGCAGTGGCAGCATCCAGTGGCCCTGAAGGGATATCTACAATAAAGGCCACCATACCAATCATCAGTAGCGGCGCGGTTTCACCCAGCGCTTGTGCCATACCGATAATGGTCCCGGTTAGCATGCCAGGCATAGCTAATGGCAACACATGATGAATCACCATTTGCATTTTCGATGCGCCGACACCCAAGGCGGCGTCACGTACCGAGGGTGGCACCGCTTTGATAGATGCACGGCTCGAAATAATGATAGTTGGCAACGTCATCAGCGTCAGTACCAAGCCGCCAACAACCGGCGCTGAACGCGGTAGGTCGGCAAAGTTGAGGAACACGGCTAAGCCCAGCAAACCAAACACAATCGACGGTACCGCTGCCAGGTTATTGATGTTGATTTCAATAATCTCAGTGATGCGATTACGTGGCGCGAACTCTTCCAAGTAAATCGCGGCTGCCACCCCGATAGGGAAGCTTAATGCCAGTGTCACCAGCAACGTATAGAAGGAGCCTACGGTCGCGCCCCAGATCCCAGCAAGTTCAGCATCACGGCTGTCACCATTGGTGAAAAAGCGCGAGTTGAACACGGTGCGAACACGATCGTCTTCTTTAAGCTGATTGAACCAGCCAATGTGTTTGTCCTTAAACTGGCGATAAGACTCCGGCAAGCTGCCATCGATATTGCCTTTATTAAATTGGTTGACGTTATCGCCGGCGAGTGCCCAAATTTCTACTTCTTGCCCCACCAAGTCAGGGTTGGCCGCCACACGGTCACGCAAGTCATACTCGGCGCCGTTAGACAGAAAACGGAACAGCTCACGTTTGTCACCACGCGACGTCACGTCTGGCATGGCATCAAAAATGGCATCCGCCAGCACTGAGCGATAACCCAAGTATTTAAGGGTTTCGTCATTTAATGGCTTGCCTTCAATCCCTAGGTTTTCTTCACTTAAATCAACGGTCAAGCGAATTTCCGTGGTGTAGAAAGCCGTATAGCCTTGCGAGACGATCGAGCCGAGCAATAAAACCAAGAAGGTAAACGCAAGGAAAATAGAGCCCATTCCGTAAAAACGAAAACGTCCTTCTTTCCCGCGGCGCTTTGCTAAGCTTGCCCTTACCCTTGCGCGCTTTTCTTGCGCCATTTTTTCGATTTTATCAGTCATATTGTTCCCGGTATTTCTTCACGATGTTCAGCGCAATCACGTTAAGTGCGAGTGTCACAACAAATAATGTCAGACCCAAAGCAAACGCCGCCAAGGTCTTTGGACTATCAAATTCTTGGTCACCCACGAGTAAGGTTACAATTTGCACCGTCACTGTGGTCACTGAGTCAAGTGGATTGGCCGTTAGATTCGCAGACAGACCCGCCGCCATCACCACAATCATGGTTTCGCCGATTGCACGTGAGACAGCCAGCAATAAGCCGCCCACAATGCCGGGTAACGCAGCCGGTAGAACCACTTTACGAACCGTTTCTGACGGGGTGGCACCCAGTCCGAACGAACCATCACGCAGCGATTGGGGGACAGCGGTGATCACGTCGTCTGACAATGACGAAACGAAAGGAATAATCATGATCCCCATTACCGCGCCCGCAGCCAGAGCACTCTCTGACGAGGCACTGCTAAAGCCGATCGCCTGTGCCACATCACGAATAAACGGCGCGGCCACCAATGCGGCAAAGAAGCCATAAACCACGGTTGGAATCCCCGCCAGGATTTCCAAAATCGGTTTGACGACACCACGCACACGCGGCGATGCATATTCGGCCAAGTAGATGGCACTCATCAACCCGACTGGCGCCGCAATACACATGGCGATAAACGAGATCATCAAGGTGCCAGTGAACAAGGGAATCGCACCAAATGAGCCACTCGCCGCCTGCTGATCGGCGCGCAATGCAATTTGCGGCGACCACTCAGTACCAAAGATGAACTCAGTGACCGGAATCATTTGGAAAAAGCGCAACGCCTCAAACAGCACCGAGAGCACAATGCCCAGTGTGGTTAAAATCGCGAGTGTTGAGCAAAGCAGCAAAAACGCCTGCATCACATTTTCAACGCGATTTCGAGCGCGAAGACGTAATCGCAGAGAGCGCCAGCCAAAAGCCAAACCCGCTAACGCGAGCGATGTCATTGCGGTGAAACGCAATGTCGTTCCCAGTTGGTTCAGCATTTGATAGTGGTCAGCCGCTGCCAACAAGACAGCATCGTCAGTTTGGGTGATGCCACGAGCGACGTTTCCAATCTGACTGTATAGCAAGTCGGCGTTGCCGAACTGCGTAACATACGCATCAGATATCTGTGCCATCACCAAACTGTGGATCAAGTTGGGTTCTACCGCTTGCCACAACAATAAGAGAACCAGTGCCGGAATAGCCGCGAGAATCGCAACATAAGAGCCGTAATAATTAGGACGAGAATGAAGCTTACTCAATCCGCCAGCCGTATCGGCGAGCTTGATTGAGCGTGCTCGAGCAATAAAAAAGCCTGAAATTGCAATTACAGCAATTACGGTCATCAGCATGGGTGTTGTCATTGTTCCTCCTGAACACGCACAAAGGTGGCACCTCATGTGTGCCACCTTTTCGTGTTCACACTGCGCTTACAGGTTTGGTTTTAGGTCAACTGCGGCGCTGCGTACTTGTTTCCATTCACTGTTGTCGAGTGGGATAAGGCCACGGTCAGCCAGGTAACCCATGTTGCCGATAGCATCTTCAGCAGTGAATGCGGTCACGTAGTCTTTTAGACCTGGGATCACGTCTTCGTGTGCTTTTTTCACGTAGAAGTACAGTGAACGTGATACGGGGTAGTCACCGCTACCAATCGCGTCAAACGTTGGTTCAACACCCGCGATTTTTGAGCCTTGTACCTTGTCAGCGTTTTGCTCTAGGAAGCTGTAACCGAAGATGCCAAGTGCGTCTGGGTTTGCTTCAAGCTTTTGCACGATAAGGTTGTCGTTCTCACCCGCTTCGATGAAAGCGCCATCTTCACGCATGCCGTGACAAATCGCTTTGAATTTGTCTTCGTTGCTGTCTTCAAGCGCCGCCACTTCTGGGTACTCGGCACAGCCCGCTTCCATGGCTAGCTCAACAAAAGCGTCACGCGTCCCTGATGTTGGTGGTGGACCTAGCACCTCAATTTTGGTGTTAGGCAGTGATGGGTTCACGTCTTTCCACGTTTCATTTGGGTTGTCGATAAAGTTGCCGTTGCCGTCTGGCACGGTTTTAGCGAGCGCGGTGTAGATCTCTTTCAAGCTCAAGTCATATTGCTGAGACATTTTCGAGTTTGCCAGCGCAATACCGTCATAACCGATTTTGATTTCAACAATGTCGTCAACACCGTTTGACTTACAACGGTCGATTTCCGAGCTTTTGATTTTACGTGATGCGTTAGTGATATCTGGCGTGTTTTCACCCACACCTGCACAGAACAGCTTAAGACCGCCGCCTGAACCGGTAGATTCGATTTTTGGTACTGAGTATTGCGACGTGCGACCGAAGCGCTCAGCAACTACAGTAGCAAAAGGGTAAACAGTAGAAGAGCCAACGATGCTAATGTAATCACGGTTTGCGGCCGTTGCGCTACCTGAGGCCAGCACGGCCATTGATACTGTAGTAGCTGCAAAGAGAGCTTTAAGTTTCACATCAACCTCCAAGTCGATTATTTAAGTTAGTGCTGTGCAAATCAATTTATCTACACATAACGAAGAACTCGGTTAACGGGGAGACACATTAAGAGCACAAAGTGACAGTTCCTTTATGCAATCATGAAGGTTTGATGACAGTGCGGCGCATTGGTAACAGATTCAAAAGTTGTTTTTACCACGCTGGCGCTGTGCGTATGGCGGGCTAGGATAGACTCACCAAGGACTGACGCGCGTAGACTCGATGCACCATCGAACGCCCCGTCCTCCACCTTTTTTGATGAGTAAAGGCAATGATAGATGCCAAAGATAATGTCTCGTTAAACGCGCGTGCCGACGAGACACCGATGCATGGCGATACCGTGCCGAGTAAGCCGGTCGTTTTGTTTTTATGCGATGGTAAGCACGGTGCCTCTTTGATGGCCGCCGCGGTGATGGTAAACAAAGCCAGCAGTTTTTTTGATGTCCACTGCGCACATACATCCAGCACTATGCATACTGCGCAAGCGTCAAAAGCGTTAATTCAGTTTCAACTCTCTACGTCCGGGATCACGCCGTCCCCGCTGGCCGAGCTGAGATTGACGTATGTTGATTATCTGGTTGCGATGAACCCCGCTGCCGTGCAGTCCGGATTACCATTACCTGATTATGGAAAATTTGTACCCTGGGATGTGACTGAGCATAGCGAGGCAGGCTTGACCGCCGTGCTCCGAACGATCAATCAAAACATTAACTATTTTTTGTCTTTGTACTTATTTCGCTAACGCTGACAGACATTGCCAAGGTAATAAAAAAGTGCGCCGCGTGGGCGCACTTTTTTTGTTTAGTGCCTCGTGCTTAGTGCACATCATCCGAGCCTAAAGGCTTCCGCTTGCTCTTTGATACTGGCGTTTTCTTTTTCCAACCGTTCGTACGCTTGACGGGTTTGCTCCGCCGTCTCGGCAAGTGATTCCGCTGCCCGGTGAATCGCTGACACATTTTGGTTCAAGTCGGCCGCTGCCGTGGTTTGCTCTTCGGTCGCGGTAGCAATCGCGCCTGTCATTTCTGATACCTGCTGCGTCGCATCATTAATGGTGTCAATCGCTTCTGCCGCCCGTTTGGCATCGTCCAGCCCTTTTTGCGTCAACGTTTGGCTATCGCTCATCACTTTGTAGGCTTGACGCGCTTTCGTTTGCAGCCCTTCAATGATTTGATTGATCTCATCGGTCGATGATTGGGTTTTGGTCGCCAATCCACGCACTTCATCAGCCACGACCGCAAAACCTCGACCCGCTTCGCCCGCGCGAGCAGCTTCAATGGCCGCGTTGAGCGCGAGCAAGTTGGTTTGCTCGGCGATGGTGCTAATCACTTCCGAGACTTTACCAATATTTTCGCTGTCTTCGGTTAACGCCTCAATCACTTGCGATGCTTCATTAACTTGGTCTTTTGCCGCCACGCTTTGCTGGTAAGATTGTTCAAAGGTCTGCCGGCCTTGCTCTGCGTATTCACGCGTCTTATCAGTGTGCTCCGCGGCATTCACCGTATTGCTCGCCACTTCACCAAAGGTCGACTCCATTTGCGTCATCGCACTGGCAAGCTGTGACAGCTCCCCACGCTGTTGTTCAACACTGTTCACGGTATGACTGACCTGGGTCGACAGCTCATCACTGACTGTTTGTAAGCGCTTAGTGCCTTTCACTAACGACCCTATCAGGTCGGTAATGCTTTCTTGCATTTGCGCAAAAGTATTGGCGGCTTGCCCGAGCTCGTCGCGGTTAAAAGCGTTAAGATCCAAACGTTGGGTAAGGTCACCACTTTCCACCCGTTGCATTTGAGTGACCAGCTGCGCCAGCGGCCCACGTATACGCTGTTGTAGCAATAACGCCACACCCGCCATCAGCACAATCAGTGCAACAATCACGGCAATACCGATATAGATTAGTCGCTCGATTTTTTCCGATTCTCGCGTCTTAATCGCGTTGGCTTGATCTTCCAACGTCTCTTGCAGCGTGGCCAAGTTGGCAACTATCTGGTCAAACGGTGCCAGCATAGGCCCCAGCATTTTGCGGCGCGCATCGTCCAGTCGGCCATTATCGATAAGCGAAATGTAATCGTTTTGCATGTCGCGGTAATTGTTGAGGCGTGTCTCGATGGTGTCTACCGCCTCTGTGTTGCTATCACTGACCGTTAATGCCTTCATTTTGTCGAGCGCTTCACCGACTTCTTGATCGTTGCGCTCAATTTTCACCAGAATATCGCGATGCGCTTGTTTGTCATCGGTTAAACCGTAATCGAGTGCGAAGCGGCGATAGGTGACGGTAAAATAGCGAAGATCAGATACAGTGCTAAGCAGGCGAACATTACGCTCTACCACATCATTAAACTGTGCCTTGACGGTGTTTATCTCGCTAAATAGATACGACCCACTCGCCGCGACCGCAATGCCGAGTGCAAGAAACACCACGCGTAAATACTGTATGATCGTCATTGGTTACCCCGCTGCCCTAAATCTCATTATTAAGTTAATTGTTTTTTTGCGCACGAAGTAACGGGTACGGCCTATTACTGCAATAGGTTCATTCTCAGTAAGGTTTTTCTTGGTGGTCTTTTTACCGTTCACACCACAAAAAGCAGCAAGCCATGGCAGGCCACAACCGCCACCGTCAAGCGACCACGCATGGTTTGATAGGCGGAAGACGTGTCCTCACTCTCACTTTTTCGGATCCATTTTTCCGCTAACCATACCGCTAAATAACCGATGGCAAGCAACCCGGTGGCAATCAAGTATTGGGTCGCCCCTTGAATCAACGCCCCCCAGGCCAGTAGTGCAAACAAGTTACTTAGCAGTAACGCATTTCGGCTCAGTTTATGAGAAAAATGATCGATACCATTCCCCCACAGTACACCAGACAAAAAGCTCAAAATCACCGCACTGTAGCTTAAAAATAACTGCTCTCCACTGAGACCAAATAAGGTCAGATCGGCCCAAGTGACGAGGACACCGCCAATAAAAGGCAGCAAGCCAAGGTATCCAAGTTGCAGCATGGTATCGCGTGAAGCGGATTGTGGTTTCATCATCTCACTCCTAAACAATCTATTAAGGTTTTAATCAATCTTGAGTGTACGAAGACAATCTTCCACTGGCCGTCTTATCGACACATTTCGCTGCTTTTCTCAGCACTTCAATCCAACACAATGTGATTAATGGCTCTTTTTTTTGCAAAAAATGGTCGCGTTGCGTAAATTGTTGCGCGTTTTGTTGTTAAAAGAGGAATGATTCATGTCAACACGAAGTACGTCGGATGCGAGCAATGCGAGTGCATTGCAGCATCCGTTTGCCGATTGCGTCACACAAACCGGCCTGTTTAAAGGTGTTCATAAAAATATGATGATCGCCGCCACGCTTCTGGTTTGTGTCTTCGTGTTTTTTACCGGATTTAATACTGATTTAGCTGGCCGTGTATTTGCCGCTGCTCGTGGCTGGGTGGAATCGACCTTTGGTTGGTATTACATGCTGGTACTGGTGCTGTTACTAGTCGCCAGCTTGACGATTGCCGTCACGCGTTTAGGTAACATTCGTTTAGGTGATGACGACGACCGGCCCGAGTTTAGCACCTTCTCGTGGCTATCCATGTTGTTTTCCGCGGGTGTCGGCGTTGGCATACTGTTTTTTGGGGTAGCCGAACCCACGCTCTACTTTGATACAAGTGGTGCGTTCGGCTACCCCAACAACCCGTATGCAGATATGGCCGGTGCCACCACCATGGGCTTTGATCGCGCCGCCGATGCGTTGCGTGTCACCTACTTCCATTGGGGCTTTCACGGCTGGGCGGTGTATGTGATTGTGGGCCTCGCGCTCGCCTATTTCTCGTTTCGGAAAAAGCTGCCTCTGGCACTACGTTCCACGGTGCACCCACTGATTGGTAATCGCATTTACGGGCCCATCGGCCATATTATCGATATCTTGGGGGTGCTTGGCTGCGTGTTCGGTGTCGCCACCTCTCTGGGGCTCGGTGTCAGTCAGATTGCCGTGGGGCTCGATCGCCTATTTGGCATCGATCCAGGTATCGCGACTCAAGTTATCCTTATTGCACTGATTTCTGTGGCCTCTATCTTGTCGTCTCTCTCTGGCGTCGGCAAAGGGATCAGAATCATTTCTGAGTGGAATATCATCGTCTCCGCACTGGTGATTGCCTACTTTTTATTCGGCGGGCCTACGGCTTGGTTAGTGCAAATATTTGGGGCATCACTGAGCGACTATTTGGTCGAGTTTATCCCGATGGGGCTGTGGTTCCCGGAGGCGAAAGGCCCCTCTGCATGGCAAAATGCCTGGACCATTTTCTATTGGGGCTGGTGGATTGGCTGGGCGCCCTTTATTGGCCTATTTATTGCGCGTATTTCTCGCGGCCGCACCTTACGAGAGTTTGTCGTGTGCGTGCTGTGTGCGCCAACCCTAATGATTTTTGCTTGGCTGGCGATTTTTGGCGGTAACGCGTTGCATCAAGAGCTTGTCGCTGATGCCGGGATTGGCACCGCTGGGATTATTGATTTGGTCAATGGTTGGGACTTACCCGCGGCGCTGTTTGCCACCGCCGATGGCATTACTGGCGGCGGGATCTGGGGATGGATACTCAACGCCATGATGATCTTCTTGCTATTTAGTTGGTTCATTACCTCGTCCGATTCGAGCACCCTTGTGCTTACCACGATTCTGTCGATGGGCAATGATAACCCGCCTAAACGCTTTCGAGTATTCTGGGGCACTATGATCGGTGCCGTCGCTGCCGTATTGTTGGTTGCCGGTGGGTTAAGAGCCCTGCAAACCGCGAACATGGTCACTGCCCTGCCCATCAGTGTGTTAGTAATCTTGATGACCATCAGCGTGATGAAGTCTTTACTGGCAGAGTCGGTGGGCAAATCCACCGCCTCGACACCATCACAAGCGAGCAGCTAAACCGCATTTAGCAAACCAAAAAAACGCCACCGCATTGGGTGGCGTTTTTCTTTGCGACGAATATTACGGTGCTACTGGCTCTCCAACCGCCATCGCCAGCACACTCACCGGATGCAAGGCCTCCAGCGATGTGTTTTCTTCAATTTGCCATTTACAGGTTTCACAGTCGGTGATTGCAAAGTCCGCCTGCGCGGCTTCAATCTGAGCAAATAAGCCACTACCGATGGCAATCGAGGTTTGATAGTTCTCGGTTTTAAACCCATAGGTACCTGCCAAGCCACAACACTCGCTATCGAGCACAATAACCTCTAATCCGGGGATCATACGCAACAGCTCAATGGTAAACATCGCATTACCACTGCGCTCCAAGTGACAAGGGGTATGGTAAACCACTCGCTTATTAATTGGGTTGAGCTTGGGCATCTCGCCATTCATGGCCGCTTTGAGTAAAAAGCGGGTCACAAAACTGATCTGCCCTGCCACGTGGGCGTTATCTACTCCCAGTACGTGGGGATACTCTTCTTTTAACGTCAACGCACACGATGAGGAGGTGGCTATTACAGGGCGATGCTCGGCAACCGCATCGGCAATCATCGCCGTATTGGCGGTCGCGTTACGGCGCGCTTTATCGTAAAAGCCATTGGCAATTAAAGGCACGCCACAGCACTTATGTTTCTCGAGCAATTGCACGCCATACCCCATCGCATTCATCACTTTCACTAAGTCTTTACCAAGCTGCGGGTTGTTAAAATTCACATAGCAGCCATGAAAGTAACTGACTTGTTTGGGATAATCCGCTTGTGTCGCTGCTTGGCTTTTCATCCAACGCCGAAAGGTGCCAAACGAATACTTGGGTAGGGATTTATGTTTATCCACCCCAATCGTGGCATGCATCACCGCTTTCACCGGTTTCAGATCCGTCATCACGTTCACCAACGGTGCCACTGGATTAGCGAGCGTGCCAAACAAATCGGTATGGCTCAGCACGTAATCACGCATCAACTTAGGATTGATGTTTTTCTTGCCGTGTTTGCCGCGTGCCACCGCAATGATGTCGCCAATTTTTACCCCGGAAGGACAGGCGGCCTCACAGCGTTTGCAGTTGGTGCATAGCTTGAGCAGGTCATCATAATACTCAGGGTTTTTGATCCGCAGGCGCTCACCATCCGGGCCACACTCTTTGGGGCCAGGATACGCAGGGTTCGCCTTTGATACCGGACAATACACAGTACAGACCGTGCATTTAATGCATTGGTCAAAACTGGTGGGTTGCGGCGCATGGTCGCTATAGTCACGCTGTTTCAGCCATTCAGTTAGCATGGGACGCCTCCTTAGCGCTCGCCATCACCGCGAGCGCACGTTGCGCGGCGGCGTAGCCGGTTGCGATCGCAACGCCACCGCCACAGCCCTCATAGACGGGATCGTAACCACTGAGTACCGCACCACACACAAACAGGTTTTGGCAGCGCTTGCCGCGTGCGGTGGGACGTAGTTGGTTGTCGGTGTTAATGCCAAAGGCCATAAAGGGGTGGCTTTGCTGACTGAAAAAGTCGTCGTTGCGCCACTCACTCCGATCAGGGCTTTGCACCATGTCTAATCCCAACGTCGGTTCGCTCACCTGAGTGCGGTCGGCATTGAGACCGCGACTAAAATAGCTGCCCGTGGCTAAGATCACTGCCTCTGCGGTTAACGGAATATCTTCGAGCTGACGCGTATGCAAGGCGGTAAGGCGACCGTTGTCGTCAAACTCACCGCCAGTGACTTGATCGCCGCGCAGCAATACCCCACCCGCGCTAGCAAAGGCCCGCTGTAACGCACGCTCAATGCGGATCCCCAGCAAAGAAGGCGGCATGGTCGGCACTTCGTGAAAACAGCGATCGGTGCGCTGTTTAAGCGCATCCATCCCCCGCTCGCCGGCCACATCGGCAATGATGGCGGGTAAAATCACCAGCTCATCTGGGCCGGACTGCGCGATTAGTTGCTCGCACAGACTGTCAAAGGCATCAGGCTCAGCCAATAAACGAGAAAGATCCACTGAGCGCAGCTCATTGCGGTTACGGCGTAATCGCTCGGCTCCCGGAATCGACAGCGTAATGGTGCGACTTGGGCAGGATGCAAAATCACGCTGGGCGGTAATGGTGTCTTTCGCTAACGTCGGTTGCGCATCGCGATAGCCTTCAATGGCCACAAAACACAAACCAGAGAAACGACGCGGGCCGCGATGCTGATACACATGCCCTTGCGATAGCCAAGTCGGGCGCACGGTGCCCAATGGCGTAATACGGCCGTGGTTGGCGTTATCTTCTTGATGATACAGACACACCTTTTGCGCACTCAATTGATGTTGGAACCAAGCGAGTGACTGGGTGATTTCCTCTAAACTGACTTTGGCATAGGGATGCTCAGGATGCTGGCGCACCAGTTTCGTAATCGCTTCAAAAGGCTGACTGACCGGCTCACCATTGGGAAAATGGCCCAATACATCAATGGAGCCTGACGAGAAATGTAGCGCGCTTTGTCCGGCGCTAATCATTACGGTTTTCTTGCCCGCTTCCAGTGATCGCAATGCGGCAGTAAACCCGGCAATGCCGCCACCAATCACTGCGATATCGTAGTGGATCATTGTGATACCTCCTGATCAGCCGCTGACGTCGGTGCAGCACGCTTTATCTCAGCGCTACTGCGCGGTGCCTTCGGCGGCGTTGGCACCTCACCGGCGCCAAACAATCCTTGATAAATCCAATAGCTAAATTCGGCTTCGCGTAGCGCATCGCCCCAAAAAATCGGTTTCACGCCTTTCCAGCGCTCTTCGAGAAAGTCCACCAGCAGCCCTGCACTGGCTTGGCCATCTATCCCAGCCAGCTCACTGAATAAGCTAGCGGCACGATAGCTGCACAACTCGCCCTGACAAGGCCCCATACCCAGACGAGTGCGCCGACGCAGATCGGTGAGATTTTTCACATCCAGCGATTGAATCGCATAGTTCACCTCGCCCTTGGTCACCATTTCGCATTCGCAAATCACCGCTTGGCTGTCGTCACTTTCATCTAAAAAATGGCTAACGCGCTCACCGTGGCGGTAATAGGCGGATTGGTAGACAGGTTTCACCAAGCTAGCACTGGCTTTACGGATCCCTTTAGAAGGCTCAGAGCCCGGTAGCGGGCGAATCGCAGTTTGGCAACGGTTGCGGTTACCCAACTTTTCAGCCACCAAGTCTGTGGCTTGCTCGGCCATCAAACGATAGGTCATGAGCTTGCCACCAGTGATAGTGATCAAGCCTTCCAGCCCATCGCGTGCTTGGTGATCGAGTAACACAATGCCGCGACTGATATTACGACCACTGCCGTCGTCATCTACCGAGACCAAAGGCCGCACGCCCGCATAGGCGCGCAACACGCGTGTATTGGCCATGATGGGGGCGAGCTTAGCCCCTTCGCGCATCAGCACATCCACTTCTTGTGGCGTCACCGCGAGCTTATCAATCTGATCGTACTCGATGTGCTCAGAGGTGGTGCCGATTAAGGAAATGGTGTCACCGGGCACCAAGATGTCAGCGTCCGCCGGCTTACGACAGCGGTTAATCACCCGGTTATTAATCCGATAATCGAGGATCAGCAATGAGCCCTTGGCGGGGAACATTTTAATATTCAGATCGGCATACTCGCAGATTGTCTGCCCCCAAATCCCTGCGGCATTGATCACTTGCTTCGCCATAATGGCAAAACGCTCGCCGGTGAGGGTATGCAAACAATGCACGCCTTGCACCGTCGCCCCTTGACGAATTAATCCCGTCACTCGGGTATGGTTAAACACCTTGCCACCGTGCTCTTTGCCGTCCAGTACGTTCGCGGCACACAAACGAAAGGGATCGATAATGCCATCCGGCACCTGTACCGCGCCAATCATCGCTGGATTCGCGTTGGGTTCGAACGCTAACGCTTCACGTGGCGTCAGTTTTCGGGTCGGAATACCGGCTTTATCGCAACTGGCAATAAAGTTGTCTTGGTACGCTAAATCATCTTCCGGCAAGGTGATAAAAAGTCCGCTGGTGTCTTCCACGCAGTGGCGAGCAACGGCTTTAAGGATGGTGTTTTCTTGAATGCATTCACGGGCCGATTCGGTATCTGTGACCGCGTAACGAGCCCCAGAATGCAGCAGTCCATGATTGCGCCCCGATGTGCCTGCCGCAATATCGTCACGTTCGAGCAAAATGCATGAGATGCCACGCAGTGCGCAATCTCGCATGATGCCGGTGCCGGTTGCACCCCCACCGATGATGACCACATCCGTTTCAATATACTGGCTATTTGGCATGGGGCCTCCTTGTTACTGTATCGTAACGGGAGTGTGGCATTTTCCGTGTCACAAAGACGGCGAGATCATCACACAATGCGCGAATTCGAAACACAAACTCACACTTGTTTGATTTAAGACAAACTTTTGGCCGCCAAAAGACGCGCGAATGGTGACACGGGAAGCCACCGCTACAAGGGAAAGGCCCGACGATCGCACCGAAGGCTCCGTCAAGTTGGCAAATTCAATGCGATGCACAACAAACACATTAAGAAAATGCGCGAAAACGCGCATTGTTAATGATTTGTATAGTTACTTGCTACTGGTGCCAGCCACTAAACGCTGACGTGTCATGTACCCGCGGTAACACAGTGCCACTACAAAACATAACCCTGCGGGAAACAGCAGGGCAGCAAAATGGAAGTGCGCAAAAAGCGCCGCACCCACTACCCCGCCGACGATAAAGCCAGACGCGATCAGTAAAAAGAGCATCAGTTTGCGCTTATCCACTGAATTGCCGCGCAGCTTGCCCCCTAGCATTAATCCTAAATCGGTAAAGATGCCGGTTAAATGGGTTGAGCGCACGATCGCGCCGCTGTAGGTGGTCGCCATCGCATTCTGCAAGCCGCACGCTGCCGAGGCTGCTAACTGACCGATGGCAAACCCGCGAGACAGAAAATAAAACGCCACCATAATCAGCCCAGCTTCGACAAACAGTGCCGAGTCATAATGGCGGCCCAATTTAAGCGTGCTGCCATGCAATAAGCACCCGGAAATCGCGGCACCGAGGAAAAAAGCCAACAATAAGCCACCCAGTTGAATAACTTGTGTCCACTGGCCGGCAAACAACCCCGAGCCAAATTGCGTCGCGGTGCCTGACACGTGTGAGACGGCTTGATGTTCAAAGCCCAACAAACCGATCGCATTGATGGTACCGGCGATCAGCGCTAACACAAACGCCCCGGCTTCAACCCACCGAGGCAAACGGGTAATCATTGGCTTTCCTAGTCGTTATTGGATGAGGATGATGGCTGGTCGAGCCTATCCAGTTGGTTGTGGCGGATCATCGCTTGCAACTCCTTCACATAGGCCTGACCACGCTCTGAATAGCGTACCAGCCCATTGGCGAGTGCTGCGCCTGACAGCGGTTTATTCTGCTCACGCAAGCTGGCGCGGATCTCGCGTAGCCCTTGGTACGCGGCATGGGTATTCAAGTTATTGATGTAGCTTTGTACCGAGGCTTGCGGGTTATCAAACGCTGCGACTTCGTGCACTTTCCCTTCCGCACGTTGCTTGGGCACCAGTCCACACCCTTTACTAAAGCACCACTGCCCGAAGTAGTTATTCCCTTCCCGTGCAAACCGCGACGTGCCCCACGCACTCTCGTTCGCCGCCTGCGCTAACACCAACGACGGAGGAATCATATCCACCCGTTGGATCAATGCCATCCAGTCGGCTTCTTGGCCGACATCAAAACCCTCCAGCTCATACTGTTCGGCGAGCGCTCGGACACGTTTTATTTCTCGGCTACTTAGCTCACTTTTACGCGCATGCCATGCCATTAATGCGGTGCGATCCGCCAGTACTTGGCTGTTAATGGCATTAACCACAGGGGTGAAGTAATCAAAAAACGCCTGCTTACGCTCAGCCCCCGCGGCAAAGGATTGGAAATCAGGCACAAGGGGAGCTTGGGGCCGCTGACACGAAATCAAAATGGTGATGGTCACAGCAAGAATCGCCATGCCAATAAAGACGAAGGTACGATGTTTCATAGTGCCCCTAGTGTTGTCGATGTGGGCGGTATTATACGCGAAATACCTGATGGCGACGAATGCCGCCCTTTCAACTTAGCACTGGCTGAGTCACATCATGTTAACAAGGTAAGATGACCCGAAAGCATGCGCCGCCTAAATCACTATGGTCGATTTCAACATGGCCACCGTGGCGGGTGACAATTTGTTTGACGATCGCCAGTCCCAAACCATAGCCGGAACGCTTTTTATCGCGGGAACGATCCGCACTGTAAAAGGCATCAAAGATAAACGGCCAATGTGACGGGTCAACGCCCTCACCATCGTCGTGTACCGCAATCACCAGCTGCGTGTCTTCACAATATACACGCACGGCTATTTGACTAGTCGCATACTTCTCCGCATTACCGATTAAGTTGGTAAGCACGCGTTTAAGCAGGTGCGGATCGGCCTCAATGCAAGGCAAGTCTTGCGGTGCATCCAAAATCACAGACTTATTGCTCAGCGTTTGCCAACGCGGCCATTCATCGTGTAGCCACACCGAAGTATTCAATCTCTCCGGGCTAAAAGGTGTATTAGGGTGATCAACACGTGCCAAATAAAGAAGCTCATCAATCAACCCTACCATTTCGTCGGTATCTTCAACGATACTGACGATTTTTTTTTGCTGCTTGGGGCCCAGTTGACTCTCACTCAACAATTCAGCTTGCCATTGGATCCGAAATAAAGGAGAGCGCAATTCGTGCGCAACCGCGTTGGTTAGCGCTCGACGACTACTGACCAAACTCGCAATTCTGTCTGCCATATGATTAAAGGTCGCGTTTAAACTACCCACGGTATACTGACTCTTTGTTGACGCCCGCGCTTGTAAATTTCCGTTGGCAAATTGGAGAGCCGCTTGCTCGAGTGACCGTACTCGGCGGCTGAGAAACCGCACCATGAAAAAACTGTAGAGGGCGAACCCCAAAAAGAGAAAAACAAACAGCAGATCTTCATTAAACTCTATTGCCCCATGTAGCTCGGAACCCACCGCGGTTCGTAAGCTATAGATTCGCTCCTTATCGGCCAGGCGGAACCATAAGGTTTCGTTTTTATCATCAAACACCGCGGAGGGATCGAGTTGGTGGGAAAATGCCTCATTCAAATGAGAGGGAATGTTGCCAAGCTTGTGTACGGATAATGAATATTCGACGTTATCGGCATAATCCTTTAGCGCGCCTAAAGCCTCTTGTGTTCCCGCCTGTGACTCAATCAACGCTAACATATCAACGACACTTTCAGCCTGTCGCTTCGCCAAGGTCGCCTCATAATTTTCCGTCAGTTCATACACAAGGTATTCGTAGGTCAATGAGCTCACCATAAAAATGACGATCAACCCAAAGAAGAACTCTAAATATATCCGACGCATTACTCACCACTCATACATATTTCTGTTATGCATTTACCATGCATCAGGCACAAACAAGTAACCTTTTCCACGTACTGTTATAATTTTTTGGGGGTTGGAGGACGTATCACCCAGTTTTTTTCTCAAGGTCACAATTTTATTATCCACCGTTCGGTCAACACCGTCATACTCAATACCACGTAATGCACGCGTTAACGTATCTCTTGTATGTACCTCGTCAGGCTGACTTGCCAGGTGCCAAAGCAATGCAAATTCACTGTCTGTCAACGCAATGGGTTTATCATCTAACGAGCAGTAACGTCTCGCCTCATTGAGTGCCAACACACCATAATTAAGAACACTGGGTTTGGACGAGGCGGCTGCAGTGTCGTCTCTCAGCTGGCGTAGTTGCACTCTTACACGAGCCATCAATACCCGAGGTTTAATCGGTTTACTGATAAAATCGTCCGCGCCAACCTCTAGTGCTGCCACATGATCAAAATCATCATCACTAGCGGTTAGCATCACAATTCTGCCTCTAAATCCATCACGGATTTGTCTACAAATTGTCAGTCCATCGTCACCGGGTAACATTAAATCGAGTAAAACCAAGTCAGGTTGTGCGGAAATAACATAGTCAGCCGCCCCTGCTCCTTCAGCAAGTGCCGTTACGCGATAATCTTGTGCTTCAAAATACTCTGTCAGCATTTCTCGCATTTTGGGGTCATCTTCGACAACCACTAAGTGCAGTTTCTCTTCCATTAATCTTGACCTAGAAAAATAAACAAACGAAAAGCCTTGGTATAAATCATTAAAAACTCTGTGCGTCTACAGGCGTAGATACCACGACAGTTATACGACAAATCATGACACTCTGCAGATACATTACCGCGCTCTTCAGCCGTAAAGTACCACTCAAACGTTCCCCCTTTAAGCGAACGTTCCAAAAAGCAATGACTATAAGTCATACGTTCTTAAAAAACACCTACGACGAATAATAGGTTCTTTACAATGAAAAAATTAGCACCTTTAGCTTTACTGATTCTCGCACCGGCGGCTTATGCCTCTTCTTATATGGGAATGGAATTTGGAGCTGGTAGCGCTGATGTGAGTGGCTTAGATAGCAGTGAGTTCAAAAGTGATCTTGAGGACCGAGGAACAGTCAAGCTGTATGGCGGTAAGTATATCACTGACTCAGTACGCACCTACGGCTACTGGCAATCGGGCGCGTCGAGCAAGTCAACGATCAAAGCTGCAGATGAAGAGCTTTCGTTGGAAAATACTGACTATCAATTCGGTATGGGCTTAGACTATGTCCACGAGTTCACTGACAATTTGTACGGTATTGCTGGTGGTACGCTAGGCTACCAACGCAGTAAGCTAGAAATTAAGGACAAAGATGCTCAGGGGACTGACACCTATAACCTCAGAGACTCTGGCCTAGCGAGCGACGTCAATCTCGGACTTGGCTATCGTTTTGACTCCGGTATCGCTTTGGAAGGCGGCCATAAATACGGCTTAACGAAACAAAAGTATGCGGAGGGTATTTCCTTCAAGAACCCAAGTGTGTTTTACCTCGACGTTAACTATAAATTCTAACAAACGATTATAGACGACAGTTGGCTAAACTTATTCGGACAGACCGTTTAAGGTAAGACAAAGACACTATCTCGCCCCCTTATCCAAATAGGCATCCACTCAGTGGGTGCCTATTTTTCTTTCAATAGCGGTGATAACGATGCGTGACAAGCGATGGCTGGTTAAATCTCAGTTCTAAGTGCCAACTCGACCAGCCGTTAACATGACGGCCGATTCATAGCCCCCCTATCATAGTTAATTGTTTGCCTTGTAAAAAATACTTGCCTGCTCCTCTACCTATATTTGCTGGTTAGCGTTTTCGCTTAAGTAACACTTTGTTACATTTCCTAGGCATCATAAAGACTCACGCGCTAGGATGACCATGAAAAACATTTTATTTTTACCCATTGCGATGTTTGCGTTCGGTATGGATGCCTATGTCGTGGCGGGCATTATTCCGGAAATTTCCACCAGTTTTCAGATCACTGAAGCCGAGACAGCGCAAATGGTCACAGCCTTTACGTTGTGCTATGCCCTTTCCGCACCAATACTGGCGACATTGTTGGCAAGCTTTCCGACCAAAAAGGCACTCGTGTTATCGATGCTGATGTTTATCGCCGCTAATCTTGTCACCATTTTCAGCACGCACTTAACCATGTTACTAGCAAGCCGCGCGCTTGCCGGCATAGGGGCAGGCATTTTCTCGCCTTTAGCGGCGGCAAGTGCCGCCTCTTTGGTGCCTGCAGATAAGAAGGGGCGTGCATTAGGGCTGTTGTTGGGTGGCATGAGTGCGGGTACCGTTGTCGGGGTTCCCGCTGGTCTTGCTCTGGCGACTTGGCTTGGGTGGCAAGGCGTTTTCGCCGTCGTGATCGGTATCGCGATCATTGGGCTTATTGGCCTGGTGCTGGGTGTTCCTCAGATCTGTGTCGCCCCGCCGCCATCACTAAAAGCACGCGTCGCGTTACTCGCCAGTCGCTCGGTGTCTATGACCATTACGGTCACCTTCTTGACGGCTGTCGCTAGCTTGGGGCTCTATTCTTACCTCGCACCGGTCATTACGGGAATCACACAACAAACCAACCTCACGCCATATTTATGGGTTTGGGGCCTAGGCGGCATGGTGGGCAGCTTCACCATCGGCCATTTAATTGACTGGGTAAAACACCCACGAGCCATCTTGCTCGGGATACTAACGCTCATGTCCGTGGCCATCTTGAGCATTCCGAGTAGCTTGGCGCTGTCCTCAATCATTGCCTTTGTGCCATTCTTTTTATGGGGTGCGGCCGGTTGGTCGTCGCTCGCGCCACAGCAACACACACTGATAAGCCTCCAACCGGAGCAAAGTGCCGCAGTTGTTGCGCTCAATAGTTCATCAAACTACCTAGGTGGTGCGGTGGGCACCCTTTTGGGAGGGCTGTGGCTCGGCCACGGCCTCTCGGTGACTCAGCTTGTCTATGCCGCCGCGGCAGTTGGTGGCGTAGCAATCGCTATTCAAATCGGGATTCTACGCCATAACACTCACTCCGTGATAAAAGAGTGCAAAAGCGCTTAGCCAGACAAGAGTCAACTCGGCTCATCTCTTAAACGTTACGCATACTTGTCTCGATAAGAAGGAGTGCTACAGATGGTGTTGTTAGCATCTGATCATAAGGAGTTATACTCTCAAAATATGTTCGCTTGCAGCAAGGAAGCAAACCACTACGTCTTACGTGATACTTGCTCGTGTGTCGTGTGATTTTGTGCTTGTTCTGGCGGCGCAAACAAGCACTGCCATCGTTGCCGAACGCTCAGATCGGGCTGCGTGGCGTCTCGCCACATTTGTTGCCATTCGGCAAAGGTCACCACCAGAGGATTGAAACTGTTCACTGGCTTAGGGATCCCATAGCGAACCGATTCAGATTCCGGCTCGAAGGTGCCAAATAACTTGTCCCAAATGATTAAAATGCCCGCGTAGTTTTTGTCGATATACTGAGGATTCACGCCATGATGGACACGATGATGAGACGGGGTGTTAAAAATCCACTCCACAGGCCCGAGTGTCTTTATCCATTGAGTGTGAACAAAAAACTGTAATCCTAAATTCAGCAGTACAACAAACACCACCCATTGCGGCGGAAACCCAATCACCACCAGGGGCAACCAAAACAGCCACATCCCTGCCAGCGGGTACATTAAGCTTTGGCGAAACGCGGTGCTAAAGTTCATCCGCTCAGAGCTATGATGCACCACATGCGCCGCCCACATCCAACGAATACGGTGGCTGGCCCAGTGAAACCAGTAGTAACAAAAATCCTGCGCGATCATCAGTAATAAAAACAGGCTCACCGACATCTCAATGTCGAACAGCCGCCAGCCAAACCACCACAAATAGACCTTGGCAATCAGCAAGCCGGTCAGTAAATCTGCAGCTTGATGCAGCCCCGCCAAGGTAAAGTTACAAAGCACTTCCGGCACGTAATAACGGGCATTATCGCCCAATTTTCCGCGGCGCAGCGCTACCCAGTACTCCCCCAACATGCATAAGAAAAACACGGGGGCCAGCACAAGCAGTAGCCACTCTGGATGAGAGATAAGTTCAGTCACGGGCCTTTATCGCACAGTACAATTTCTTAACATATTAGGTGTTTTTGCCCAACCTGTAAGGAAAAGCATCACCAAGCTGTTAGTTTGCGCACATAAGGGTGATATGTGAGCAGCTTCTCGCCCGCTATGAACACACATTGCACGGCTCAGTCTTCCAAGTCACGAGCATTCTCTGCTGGCTGAAATCTGTTTTTTTCAATCTCTGTGGTTGTTCTAATCAAATTAAAGATGAACACTGCGGTAACCAACGCAAACAGACTAAAAATTGCCGGAACATCATTACTTGTCCGGTAAGCCATCAATATCAGTAAGTAGAGACTGGCGAAAATAATGTAAATGATGATATTTACGACTCTAGAAATCTGAGGAGAGCGTGCGAACTCTGTCATCACCATCATGAAGCCATAAAGCATCATCAACAAGATGGCAGCATAATCTAAATCGTTCCTCATGATTTCTCTGTAAATTTCAGGGAGTACGAAACTTCCAACCAAAGCAAAACCACACAGCAGTACAAGTGCCTTTTTCACTTTCTCACCCCTCAGTCTGTTAAAGGGCGGTAATAGTATAACCGTGCGTTTAAAAACCCAGTCATTGAAGGCAAAAATGCCAGCTGGGTTCAAAACTTACAGCCTAGATGTTACTTTTTTCTGGAACCATTGTTCCATAAATTCAATACAATGTATCACGCGTGGAGGAACAAATTGTCGGTTAGGGTATAACGCATATAGCGTTAATTCTGGACGCGGAAAGTCGTCGAGCACTTCGACAATTTCGCCATCTTGTAACGCGTTATCGCAAACAAAATCGGGTAAAAAGCCTACGCCAAGACCTTTTTTAACCGCCTCAAGAATCCATAGCGTACTATTCGCTTTGAGCGTCCCACCAATATCTACCCCGCCATCAGTGCCAATAGGCCAAGTATTTCGGCCCCGAAAATAGCTATATTCAAAGCAGTTATGTTCGGTAAGCTGCTCAGGATGCTCAATGCCACCATTGGCCTGAAGATATGCGGGTGATGCGCAAATTCGATAACGGAATGTCGTCAACGGTTTTCCTACGTAACTCGAGTCAAACGACCGGCTTGCGGCTCGAAACCCGATATCAAAGCCGTTGGTAATAAGATCAAGCGTGTCGTCACTCAAGACAGTTTCCAGCTCAACTGCCGGGTAACGCAGCATAAACTCAGCAAAGGCTTCTCCTAATATGGTCACCCCCATCGTCATCGAGGCGGTCACTTTTAACTTTCCGCTGGGCTGGGTATGGCTTTGCTGGACCAACGACTCAGCTTGATCCAATTTATCTAAGATCTCTCGACACTGTTGCAAATACGCTTCGCCAACATGTGTAAGGTTTAATCGGCGCGTTGAGCGTTGTAACAGCCTCGCACCTAGCGACGATTCAAGACGGCTTATTTCTTTACTCACGAGTGATTTAGCTAGGCTGTACTCATCGGCTACCTGTGTAAAACTGCCCATTTCCACTACGCGAACAAACAGCCTCATCGCTCGTAGTTTATCCATTATTATTCTCAAATTAAGCACAATTCATTCTCATTGTGCGTATATATTCACACAACCTCAAGCTCTATAGTCGTTATGTCAACAACGACAACCCATCACACAATCAATGGAGCTTTTCAATGTATACACTCTATTATCTTCCTGGCGCCTGCTCTCTTGCGACACAAGTCATCTTGCGCGAACTAGACCAACCTTTTGAACTGATCAATAAAATGAACGTTGACTCGATAAGCGAGATTAATCCAGTCAATTCCGTCCCGACGTTATTGCACAAAGAGAACGTGTTAACCGAAGGCGCCGCGATTATGTGGCACTTACTTAATACCTATCCTTCCCCTTTCATGCCAACGGATGCCGATAATCAGCAAAAAGCGTTAACCGATATCATGTTCGCTAATGCGACTATGCATCCCGCCTATGGCCGTCTGTTTTTTCTTAACCAGCACGCGACAGAATCCGAGCCTTTCACCACCTTGTTTTCTGCGGCCGCGCAAGAGATATCTCGACTATGGCACATTGTAGAGTCACGCCTGCAATCTCAGCCTTATTTGGGCGGCGATGAGGTCTCTGCAGCAGATATTATGCTAACCGTTTATGCGCAATGGGGCGCACTGTTCCCAGTGGATATTCAACTAGGCCCTAACACCCAAGCGATGTTGGCTCGCGTACAATCCAGACCAAGCTTTATCGCTTCAGTCAACGCTGAACAACAAAATAGCCAATAAGGAGTTCCTATGACACAAGAGTCGGGTGCTTTTCTTACCGTGTTAGATGTCGTACAGCAGTACTTTGAGGGATTACATCACGCGGATACGCAGAAGTTGGCACGCATTTTTGACCCTCAAATCGTGTTGATGTCACCCGGTATTCGTCGCACACGCGATCAATGGTTGCAGCTGGTGCGCACTCGCCCTACTCCTCGGGACGCAGGCTATCCATTCGCGTACCAAGTGTTAGCCATTGAAGTAATGGGCAATCAAGCAATGGTTAAGGTCTCATGCCCGTTGCTCGACCAACACTATCTGGACTACCTCGGGCTGGTTCGAGAAAACAATCAATGGACAATTGTCAGCAAGATGTATGCAGACTATCCCTCATGACATAGGAGCATGATATGCCTTACGTAAACATCAAAATCACCGATGAAGGTGTAACAGACGAACAAAAGCAACAGCTAATCCGAGGCACGACACAGTTACTTGTCGATACACTCAACAAAAACCCAGAGGCAACGTTCGTGATCATTGAGGAGGTCAGCCTAAACAATTGGGGAGTTGGCTACCATTCCGTGAAAGAGCGACGGAAATAGAATGATGTGCTCCGCTCGGGAAAGCGAACAGACTCACCTTCCCGAGCGTCATCGCTTATCGATCAAGACGATGCATCCAAATGGCCGATACACAGTAACGCAGTGGGCGCCAAGTTATCGGCTAATTTCAGCGCGTGTTTGGTCAAGGTATCATCAAACCCAGCAACCAGCACACAGCCGACGTTCAGTGCTGTGCTTTGTAGGTGAACATTTTGCGCCAATGCGCCACTTTCCATATACACATAGCGTGCACCACGTTCGCCTAAAGGGGGCTGTGAGTGAAAGTGCTGCATGGTCTCTTCAAGCTTTGCCGCCACCCCCATGACGACCGCCGCCTCGCTTATCCATGGCTGATTTCCGATACCAAGGTGCTGCATATCGCGCGGTACACCGCTCTCAACATGTTCCAGCGAATGGCTGTCGCTATGATAGTCATACAATCCAGCAGCCAGCCCGGCAACACGATTGACAACAAGTCTAATATGGAGGGGATAAAGACCTCCAGCAGAGGGGGTCGCTTTTTTGTGATTGGCGCCCGTGACACCTTGCGCAGACCAAAGTAACTGAGAGAGCACGCTAAGCGATAACGCATCGTCTGCATACTCCCGAATACTGCGACGCGACAAAATACAGTGAACTAACGAATCGGAGTCCTGTAGTTCTGGTGCCGGTAGCGTTACCCTCATCAATGCCTCCTTGTAGCTTGTAATCAGGTTTCCTTTCTAAATCAAAAACGCGGCCAAGCAGTGCAATACCCGTCTTACGGTATCAAATAGGAAGATTTAGGGTCAGAACAAGGTGCTGAATATGTTGATGGGATCTGTCTTTACACGATCAAAAAAGCCGCTGATTTCTCAGCGGCTTTTCGATATGTGGCGGAGGGACAGGGATTCGAACCCTGGAAGGGCTATTAACCCTTGCCGGTTTTCAAGACCGGTGCTTTCAACCGCTCAGCCATCCCTCCGAACAGGGTGGCATACTAATGTTGGCCCGAGTTAATGTAAAGCACTGCAACAAAAATTTTGGTTTAAGTGATGGATATTTATCCATTACTCGCGTCGCTTGGCTTCACATTGGTTAAACAAGTTGGTACAACGTGCATATACTCTCGACGAGAGCTCGCATGTTATTAACTCAGGAACCGACATGACCTTAGACAGCTTTCTCGCCAAAGTCACGCAAACCCCAGATATGGTAATGTTTGACGAGACAATGGCGGTGATAGATGCACATTACGACTACGCCCCTACTCGATTCACTAACGGTGATCTCGCCAATAAAGCAGGCCAGAACACAGGCTCTTGCAAAGTACTCGCATTCTGCCAACTTCATGAGCTCACGGAAGCGCAGACGCTCGCCTGCTTTGGGGGGTATTATCGCGAAGACGTGCTGAGCAATCCTTCGGGGACGGATCACAAAAACATTCGTAACTTTATGGTCACCGGATGGAAGGGGGTCTCGTTTGACAAAATGCCACTCAAGGCCAAAACACGCGCGCACTCATAGCCTGAATAGCAACGTAAAACGGCGACTATTCGTCGCCGTTTTGCCTATCAAACCGACGTTTTAACCAAGGCCTTTAACCCGAGATCGCGGCTTGGTGACGAGGTAGAAAGACTTCTCCCATCATACAACGCACGCTTCCCCCACCCACGGTTTCAATCGTGTTGACATCGATAGGTACCAGTTTACCAAATTGGCGCAGCGTGCGTTTTTGCTCTTCGGTAAAAGCACTGTAAGCAGACAGTGGCATGACGATGAGCGATTCACCGTGGCGATTGCGCAATTGTAGAATATTGCCACAAAGCTGGTTCATTTGTGACTCACTAATGAATACCAAGGTTTTATCTTGGCTCAGTGTGTTACACACGAGGTCGCGCTGCCCAGCTTCGATCACCTCATCGCACACAACGGCAAACTCTTCGCCCACTGCCATCATCACATTGGTATGATAAACGGGATTGCCATCGCTCATCTCCGTGTTGAAACTCACGACTTGCCGCATGCCCACCTTTGCCGCCCACTCAGTTAGCAAAATACTGTCACAACGGTGTGAAAGCGCCGCGTAAACACGCTGGTTGAGATGGTCGATAACCATCGCGCCGGTACTTTCAAGAAACGCATCGTCTTTATCATGACACTTCACTTTGTGTACGTGATTGACGGCATAGCCTGCACGGTCCAATGCAGCCATTAAGCGCTCGGGTTTCACCTCTAGCTGGCGGTTTGGGCATGCCATGGGATAAAGGTAAAGCTCGCCACTGGGGAGCGTACTAAACCAGTTATTGGGAAACACCGCATCAGGCGTCGCAGGATCAGATTCTGGATACTCCATGACCACCACATCGATACCGTGGCGGCGGAGGATCATCACCATGTTATTGAATTCGGCCATCGCGCGCGTTTTCACTTCTTCATCCGGCAGTGACGGCGCATGCTGAAAACCATTATCCTCACTCGTTTGTGCATTAAACTTAAAATGAAGCGGGGGCACCATCACCACAGCAGACGCCGCATGCGGATGAGTCAGCGGATATTGGGTATCACAGCTCGCTAAAAACGCCATAAGCAAACCTTCTAAAAACAACAAGTACTAAGAGTATAGAGTCGCTGTCACGCACGCGATCAATCCGGGTGCGTCACCGCCTCTTCCAACAGTGTGAATACTGAATAAGCGATGGAAAATATCATTGAAACAAGTTTTTTACAAACTGAGTTTTTCGGCCTCTCGCACCCTTAAAAATATCAACGACAAAAAATTATATATAAGATTGAATTAATTGAATTTTTCACCAAAAGCATTCGCGTTTCTAACGATATTTACCGCCACTAACAATTATTGCCCCTACCCTGTGTGTGGTTGGCTACAATAGGAGTAGCGACAAGGAGGAAAAGGCATGGAACCGGCACGTCCCACTCATAATGAACAGCAAAGACTACACGCATTACACGATCTGGGTATATTAGACACTGGACACGAAGACAGATTTGAGCGGATTGTCAGAGTCGCTGCATATGTCTCGGATTGCCCCGTTGTCGCTATTAGCTTGGTCGATGAACAGAGGCAGTGGTTTAAAGCCAAGCGTGGTTTAGCCGTCAACCAAACAAGTCGAAGCGAATCGATTTGTGGTCACGCTATTCAGCAGTTAGAGCCATTAATTGTTGAGGATACTCACAACGATCGTCGCTTTGCTGACAACCCTTTGGTAACCGGTCCTCCCTATATCCGTTTTTATGCAGGCTTTCCTTTTAGCCTAGATAGCGAGCACCTGCTTGGAACGCTCTGTGTCATCGATCATCATCCTCGCGAGCTTACGGATGCCTGTCAGCGCGCGCTGTCAGACCTCGCGCGTATCGTCGAGCATGAATTGATAATGACGCAACAAAATGTCATTGATCCGCTAACAGGCGTATTCAATCGACGTGGCTTTTACCGAGAAGTAAACAGTTATCTAACAGACGATGTTGTCATTGAAGATCAACATACGTTATTACACTTTGATGTTCGCCAGTTACAAGGCGTGAACCAGCGCTATGGCAAGCACGCTGGCGATAAAGTGCTGAAAGAATTTGCTGGCTGTCTAACGGATGTGTTCGGTGACTTAGGCTGGATTGGGCGTCTAGAGGGCTGTGAGTTTGCGGTATTATTGATTCAACAGGATGTCGATGCAGTCGAAGCACAATTGGATCGCGTCTATCTCAGGCTTTGCCGCCGATTATCCTTAGAACGCTATCCGTTTATTTACTCAGTCGGCCTTGCCCACTTTTCGCAGATTGACGAAACCGTCACGCTAGAAACAATGCTTCTAGACGCGACAAGTGATACAAGGCGCTACGCTGTGCCTGAAGAGACACGTCATATTGGGTAAAGGTGATGAGGGAAAGCATGGAGATTGGAGCGACATACGAGGTTCGAACTCGTGACCTCGACCTTGGCAAGGTCGCGCTCTACCGGCTGAGCTAATGTCGCTTATGCAATTGAGCGTTGCATGACGCTGTGTGAAATTGGTTGCGGGAGGCGGATTTGAACCACCGACCTTCGGGTTATGAGCCCGACGAGCTACCAAACTGCTCCATCCCGCGTCCGTAACATCAATTGTTGCTTGATGTGGGCAAAACTTGGAGCGACATACGAGGTTCGAACTCGTGACCTCGACCTTGGCAAGGTCGCGCTCTACCAGCTGAGCTAATGTCGCCTTATGCAATTAAGCGTTGCATGACGCTGTGTAAAATTGGTTGCGAGGAGCTGATTTAACGCGGAATGCAATTTGCGCCGTGCAACGGCACCGACCGAAGGTCGTATTGACTTATGATCAATCGTTAAGTGCTTCTTCAGCAACCTAAAATTGGTTGCGGGAGGCGGATTTGAACCACCGACCTTCGGGTTATGAGCCCGACGAGCTACCAAACTGCTCCATCCCGCGCCCGAATTTTACTGCACCAAGAGAAACATGGAGGCGCGTCCCGGAGTCGAACCGAGGTCCACGGATTTGCAATCCGCTGCATAGCCACTCTGCCAACGCGCCTTAACGCTGCTGCCTCTTGAGTACGGGGAGGCATTCTACGGATTAACGTGATCGAGTCAACACTTATTATTTAAAAAAAGTGTCAGCTGCCTGTTTTGCAAACGAAAACATCAAAATCCACCCAGTTTGCGGATCTTTTCAGCATGGTTTGCCTTTTTATTCTTCACTCCCTGTTTCATTTTCATTTTATCTCTTATTAACATTTTTGTGACAAGTTTTATGTCCGCAATGTGTCTGTCTTAATTTTTAAACAACATGTCTTTTTCCTCTACAGTGAATGGGTTGCAAGGAGTAATGCGACACTATTCAAATCAAGGAGGAAACATGAAATACAAAATGACAATGCTCGCGCTCATGCTGGCCACCAACTTTGCCCACGCGGGTCAAGGCGACGATAAAGTCTGGATTTCCATTGGCGCTGATGCGCAACAAACGGCACGTCACGCTGGCGCCAGACCGATGTTGTCACACGCTGTTGCAAGCAATGGCAAAGCATGGGTAGGTGAAGTCAGTGAATCGCAACTGGCCGCGCTGTCTCATGAGATGCATGAAAATCACCACCGCTGTGGTGGCTACATCGTGCACACCTCAGCACAAAGTGCCATGGCAGCCAGCAATATGCCGGTGTCCCGCGCAAGCTTTACACCACCAGCTATCAAGCAGCAGGCGCTCGTGACACCTTGGCTGGACCAAATTCAATCAAGTTTAATCGTGAATACCATCGATCGCCTGACCGACTTTCCCAACCGCTTCTACACCACGACATCGGGCGCACAAGCATCCGATTGGATAAAGGCACGCTGGCAATCACTCGCCCAGAAGTTAAACGGTGTGACAATCTCTCAAGTGTCGCACAGTGGTTATAACCAAGCGTCGGTGATGATGACTATCGAAGGCGCAGAAAGCCCTGATGAGTGGGTTGTGATTGGTGGGCATCTCGATTCCACCATTGGTGCACGCACAGACGAGCAAAGTATCGCTCCTGGCGCCGATGACGATGCCTCCGGGATTGCGGCAGTGACAGAGATCATCCGGGTTTTATCGCAGAATGACTTTCAACCCAAACGCAGTATCGCCTTTATCGCTTATGCCGCCGAAGAAGTTGGACTCCGTGGCTCGCAAGCTATTGCTAACCAATTTAAACAACAAGGCAAAGATGTACGTGGCGTGTTGCAGCTTGATATGACCAACTACCAAGGCTCAGCAGAAGATATTATCTTTATTACCGATTATACCGATAGCGGGCTCACCCAGTATCTCACTCAATTACTCGATACCTATTTGCCTACACTTAGCTATGGCTTTGATACATGCGGATATGCGTGCTCCGACCACGCGTCTTGGCATCAAGCAGGCTATCCTGCAGCCATGCCGTTCGAAGCAAAATTCAATAACTACAATCCCAATATTCATACCCCTCGCGACACACTCGCCAACAGTGATAGCGAAGGACGTCATGCAACCAAATTCACTAAGCTAGGCCTTGCTTATACGGTAGAGCTAGCCAACGCCGACTCGCAGCCTAATCCGGGTAATCAACTCAAACTTGGGCAGCCTATCAACAACATATCAGGGGATCGTGGCAGCGAGCGCACCTATCGCTACCCGTTAGAGACCACCAGTGATGTCGTCATCCGCACCTACGGCGGTACAGGCGATGTGGACCTTTATGTCAAACAAGGTGGTCAAGTTAGCGCTGATAATTGGGATTGTCGCCCCTATCAAGGCGGAAATAACGAAATCTGCCGGTTTGATGGCGCATCGCCAGGCGAGTTTTCAGTCTTGCTTCGGGGCTATAGGGATTACCAAGACGTCAGCTTGATTGTTGAATAACCACAATCGCTCAAATAGGTAACGGCGAGCGACCCATCGGCTCGCCTTCTTATCAACTTTTTGAGCCACCGTGATTGAAAGGCGTCCGCGTGGCGCCCTATTTGTCAGAGGGGGTAAGGAAGCGAAATGTTAAGTTGATTCGCTCGCTCGTCGGCTTTTGTGTTTTCGGCAAACTGTGCTGCCAATGAGTTTGGGTTATACCTCTCATCACCAACAAGGATCCGTGATTCAATAAAACCTCTCGCTTTTCTTGCCGCTTAGGATGACGAAAGAGAAAACGGCGGCTCGCGCCCAAGCTGACAGAGGCAATCGTAGGTTGCTCTCCCAGCTCGGACTCATCATCTCGGTGCCATCCCATGTAATCGCTGCCGCTGCGATAACGATTTAACAGGACAGTGTTAAAGGGGGTCTGGCACTGCGCCTCTACCCAGCATTTAAGTTGGCGCAAAGGGTGAGTCCAAGGCAGCGGCTGAAGCGTTAGCCCACTGTAGGTATAAGGATGATCACCATACCATGCTAATAGACGCGGCTGCATCACGGTGCGGCCAAACAACGAAATCGGCAATTGTTGCCAAGGCGTTTGTGCAAGTAAGGTTGAAAACAATGTGTCAGCACAGCCCACTGATAACCACTCAGGCCACCAATCCACCTGAGCATCAGGCATATCAGTGATCGGCTGGCTATCAAATGCCGCATCAGAAAAGAAACTTTGCTGCTCGGGAGAGCGAGCCATATAACACTGCCTCGTTCAATAATGTTAGACAGTGAGTATGGCTGTCGTTAGCGGATTGGATCAACTCGCTGACCACTCATACCATTCAGTCGATACCAGCCTGCAATACTAAAACGCTGTCTTTTTGCCGGAAGTACCTCATGGGGGAACGCTTCGGATAAAAACGTCACCAATCGCCCCGCTTTCGGCCATAGGGTTTGCCGATGGCTACCGTCAGGGTTGTAAATGACGATTTCGCCCCCGTCTTGTTCAGACCAATCTTCATTAAGGTACAACACGGTGGTCACTTTACGGTTTGACCGTCCTTCGAAGGCATCATAATGTTTGGCATAAAAGTCACCAGGGTTGTACTTGGCAAAATGCGCTTCATATTCAAACAGCCCCAAAAAAAGGTGACGATTGAATGCCTGCTGAAGATCGGCCATTTTTGCTAATAATGCATCCACGGCAGGCTGGCGCCCGCGCTCTAACCAGTGAATTTTATCCCGGCGAATTTGCGTATTGGTGTGCTGTTTTTGTTCGCGCCCAATGGTGGCTTGCGACCATTGGGCCGGTAGGCATGTGTGCAAGTCATGCACCTCTTGCGCTGACAAAAATCCGTCACACACACTGAGTCCATGCGTCGCAATATCATCGATGATAGCCAGGTTGCTCAAACACTTGCCTCCGCCTAGGAATAGAGACGCTACCTTACTGCGTTTAACGGGCAGGGCAACATGTGTTATTTATCGTAACCATAAGCAAACCTAATCGATAACGTTATTTCCTTTCAAGATATCAACGGACTAAATCCTCGAGTTTTGCTTTCCAAATCGCAAGCGCGAGCGCTGGGCTACGTAGCATTTTTGGCGTGGGGATCCAGCCATGCTTTAGACGAGCAAACACATCAAAGCGACTGGCTTGGCCATCGATGGCCTCTGCAACCACTCGCCCCGCAATATTGGTTAATCCAACGCCATGCCCTGTATAACCATGTGCGGTATATATATCATTGCCAAGATGCGCAATGTGCGGCATGTAACTGCGGGTCACGGCAAACATCCCGCCCCAATGATAGTCCATTTTTACCTGGGCCAGTTGAGGGAAAACCTTAGTCATCCGCCGGTGGAGCCGCTGGGTCGAATCCTTATATTCTCGATTAAAGGGATGATTGACACCCCCAAACAACAAGCGCCCCTCTGCCGTCGGGCGGAAATAATCTAAACAGTTGTTGAGATCTGACATCGCCATGCGATTGGTAATTGGCATGCGCTCCCCGAGCGGTTCGGTAACAGCAATAAACGAGGCAACGGGCAGAACCTTGGCTTGCGCTTGGCGGTGTAACCCCTCTAGATAGGCGTTACAAGCAAGTAAAACTCGAGGTGTATTCACTCGACCTTGAGGCGTGATCACCGCATGAGGTTGCCCCTTAACCAAACGTGTAGCAGGGGTGTGCTCATAGATTTTCACACCCATTTGCGCCGCGGCGCGAGCGAGGCCTAGCGTGTAGTTTAACGTGTGAATGTGCGCACTATTGGGATCGTATAATCCGCCTAGATAGCGGTCAGTATTTGCAACATCTGCCACTTGCGCTTTATCCCACCACTGGGCATCAGGATACTGATAACGTCCTTGCTTTAATGCATGCCAGCTTTGCAGCTCCTTTTGCTGCGCGGAATCTAAGGCAAGCTCGATATAGCCGGGTTGAAAGTCACAGTCAATCTGGTGATGTTGGATACGCTCACGCACAATATCAACGGCTTCAACCGACAAGTCCCACAACTGTTTGCCCCAAGCTTGCCCATAGGTTTCGTCAACTTCTCTCAGCCCAAGGCAATATCCCACGAGGCATTGGCCACCATTCCGGCCAGACCCTCCCCACGCCACCGTTCGCGCATCTATAACGGTGACACTGTAGCCACGCTGTCGCAATTCAATGGCGGCATTCAGGCCCGTTAAACCCGCTCCAATGATACACACATCTGCCTCTTGTGTGCCTGCCAAAGCAGGAAATGATAGCGTTTGGTTTTGGCTGGCGACATAGTAATTTGTCGCCGCGTTGAAGTTATTATCAGGTCGAACCGTTTTGACCATGCTCTCAATGGTTACTCTTAGTATTAAAAAGAAAAGGTAGTAAAAAAGACAAGCACTATGGCTTAGCGCCAACACACTCTCAAAGGCCGCAAATACTGGCACCGTCCTCCCTTTCTGACAAGCCCTTATTCTCATCACTTTACCCGACCATTTGGGGGAGATGGCGACGGTTATGCTAACGTTAGCAAGGTATTGCACTTTATCCAGGTTGGTAAAAAACTCGTTGACACTAAGGTCAAGTACAATATGATGCGCTCGACGTGTACTCGGCCAGTAAGCCATTGAAGGATCATGACAATGAAAAAAATTTCTCACGGAATCACCGCCACGACACTTGCGCTTTCAGCCATCTTTGCAAGCGGCGTTCATGCAGACGATAAGGTACTCAACCTCTACAACTGGGCAGAATACATGCCAATGGACGTGATTGAAGCGTTCGAAGAGGAGTATCAAGTCGACGTGAATTACTCGACCTTTGAGAGTAATGAAGCCATGTATGCCAAGCTTAAACTCCTAAATAGCGAAGGCTACGATCTGGCGTTTGCCTCAACCTATTTCATTGAGCGAATGGTCAATGAAGAGATGCTCGCCAAAATTGATAAGAGCCAAATTAGCCATTTTAATCAATTGCGCCCAGGCCTACTGGGTCAGCCTTTTGACAAAAACAATGACTATTCGCTGCCGTATGTGTTTGGTGTGACTGGCATTAGCTACAACAGTGATTACGTCGATGGCAGTAAAGTGGCCAAGTGGGCTGACTTATGGCGTGACGACTTCAACGGCCAAGTCATGCTATTGAATGATGTGCGTGATGTGTTTGGCATGGCGTTGAAAGCGCAAGGTCATAGCATTAACAGCACCGAAGAGGCTGAAATTAAACAAGCCTATGAATACCTGCGTGAGTTACGCGATAACGTGGTCGTGTACAACTCTGATGCGCCGCATGTGCCGTTTGTTACCGGTGAAGTGAGCATTGGCCAACAATGGAACGGCAATGCTTACATGGCGCAACAAGAAATCGAAGGCATTGAGTTCGTCTACCCACAGGAAGGGGCGATCTTATGGATGGATAATTTTATCATCCCAAAAAACGCAGAACACAAGACCTTGGCACACCAGTTTATCGATTTTATGTATCGTCCTGAGAATCAGGCGAAATTGGTGGAAGAATTTGGCTATCCAGCCCCGAACACCAACGCGGCTGAGTACTTAGAGGCCGAGCTAAAAGAGAACAGCACCATCTTCCCATCCGATGAAGCAGTTAATAAAGGTGAATTCACCAATGATGTCGGTGAAGCGGTGAAAATCTATCAAAAGTACTGGCAGATGTTGAAAAGCTAATCGCGCGCGTCTGTGATAACAATCTGTACCAAGGCCTCATCGGAGGCCTTTTTTGTTTTCCAAGTCAATAACCCACATTTGTCACTATTTTTAGTCAATGGGTTTTTGCTATGCTCAGACGTAAACGCGCATCACCCACTTAAATAACTGACGACAAGGACGTTACCCCATGATTGACTTTCGCTCTGACACCGTGACCCAGCCCGATGCTGCCATGCGAGACGCCATGGCTAACGCCCCTGTGGGCGATGATGTGTATGGCGACGACCCGAGCATTAACGCGCTGGAAACATGGGCGGCTGAACGACATGGTTTTGAAGCCGCACTCTTTACCGCCTCGGGTACCCAAGCCAATTTATTGGCCCTGATGGCGCATTGCGAGCGCGGTGATGAGTATTTGTGTGGTCAGCAAGCGCACAATTACAAATACGAAGCAGGCGGTGCTGCTGTGTTGGGCTCGATTCAGCCACAACCCATTGAGAATGAGTCAGATGGGACCTTGTCTTTCGATAAAATCGCCGCAGCTATCAAGCCCGATGACTTTCATTTTGCCCGTACTAAGCTGCTCAGCTTGGAAAACACCATAGGTGGCAAAGTGTTACCTTTGTCTTATTTAGCCAAGGCGCGAACATTTTGCGACCAACATCAACTGCAGCTACATCTTGATGGCGCCAGGGTTTACAACGCGGCTGTCGCACTGGAGGTGGACATCAAGGCGATCAGTTGTCACTTTGACTCGATGACGATTTGTCTATCCAAAGGGTTAGGCGCTCCTGTCGGCTCACTGCTACTCGGCTCGAAAGCCCTGATTCACAAAGCCCGTCGTCTTCGTAAAATGTTAGGTGGCGGCATGCGTCAAGCGGGCATATTGGCCGTTGCCGGCTATAAAGCACTCACCGAAAACGTGGAACGCTTGACAGAGGATCACGCTAATGCGCATTACCTTGCCAGTGAGTTGGAAAAACTGAACGGCTTTTCCACCAGCGACTATCCTGTGCAAACCAACATTGTTTATGTCGATGTGGCCGAAACAATCAATCGTACACGCCTGCAAATGCGACTGATGGAAAAGGAGATCCGCGTCTCTCTGTCCGGCAATCCAGCCCGTTTGGTGACACATAAAGACATCTGCCGCGCAGATATCGATACCCTGATCGCCGCGATAAAGGCATCTCACTAAGCCGTTCCAACGCACAATCGTACCGGGCCCAACGGCCCGTTTTGTACATAAAACCACCAGGCAAAGCAAAATTGTGACCCCATCACAGCTTTCTCCACCAAGGTCACTAAAACAATCACTTACAGCCGCTACACTGAAAGTCATCACCGACAAAATGCCAATATGGGAAGCGCTATGGCTATCACTCCGCTAAAAAGCGATCGTTTATACCGTGAGTCCAGCTTAAAGCACAGTGACATCACTTCAACCAAACACCTTGCGCCACTCGACGAGATTGTGGGCCAAGATCGTGCCCGTCACGCGGTTGAGTTCGCCATGTCCATCAAAGAGAAAGGCTATAACATCTATGCCATTGGCCAAAATGGACTTGGAAAACGCACCATGATGATGCGCTACCTCAACCAACACTGGCAAAGTGAGTCACCGGTTTATGACTGGTGTTACGTCGCTAATTTTCATGAAGCGCGCTCCCCAGAAGTATTGAAGCTGCCTGCGGGTAAAGGCAATGAACTCAAAAAGCATATTGAGCAACTGATGGGCAAACTGGCCAACGCCCTGCCCATGGCATTTGACAACGAAATGTATTACCAGCGTGCTGAAACACTGAAAAACCAGCTTACTGAGCGCCAACAAAACGTCCTTCAGGGATTAAGTGAAACAGCAGAAAAAAACAATGTGAGTTTGACCATCACCCCTCAAGGTGATTACCAATTTGTGGCACTAAATGGCGAGGAGCCTCATACCGAGGAGACCTTTGACGCCCTCTCACACGACGAGCAGATGGCCTTTGGCAAAGTCATCGATAAGCTAGAGACGGAACTGCGCGGTATTGTTCGCCAACTTGGCGAATGGGAGTCTGAGTACGCGGAAAAACAAAAAGCCTTGGATGAGGATATCGCCCAAGAAGTCATCGCCACGCAAATGGCACCGCTTAAGAAAAACTTTGCTGACTTGCCTGACATTTTAACCTTTTTAGACGCCATGCAAGCTGACATGCTTGAGCACCTCGATATTTTCCTTGAAGACAGTGAGGAGCAAGCCGCACTCGCGTATGCAGCGCTGGATAAAAAACTCCCTCGCCGCTACCAAGTCAATGTGTTAGTCAGTCAGAATGACGCACAAGCGCCGATCGTGGTTGAGGATAGCCCTAGTTACCACAACCTGTTCGGTTATGTTGAGAATGCCACGTTTAAAGGCACGGTGTTTACCGACTTTTCATTGATTCGTTCAGGGAGCCTTCACCGCGCCAATGGCGGCGTGTTGCTGATGGATGCGATTAAAGTCCTTGAGAAGCCTTATGTGTGGGATGGCATCAAGCGGGCCCTCAGTAGCCGCCAGTTAAGTGTTAGCGCCTTAGAGCGAGAAGTGACCCTAAGCGGGACTGTGTCTCTCGATCCGGCGCCGATTCCTCTGGATGTTAAGATCATTTTGTTTGGCGACTATCAAACCTATCAGCTACTCCAACGTTACGATGCGGAGTTTATTGAGCTGTTTCGGGTCACCGCCGACTTTGAAGATGACATGCCGCGCACTGAGAGCACCGAGCAACAATACGCCAAGTTCATTTCAAGCATTATTCATGACAGTCATCTTCTTCACTGCAGTCGCAGTGCCATTGCGCGTATTATTGAGCACAGTGCTCGCCAAGCTGACGATCAAAATCGTTTATCACTACACTCCGCTGATATTGCCAACCTATTGCGTGAATCTAATTATTGGGCCCACCACGCCAACGCAAACAGTATTGGTGCCCTGCATGTAGAAAAAGCCCTCGCCAGCCGCAATATGCGCGTCAGTCGATTGCGTGACAGCATGATGCAGAATGTGGAAAACGGCGTCACACTTATCAACACGCATGGCACGGCACTTGGTCAAATCAATGGCCTTTCGGTGCTGAGCACATCGGATTACAGCTTTGGCTTACCCAACCGTATCACCGCGACCACGGCGTTTGGGGAAGGAGAAGTGCTGGATATCGAGCGAAGTGTGAAACTCGGCGGCCGTATTCACTCCAAAGGTGTGATGATCTTGTCAGCATACCTGGCAAGTTTATTGGGCAAAACGGACACCATTCCACTCAAAACCCATCTCACTTTTGAGCAATCATACGGCGGTGTGGATGGCGATAGCGCCTCAATGGCGGAATTTTGTGCGATTTTCTCTGCCATCACCGAGGCCCCCCTTCGTCAAGATATTGCCATTACTGGCTCGATGAATCAGTTCGGAGAAGCGCAACCCATTGGTGGTGTAAATGAAAAAATCGAAGGCTTTTTTGATGTGTGTACGCTTAAAGGTCCGAGCAACACTCAAGGGGTGATCATCCCAGAAGCCAATATCCAAAACCTGATGCTCCGCAAAGATGTGGTACTCGCAGTAGAAAAAGGCGAGTTTCACGTGTACGCCGTTTCACATGTCAGTGACGCCCTTGCTTTATTAGCGGGACAGGCCGCAGGCTTTGGCCCTGACCATACGGGTACATCAGGGCTGTTAGAGGTCGCGATCGACAAGTTAAACCGTCAGCGCAAAAGACAAAAAGAGTCGTCGCCCCCTCATTCGCATTAGTTATTCACTCACTCCCTGGCGACCAGACTGCCAGGGAGTGAAATAATTTCTTACACATTTCACCGCCCGTTGTTTACTTTTATCTGCCATTACCTCCTTTTTCGCCTCTTTTCGCATCATCGCCCTATTTTCAGGACACGTTGTTCATTAAAAATTGCTTGATCCGACGCAAAAAACAACGTGAAATTTACGCGTAATATCCAATGAAAACCATTCTTATTTGGATCTCGCACTATGAAACTGTCCACGCTTGGTCGCGGCCAATCCGCGCGTATCACCAGTGTCCATCATGTGCCTGCCTCTATCCGCCACCGCCTCGCGATCATGGGCGTGATTCCAGGCACAGGCGTTGAGCTTGTCAGACGCGCCCCACTGGGTGATCCACTTCAAATTCGTCTCGATAGCGAACAACTGATCGTACGTCGTGACGTCGCCAAACTGATTGACGTGGAGGTACTCTGATGAGCTCACGCCGCATTGTACTCGCAGGCAACCCAAACTGCGGGAAAACCACCTTATTTAATGCGCTCACCGGCTCACAACAGAAAGTCGGAAATTGGGCTGGCGTCACTGTCGACAAAAAAGTCGGTACGCTCACTCTGGCGCATAACGACTGTCAGATCACAGATTTACCCGGCCTTTATGCGCTAAACGCAGGCTTTGACGCCAGTATTGATGAGCAAATTGCCACTTACGCCATCGATAGCGGTGAGAATGATTTTATTATTAATGTCTTAGATGCCAATTGCCTAGAGCGCGGTCTATACCTCACCCTTCAACTGCGTGAACGCGGTGTTCCTATGGTGGTGGTAATCAATAAAATGGATTTGCTTGATCGTAATGGTCAACAACTCGACACCGCCAAATTACAAACGATGCTGGGCTGTCCCGTATTGACCGTCACCGCATGTCAACCGGCGACCGTCGACACCCTGTGCCATCAGCTCGCCCACCTGACCACCCATTTACCCGTATGTGAGGCAATGTACCTGAACTACGGTGCGCCATTAGAAAACTGGATTCAAAACCAGCTTGGCGCCCGTTTTCTTCATTCTGCCGCGGCACAAGTGAATCAACGTGCGCACTTGCTCGAATGCTTAGAGCGGGGACGCTTGCCTGATGGTAGTACCGATGCTGACCAGCAGCAGTTTACGATGGCAAACCAAGCCCTTTCAGACTTAGACACTGACATCGTCATTGCTGATACACGCTACAGTGCGATTCGTGACATGGTTCACCAGGCTCGCCGCGAGCTTCGTCATCTCAGTCGCAATAATACCGAGAAGCTAGACAAAGTCATTCTCAACCCCTTCTTATCACTGCCCATTTTGCTCGCCGTCCTCTATGCGATGTTTGTGTTTGCCATCAACATTGGCGGCGCCTTTATCGACTTTTTCGATATTGCCGCCGGCGCGATACTGGTAGATGGCACCCACCAGCTTCTTGACGGCGTACTGCCAGCGGCGATTGTCACTATTCTCGCCGATGGCCTCGGAGGAGGCATTCAAACCGTTGCGACCTTTATTCCTGTTATTGCAGGCTTGTACCTGTTTTTAACGGTATTAGAAAGCACAGGCTACATGGCACGTGCCGCCTTTTTATTAGACGGTTTAATGCAAAAAATGGGGTTGCCGGGCAAAGCCTTTGTTCCCTTAATCCTCGGCTTTGGGTGCACCGTCCCCGCCGTGATGGCAACGCGCACATTAGAACAGATTCACGAGCGCAAAACCGCGGCCGCGATGGCAACGTTTATGTCCTGTGGCGCTCGCCTGCCTGTATACGCCCTCTTCGCCGCGGCGTTTTTCCCACAAAACGGACAAAACCTTGTTTTCGGCCTCTACTTGCTTGGCATTGTCGCTGCGATAATCACCGGCCTGATACTGCGTCACACCCTTTATCCAGGGCATAGTGAAAGCCTGCTGATGACACTCCCTGACTACGAGCTGCCGCGTGTGCGCCATGTGATGAACAACACGTGGCAAAAACTGCGTCGGTTTGTCCTTGGTGCAGGTAAAACCATTGTTATCGTGGTGACGATTCTGACCTTCTTCAACTCGTTAGGCACCGATGGATCGTTCGGACACGAAGACAGCGAGTCCTCCGTCCTTTCGAAAACCGCACAAGTGATCACGCCGGCCCTATCACCTATCGGGATTGAAGAGGATAATTGGCCTGCTACCGTCGGGTTGGTGACCGGGCTATTTGCCAAAGAGGCCGTCGTCGGCACCTTAAATAACCTTTATGCGCCAAGCGAAGAAGCCGAAGAAGAGACCACACTCGGAGAAGCGCTGGTCGAAGCGGTTCAGAGCATTCCTGAAAACTTATTTGGCATTGATTATACCGACCCATTGGCTATCGACGTCGGTGAGATTGAAAACACCGAGGCCGCCGCACAAGCGCAAGAAGTCAGTATGACAACGTTTGATAATCTGCATCGTCAATTCACTAGCACCGCCAGCGTGATGGCCTATCTCATTGTTATCCTACTATACACCCCATGTGTTGCCGCTCTGGGCGCCTACACACGCGAGTTTGGTCGCCGATTTGCCCTGTTTGTGGCGAGCTGGTCAATGCTGCTCGCGGTAAGCGGTGCCACGTTATGCTACCAATTCAGTCAGTTGAGTGTCGCCACCACGCCAGCCACACTCTACATCACTGGCCTTTGTGCCTTACTGATTGTCGTGGTGGCACTCATGCGCTATGTCGGCAAACATCCCCATTGGTTTAAGGAGACCTATTATGATCCTGCAAAAGCTCAAAGCCAGTGTCAGTCAGGCGGGTGTCATTAGTCGCACAGACCTCGCCAACCAGTATGGGATAAGCCCAGACGGTATTGAAGCAATGATGGCAACCTGGGTCAAACGCGGGGTGGTTATTCGACAATCGGGGCGTAAGGATCCGCAAGATATCCACTACCGTTTGGCACACCAGAATGAAATACAATGCTTTAGCATGATTTAGCCCTCCTAACCGCGTGATGATCACAAGGCAGCCTTAGCGTTGCCTTGTTGATCAACAGACTCCGTGACTCACCTTATCCATTCGACGATCACACATCGCATTTATCGCCTTGCGCCCTTACACACGTCTCTGAACTAAAATCAAAGGAGTCGATGTAGAGGGAGAAGCCATGAGCCGCTATCAAACACAATCCAGTGAGGCACAATACCAACCTGGCTCTAACGAACGCGTCCTCAAAAACCACATGGGGGTGACTGATCCCACCAAAATGGAAGACATTGAAGCTGTCTTACTTGCGAAGCTTTACGAACGTGTGTTCACCGGCGGTCATTTTCCACGCCAATTAAGGGTTAACACCCTCGCCAGCTGGCATCGACAATGGCTGGGCAATGTTTACCCATGGGCAGGTCAGGTGAGGAATGTTGAGCTGAGTAAAGGTGGGTTTCGTTTTACTTCCCCCAAGCAGATAGGACCCTGTTTGCAGCATTTTGAAAGCGTCTTTCTCAACCAGTACGCGGGGGTATCGGTAATGCCGCACGCGACGCTCATTCGTTACCTTGCACAAAGTCACGTTGAGTTCATTCTTATTCACCCATTTCGAGAAGGAAATGGACGAATATCGCGTTTACTCATTGATGTGCTATGCCAACAGGCGGGATTAGGATTGTTGGACTATCGACTTTGGGAAGAAAACAAAGACTTTTACATTGCGGCAATTCAAGCTGGTGTCGGGCATGACTATCAGCACATGGAGCGGCTGATTAACGACATTTTACCCCTCACATTTTCATCTCTCTCAATCAGCGAGCGCTAAGTTTTGATATTTCTGCCTGCTCGCTTTAAGCCTTGCCTCCACTTCTTCGGTTGATGCTTGCGTCTCAATCGCGGTCGAGCTTGCTACCGCACGCGTTATCATCGCCGTCGTCACCTTTTTTGTTTTTTTCTGCATTAATCGCCTTTTCACAGTCACCCTTGGCATCAATGATTAAATTTTAGTCAAAAAATAGCGTTAATTCAACGCAGATACCTGTCTGTTTTCTTCAAAATTGTGAAGCACAACGTGCGCATTGAACACGGAAAAGACATACAAAAACGGCGACCCTTAAGGTCGCCGTCTTGCTTATTAATGGTGCCCCGGGCCGGACTTGAACCGGCACAGCGCGAACGCCGAGGGATTTTAAATCCCTTGTGTCTACCAATTCCACCACCAGGGCACACAATCTTTTCAGCCGCTTACGCCACTGTTTTGTGTTTGGAGCGACATACGAGGTTCGAACTCGTGACCTCGACCTTGGCAAGGTCGCGCTCTACCAGCTGAGCTAATGTCGCTTATTAATTCAAACGTTAAGAAACGCTTGGAAAATTGGTTGCGAGGAGCCGATTTAACGCTGAATGCAATTCGCGCCGTGCAACGGCACCGACCGAAGGTCGTATTGACTTATCATCAATTGTTAAGCGCTTCTATAGCAACCTAAAATTGGTTGCGGGAGGCGGATTTGAACCACCGACCTTCGGGTTATGAGCCCGACGAGCTACCAAACTGCTCCATCCCGCGTCCGTATTATTTTAGCCAGAGTTCATGGAGGCGCGTCCCGGAGTCGAACCGAGGTCCACGGATTTGCAATCCGCTGCATAGCCACTCTGCCAACGCGCCTTCGCGCTTCACCTCTCGGCTAAGTGGTTTGAATTCTACATAAGTTTTTCCGCCTGTCACGCAAAAATTATCATTTTAGCGTCTAACCGACGATTATTTATCCAAACATAACATTTCAATACTCTATCGACTCTTTTTCGGCCGAAAAAGGCCTAAAGAGTGGTGATGTTTACGCGAGGTTTGAAAATTAGTGTGCCTATACCTCGGCGAGCAGCCGTTCACGTTCATCTTTTTCAATCAATTCCCAATGACGCCCCTGCTGTGCCCCAGCGAGCTTCCACAGTAGATTGATATCGATATCTTTACCGTGTGTCATCTGCACCCGACGAAACATTTCTTGCGGCGCCATGCTGTAGAACGTCGACACGTCTCTCACGCCCGACTTTTTTAGCATTCTTTCAATCGTTAATCGTAAGTTGGGTAAATCCCGAAGCCGAAGACTGGATGCCGATGCTTTCCACGCTTTGTCTTTGATCGCACGCTGTAAGGACTGTTCAACCATCGTGGGCAAGTCGGGATCATGGCCTAAGTAGAGTGCGGTCACATCATAATAGTTAACCGCCGCGGAGGTACTTTTTTTTACATGAACAAATTTATCACAACCTTTGGCAATCAACTTGTCCGTTAGCACGCCTCCTCCTCGTAAATAAACATGCTTTCCGGTAAGCAACACAAACATCGCCTCTTGGCAGAAAAAGCCAATACCACCAAACATAGAGCGTTGCTCCATCTCCCCATAACTATCAAGAAAATGCATTAATTGGGCTTTAAATTGCTTCGCCATCCAATTTTCTCCTTCAGTGAATGCGCTTTAATACAAGCCGGAAAACCGACCCACTGATTGACTTATAAGTTAGTCATTGTGCATGATTATTTTCACAAAGAGATTGCATTAAATAGCGACCAAATACTATGCATCTGATCACTTATCGCTATATAGAGGTTTGGTCTAATGAGGTCCTTGTCGCATTTACTGCAGACATCTTTTCGTTGTTAAATAAAGTCTTCGATGCATCTATGCTTAACGCAGGGCGATGAGTGCGCTAAATTAATAGTGGTAAGCTAATAGTCAGGGAGCCGACATGTCGAGACACCCGCTGTTAATAGAAGTAAATCATTTATTGCCTGGGGGATTGCACAGCTATGTGCTGTCTGAGTCATGTTACTTACAAATGCTCCAACAGGCAGGCGAACCACCTCGCCTTTTGGTCGCGATGAAAAATGAGGATGAAGGTCAGCAGCGCCCGCACGCCATTTCTCCTATCGTTACGCTTTGCGAGATTGCAGACTTCAATCGTCATGGTGCGCATGAAATCGCGTTGACGTTACAAGGGATTGAAAGTGTCAAAGTGAATGCGATTGACGCGGGTGAAGGTGACGTCAATATGGCGCGTTATACACCGTTGCCAAAATGGCAACGTCATGCCGTTCCCAAGCACTACCTCTATCTGAGTGAGAAGCTGCAGCAGTATTATCGATCGAATCCGACACGCCACGAACACTTCCAGTTAACACAGTACGATGAAATTGGCTGGGTTTGCCTGCGCTGGTTGGAGTTACTCCCCATCGAAGTGAAACAAAAACAGCTTCTACTCTCCCAGCCTACGGCCTTATTGGTGGCCGAGTTTATTGATAAACTATTGCGGTATCCACTGATTGACGACGACTAAGCGACAGATGAGTGACTGTGTAAATTATCATCAAAGACGCCAGCAGGCTCACTGATTCAGAGAAAGGCGGTTCTCTTTTATTCTTCGCCGCATTACTATGCAGTCTGCTGACAAATACTATCAGGACTTATGGATCATCTTTCATTTTTTTGGGTCTCACCGGATCGTGATAAGTACTTACGCTCCCTAGAAACCGAGTTTTACAAGCGTGCCGTCGAAACCATCCGTGTCAATCGCCTGTCCCTACCTCCTTTACCGGATGCTGTTCTGTCAATACAACGCGCTAGCAAGCGGTCGGATACTACCATGCGGGATATTGCCAACCTCTTGTTGGACGATCCAAGCTTATGTGGGGCCGTGCTTAAAGCTGCAAACTCCGCTTTATTTGCTCCCCGCGCCACAGGTCAATGCAAAGATGTTCAAACCGCTGTCTCTCGGCTTGGCGTTGATCGCGTTTTAGGGATCATCACAGCCGCCGCCGTCTATCAGCTCAAGAGTGATGCCACGTTTTCCAAGGCCTGCAACGCGCTATTGAAAAAAAGTGCGCAAAAGTCTCGTGAACTCGCCGCTGCGATGGCACTGGTGACGCAAAAAGTCAGAAACTATTGTGATGAACCGCTTTCAGTGGAGCCCGAAAAAGCACTGATTGTGGGGTTGCTTGCTGATATTGGCTTATACAGCGTGATTGGCGAGTTTCAGCGCTTTGTGAATCAGGGACACTATCTAAAATTTGACATTGCAGAGCGCGTCTTCTTCTCACTGGCGGGCGACTGCAGCCGTCTTGTGCTCAAACAATGGCAGTTTGACCGTGACTTTATCGAAGTCGCCATTAACAATAAGCTCTACACTAAGCCGCGCCCCGATATCACCTATTTAGATATCGCGAGAATGGCAAATCACTTGTTAATGTTTCGCAATCAAGATGACGCAATAGAGGATCATGAAGTGGAAATCACTGCGCCTGGCGCAGAAGCTTTATATGAGCTATCCAACCTCGATGAAAAAGAGTTCTCTCGTCAGCTAAACCAAGTCATGGACGCAAGCAGTATCTGACCCAAGCCAGGGTGGTCTTTCCTTTAACCACCCTTGTCTGATTTTATTGACCAACCTATTAACCGGTTGATAACCTCAAGCTCTACTTTCTTAACACCGAGCAAAATCAGATGTTTTCAGGGATGCTACTCATCTTCTCGCCGCTTATTATCGGCTATTTAATCCCCATTAAGCAGGCGCGCTACCTCAACGCCGTCAATACCCTGACGATGCGGCTAGTGATGGTCATTTTAGTGTTGATGGGCTTAAGCCTCGCAGGCTTAGATAACCTCGGGCAACATATTTCCACCATTTTGTATTTCGCTGCCACTTTCTTTATTTGTATCGGCGCGGCCAACCTGCTTGCCCTGCCTGTTCTCGATAAGCTCTTCCCAACCGAGACCCATGGCCACCAACATAAACTGACCCTCAGCGCCATGATGTCAGAGTCCGGTAAGCTGATTGCGGCTGTGGCCGTTGGCTTAGTCGTAGGGCTACTACTCAATCAAGATCTTTCTTGGGTCGATACGGCCAGCGAGGGTATTTTATTACTTTTGCTCTTATTGATTGGCATTCAGCTCCGCAACAGTGGCATGACGCTGAAGCAAATCATTCTCAATAAAAGTGGGCTGATGATTGCGGCTCTCGTTGTCGCGACCTCCTTGCCAGGTGGCTTGCTGGCGGCATGGTGGTTAGATATTCCTTATCATCACGGGTTAGCGATGGCATCCGGCTTCGGTTGGTACTCGTTGGCAGGGATCTTAATGGGCGACGGACTGGGGCCTGTCTACGGCGGTGCATCATTTATTCTCGAGCTCGCGCGCGAGCTTGTGGCGATTATGATTATTCCAGTGTTAATCCGGCGCTATCCGCTCACCGCAATTGGATATGGTGGTGCCACCGCGATGGATTTCACCTTGCCGATCATTCAAAGCACAGGCGGGATTCGCTGTGTACCGATTGCGATTGTCAGTGGGTTCATACTCAGCGTGTTGGTGCCCGTTTTGATGTTGTTTTTTCTCTCACTCGGTGCCCGTTGAACAAAAAGAGGGGTAGCAAGATGCTACCCCTCTTTTTACATTTCCTGGTTTAGCGCATGCAATTATTGGCTGCGCATCCAGTTATCCATTTCAGTACGCAGGTTGTCTGACTTGGTACCAAAGATAGCTTGTACGCCACCCGATACCACAACCACACCCGCTGCACCTAGCTGCTTGAGCTTGTCTTGGTCAACAATTTCAGTGTCAGCCACTGAGACACGTAGACGAGTGATACAAGCATCAAGACCTGTGATGTTGTCTTTACCACCGAATGCAGCCACCAAGTCGCCCGCAAGCTCAGAGCCTGTCGCGGTTGACACGTCAGCGACCGCTTCGTCTTCACGACCAGGGGTTTTCAGGTCAAGGGCACGAATCACTACACGGAACACGATGTAGTAGAGTACCGCATAACCAAGGCCCAGTAGCACCAGTGTGGTCACGTTCTCAGCACGTGGCATTTGCACGATGAAGTCGATAAAACCGTTCGAGAAAGTATGGCCGTGAACAACGCCCAACGCGTTAGTCAGAACATACGCCGCACCTGCCATGATAGCGTGGATACCATACAGCACTGGCGCGATGAATAGGAACGAGAACTCGATAGGTTCAGTGATGCCGGTCAAGAATGACGTCAGTGCACCTGATGCCATGATACCCATGATTTTGGCACGGTTTTCTGGCTTGGCAGAATGTGCGATAGCAAATGCCGCCGCAGGTAGACCGAACATTTTGAACAAGTAGCCGCCAGCTAACTGACCAAAGCCGTTACCTGCTTCACGAGTGACATCGTTCGCGGTCAAGAAACAGGTCATGATGCCGTTTACTTGCTCGCCTGCGTTGTTCACACAGCTACCCGCTTCATAGAAGAAAGGTACGTTCCAAATGTGATGCAGACCGAATGGGATAAGCGCACGCTCTACCACACCGTAAATACCAAATGCAGTAACAGGATCTTGTGTCGCCGCCCAGTGAGAGAAGGATGCGATAGCACTGCCGATTGGTGGCCAGATAACAGAGAGGATCACACCAAGCGCGATAGAGATGAAACCGGTAATGATTGGCACTGACCGTTTACCGGCAAAGAAACCAAGGTAGTCAGGCAGTTGAATCGTGTAGAAGCGATTAAAGGTCCACGCCGCGACACCACCGGCAAGAATACCGCCAAGTACCCCTGTCTTGATAACGTCAGCGCCCATAACTGGTGCCATCACGTCCAGTGTCGCCACCATGATGCCGTAACCGACAATCGCAGACAGACCCGAGACACCATCGTTATTGGTGAAGCCTAGCGCCACACCCACAGCAAACAGCAAGGCCATTTGACCAAATACAGACCCACCAGCTTGTTCCATCATGTGTGAGACAATATCTGGCATCCAGCTAAAGTTGGCAGCACCAACACCCAAAAGTATACCTGCGACCGGAAGCACAGATACTGGAAGCATCAGCGCTTTACCGACTTTTTGCAGGTTAGCAAAGAGGTTTTTTGACATAGTTCTTGCTCCTGACAAGGACGTTTAACAATGTGTCTCGTCGGACTAACCTTCCGATTCCCCCGCAAGAGGCCAACCGATACCACAGGCGCCGAGAGCACAAACGATTTGTGATTATTGAACTCACCCAAACTATAAGGGGCGAATCATCACCTTGCCTATCAGTGACGATTTTACTGATTAAAAAGTAAATATAGATCACAATTAGAATTGGCGACAAAAACAGCAAAAAACAACATAAGATCATGATTTAAAATGACAAAAAATCTATTGACCAGGGGAAAGGATACGAACAAAAAAATAGCAACCCCTTCACCCCTAACGTTATTTTACGTAACGAATTAATACAGCGCGTAATGCCTAGGACGTAGATTGATAATTCCTAATCATTTCAAAAAGGTAGATGTGAAATTGCGCGAGATCAACTTTGATAGGCTAGCGATATAAATCGGTTATTTTGTTGCAAACATAACCGAAAAATGACGCAGAATTGACCAAGTGGGATGGTGCCTTATCAACGCCGAGATAATCAAAAAGCGGTGTTTTCTTGCGGCGAAAGGAGCGTGACGTGCTAAGCAAGAAAAACGCCCGACAAGGTTATCGGGCGACTTGAATTATTGCGGGTTTGCACCAGAAAAAAGCGTAAAAAAGTTACGGCTGGTGATGTCACAGACCGTTTCCACCGATTCACCCTTTAACATCGCGACGTACTCAGCAACTTCTTTCACATAAGCTGGCTGGTTTTGCTTGCCACGATGGGGAACAGGTGCCAAGTAAGGCGAGTCTGTTTCAACCAGCAGGCGCTCAAGCGGTATACGACGCACCACATCTTTCAGCTCTGTGGCCTTGTTGAACGTCACTATCCCAGAAATTGAAATGTAGAAACCGAGTTCAATCGCCGCCTCTGCCATCTCATAGCTTTCTGTAAAACAGTGTAGCACACCCCCGACGCGCTCAGCGCCCTCCTCACGTAAAATCGCAAGCGTGTCTTCACGTGCCGCGCGAGTATGGATAATCAAGGGTTTGTTAAGCTCAACCGCGAGACGGACGTGCTGGCGGAAAATCGCTTGCTGCTGCTCAGCAAGCTCTGGCTGATAGTGGTAATCAAGCCCTGTCTCTCCTACCGCCACGACACGCTCATCAGCCGCTAAGGCTTTCAATCGGTCGTAATCGAAACCATTTTCGATATCCAAAGGGTGCACACCACATGAGGCAAAAACATGCGAGTAAGGTCGGATCATGTCTAGCATCGCCGGAAAGCTATCTAGCGTTACCCCCACCGAAAGGAAATAGTCGACGCCCCTTGCCTGCGCTTTATCTAAAACATCGCCAACATTCTGGTGCAGCGAGTCGTAATCCAGTTTGTCGAGATGGCAATGAGAGTCTATTAACACGTTATTCTCCAATCGATAATAACCACTGGCTAACAACCAATTCGGTATTTAGCCCTGTATGAATTTGTAACTGACGCTGTAATTGATGCAGCGCACGTAGTAGTGAATGAACTTGCTGGGTGGTCAGCACATTGGCCACCTCGGCAACCCGTTGATGATGATGCCGATGTACAATGGTCTGCCCCACACCTTGACGCCATTTAAGTACATCAAGCAGAAAATGACTGAGCCAGTTCAATGAAGCGGGATAGTGTGCGACCAACACCTCGATAGTGTCAAACAGGCCCGTTCTCTCGCGCACATAGGTAGAAAAGCCTTCCACCACACTATGGTGATGATCTAACCCGCCCGATGCCACAAAGTCACGAGCAGCCAAGGGGGCGCCCCGATATAAGCTTACCGCATGGTCTGGCACCGAGCGCTGCAATGCTTGCTCGATCCACGCCTTGGCTGTGTCAGCTTCAGCCTGCGGTGCCTTCCACACACTGCAGCGACTGACAATGGTCGCAAGTAAACTATCCAGCGAGTCTGTCAATAACACGAAGTAACACCCTGAAGGTGGCTCTTCTAGCGATTTAAGCAACGCATTGGCCGCGGCTTCCCCTAAACGCTCGACACACTCTATGACAATAAAGCGCGCCCCGCCCAATTGCGACGTTTCCAGCGCTTGTCGTTGCACTTTGCGCACTGCATCAATACCAATCTGCTTGCCGGGCTTCTCGGGGGCTAGCCAGTGAATATCGGGGTGGTTACCCGCCGCGAAAAGCTGGCAATGATGACAATGCCCACAGGCGCTATCGTTTTGATGGCCGCACAGTCGCACCTTGGCAAGCTGGCTTATCAACGCGCGACGGCCGCTGCCCGGGGGAGCGGCCAACAAGAGCGCATGCGGAAAGCGCGCACTCGTCAAGAGTTGCTGCCAATGCGCCCAAACGCCTTCAAACCAGGGATAAACGTAAGGCGCTGGGTATGCCAATGTTATCTTGTCACTCATACGCCTGGTTGCTGCTTAAGCCAATTTTCTAGTGCCGTTTTAATCTGAGCGGTCACTGTGTCTAGCGACTGGCCCGCATCAATCACCACCACACTGGGATCGTCGTTTGCCAATGCCAAATAACGCGCTCGCGTGCGCTCAAAAAAATCCAGTTGCATGGTCTCAATCCTATCCAACTCACCTCGACCCCGCGCACGTGCAAGGCCTACCTCTGGGTCGATGTCCATATACAAGGTCAGTGAGGGGGCAAACGTCCCCAAGACCGTTTCTTTGAGGCTTTTCATCAGCGACGTGTCCATACCCCGTCCCCCACCTTGGTAAGCCTGTGATGACATATCATGGCGATCACCCACCACCCATTGGCCCTTCGCCAGGGCGGGTTTGATCACGTTTTCGACAAGCTGTACCCGTGCGGCGTAAAGCATGAGAAGCTCGGCTTTATCCGTGAGCGGTTCATCTGGGTGACCTTGTTTGACAAGCGTACGCAACTGTTCCGCAAGCGGCGTACCGCCGGGCTCTCGCGTAGTGATCACATCCTGGATTCCGGCGTCGAGTAACACCTGTTTGATCTGATTGATGGCCGTACTTTTGCCCGCGCCTTCAAGGCCTTCTACAACGATGAAATGGTTCTTCATTGATTCTTCAACACTTTTAAGTAATCACGCACGGCCCGATTGTGTTCGGCCAAGGTGGTAGAAAATTGGTGGCCGCCTTTACCCGTGGCGACAAAATAGTAGTAATCCGTTTTTGCTGGCTGGGCAGCGGCAAAGATGGCCGCTTTACCTGGCATCGCGATCGGCGTCGGGGGCAAGCCATTAATCACATAAGTGTTATAGGGCGTCGGTGTACGTAAGTCACGTTTACGAATATTCCCCTCATACTGATCGCCCATACCATAAATCACGGTGGGATCGGTTTGTAAACGCATACCGCGTCGCAACCGATTAACAAATACCGACGCCACCTTTTCTCGCTCACTCGCCACCGCGGTCTCTTTTTCAATGATGGAAGCCAGGATTAATAGCTGATAAGGGGTTTCTATCGGTAAGTCCTCGATACGTTGCTGCCAAGCCTGCTCCAAGGCCACTTCCATTGCACGCGCGGCGCGTTTTAGCAATGCAATATCGGTATCCCCCACATCATAAGCGTAGGTTTCAGGAAGCAGTAATCCTTCTAATTTATCGTGTTTGAGCCCAAGCGCATCAGCAATTGCCTGTTCACTCATGCCATCCAATGTTTTGTCAAGATGCGGCGCGGAGGCAAGCTGCTTGCGCCACTGGGCAAACGTACTCCCTTCGACAAAGGTGATTTCATCTTGATATTGCTGCCCTGAACGCAGAGTCGCGAACGCCTCGGCTAGTGTTTGTCCAGGTTGGATCTGAAAGGTGCCCGCTTGCACCCGAGTCAGCTCTGGATAAATCCGTGGCGCAAACTTCGACCAGATGCTTGATGCCATCCAACCGTTGTTTTCAAATTTTGCAATGACCTTATGGTAATGTGCACCGCTAGGGACAGTGAATAGCTGAGGCGTCTGCAAGGATAACGGCGTGGAAATAAACGCCTTCGTTTGCCACAGCACCCCAGCGACTGAGGCCAAGACTATCGCCATCAATACGCTCACCAGCCCCAAAAATCGCTTTTTTAGCACGCGTTTAACCTCTGTTGTAATCGCCTTGTCAGCGTATGCGTTTTATAACTTGTTTCATTGATGGATGTCACTGGCACCACCTTCATCAAGGTATTGCAAATAAACACTTCATCGGCACACCACAGCGCCGTCTCATCGACCGCGACCGTTTTACATTGGTAGTCCGTGAAACCTTCAATCACGGCCATCACTTTTTCTCGCATCAGTCCCGCCACACCGGCATATGCCAAATCAGGTGTATAAATGACATGGTCTTGGCACCAGAAAAGATTGGACGCCGTGGTCTCAACCAGGTTGCCAAACATGTCCGCGACCACGAAATCATCGGCCTCCACGTCTTCCAGTGCCAGCTTTAGACGCACCTGCTCTAACCGATTGAGATGTTTAAGCCCCGCAAATGGTGACGCGCCAAGTTGCATCTGCGTCGTCGCCAACGCCACCCCATGCTGTTGCCAATGATGATAATGGCGAGGAAACGGATGTAGGCTAACAATGACGGTTGGCGACGAGCAGCCTTTGGGACTGTAACCGCGTCCCCCCTGGCCTCGGGTGATAATCACCTTCAACACCTGTTCATCCTGCGAATACTGACACGCTTGATCGAGCGTTATCGCGAGTGCCGACCAATCAACCTCGCGAATGGCTAATCGCTCACAAGTGCTTTGTAAACGCAGTATATGTGCATCGCGATCAAGTAATAGCCCCTGATACACATGGCCAGTGGTAAAGCAACCATCACCAAATTGGAGCCCTCGGTCAGCGACCGCTAATTCGCGACAAGGATGTCCGTTTACCCAGATCATCTATCAACCTCGACAGTCAACTATTCTTACCGACAATAAAAACCTTACCGACAATAAAAAACGGCCCGAATCGTCGGGCCGTTACTATAGCAGACTCTTTTTAGGCTGTATAAACGCCTATGCGTATTACAGCTTTTTGAAGATCAAAGAGCCGTTGGTGCCACCAAAACCAAAGGAGTTACACAAGGCGTACTCCATTTTTACGTCACGCGCTTCGTGCGGTACGTAATCTAAATCGCAACCCTCATCGACATTATCAAGGTTGATCGTTGGTGGTACGGCTTGATCAATCAGCGACATGGCAGTGATAATTGACTCAGCAGAGCCTGCCGCACCGAGCAAATGACCGGTCATCGACTTGGTTGAAGAGACCAATACACTGTCCGCCGCCTCGCCCATTGCACGACGGATCGCTTTACTTTCCGCCACATCGCCTGCCGGTGTCGAGGTACCGTGCGCGTTAACGTAACCGATTTGTGCTGGGTTAATCCCCGCATCACGAATCGCTGCTTCCATCGCCAGTGCCGCCCCTGAGCCATCTTCACTGGGTGACGTCATATGGTAAGCATCCCCGCTCATGCCAAAACCGGCTAATTCACAGTAAATGGTCGCGCCACGTGCTTTCGCGTGTTCATATTCTTCAAGCACCATGACGCCAGCACCATCACCCAGCACAAAACCATCACGATCTTTGTCCCATGGGCGAGAGGCCGACTGTGGATCATCGTTACGTGTTGATAATGCTTTGGCGGCGGCAAAACCGCCAATACCAAGCTCGGTAGAGGCTTTCTCTGCGCCGCCGGCCACCATAGCGTCTGCATCACCGTATGCAATCATACGGGCGGCATGACCAATATTATGCAGGCCTGTGGTGCATGCGGTGGAAATCGAGATGTTTGGGCCACGCATGCCGTAATTAATCGACACGTGCCCTGCAATCATATTAACGATGGTTGATGGGACAAAGAAGGGGCTGATTTTACGTGGACCCTTCTCCATATACGCACGATGGTTTTGTTCTATCAAACCAAGACCACCAATGCCTGAACCTATCGCGACACCAATACGGTGTGCATTGTTGTCATCAACTTGCAGTCCGGAGTCTTTAATGGCTTGCACACTGGCAGCAATGCCATATTGAATGAACAAGTCCATTTTTCGTGCATCTTTTTTCGACATGTAGTCTTCACAATTGAAGTCCTTAACCATGCCCGCAAATTGAGTAGCAAAGTTAGTGGCATCAAAATGCTCAATCGCTGAGATACCGCTTTGCCCGGCTAGCAGAGCTTTCCATGAAGACTCAACTGAGTTACCCACGGGTGACAACATACCCATGCCAGTCACAACAACACGACGCTTAGACACGATGATATTCTCCGGAGAATATAAGTTTGGAAATTAGAATAGCTTAAAAAGAACACAGGCGGTCGAGGAGACCGCCTGGTAGGATTCTGAGATTACGCTGAAGCGCCGACAACGTAGTCGATAGCTGCCTGTACAGTAGTAATCTTCTCTGCTTCTTCATCTGGAATCTCTGTATCGAATTCCTCTTCAAGAGCCATTACCAGCTCAACGGTATCCAGAGAGTCCGCGCCCAAGTCGTCTACGAATGAAGCTTCGTTTTTCACTTCTGCTTCGTCGACACCTAGTTGCTCAACGATGATTTTCTTTACGCGTTCTTCGATGTTGCTCATATTAATACTAGTCCTTACAAGATTCGCAGATGCGATATGTGCTGTAGTTTATTCATTAATGTGGAAGTTGCAAGACCTCCACGGCTGGTCAAACCACGATTTGGGGACAAATCAATCGGAGTTTGACGTGTGTCATTCGAGATTGCAACGGTCTCGATCAAATCATGTACATACCGCCATTGACGTGCAAGGTCTCGCCCGTCATATAAGCAGCATCATCAGAGGCTAAAAACGCCACCGTTGCAGCAATCTCTTTTGGATCACCCAAACGCCCTGCTGGCACTTGTGCCAGCGTCGCAGCGCGCTGTTCATCATTTAGCGCCTTGGTCATATCGGTTTCGATAAAACCAGGCGCGACTGTATTCACTGTGATGCCACGCGCAGCCACCTCACGTGCCATGGATTTGGTAAAGCCAATCACGCCGGCTTTTGCTGCCGCATAATTTGCCTGTCCCGCATTACCCATCACACCGACCACAGAACCAATATTAATGATTCGGCCACAGCGTTTTTTCATCATCGCACGCAATACTGCCTTTGATAAACGGAAGATTGACGTTAAGTTGGTGTCCATAATGTCCTGCCACTCATCGTCTTTCATCCGCATCAATAGGTTATCACGAGTGATACCCGCGTTGTTAACCAGAATATCAACGTCGCCAAATTCTTTTTTGATCGTATCAAGCACCTCTGCGACCGACTCTGGCGAGGTCACATTGAGTGCCAGGCCTCTACCGTTTTCACCGAGATAATCGCTAATTGCAGCGGCGCCTTTTTCGCTGGTCGCCGTACCAATCACGGTGGCACCACGCTCCGCTAAAAGCTCTGCCGTTGCTCGGCCGATCCCACGGCTTGCGCCTGTCACCAGCGCTACTTTTCCGTCTAGTTTCATTCGGTTACCCTTTTAGTTGATTCTGCCGGCATGCACCGGCAGTCACAAAGTGTCTTCGTAATACGGTTTATGCCTTCGCAGTGGCGAGGCTGGCGCTATCATTGACGGCCGCGCTGCTCAACGCCTTGTTGATGCGTTTGGTCAAGCCAGTCAGTACTTTACCTGGGCCAAATTCCAACAGCTGTTCCACCCCTTCAGCCGCCATATGCTCAACCGTTTCGGTCCAGCGCACCGGGCTATGTAATTGACGCACTAAGGCTTCTTTAATTGCAGCCGGCTCTATCGGCGTTTCCACATCAGCGTTGTTGACCACAGGAATATGTGGCGCATTAAACGTGACAGATTCCAGTGCTTGCGCCAGTTTTTCTGCTGCCGGTTTCATCAGCGCACAGTGAGAAGGCACCGACACTGGCAGCGGTAATGCACGTTTTGCACCCGCGTCTTTACACAACGCATTGGCGCGCTCCACCGCTTCTTTATTACCCGCAATGACCACTTGGCCTGGCGAGTTGAAGTTAACCGGTGAGACCACCTGGCCTTGCGCCGCTTGCTCACAGGCTGCCGCAATCGCATCGTTATCCAAGCCAATAATTGCCGACATCGCTCCCACACCGGCTGGGACCGCCTCTTGCATCAATTGACCGCGCAGCTCGACAAGCTTAACGGCTTCTTTAAAATCCAATACACCCGCACAAACCAAAGCAGAATATTCACCCAAACTATGGCCAGCAAGCATCGCGGGCGCGGCACCACCTTGTGATTGCCAGACGCGCCAAATAGCCACAGACGCCGTCAACAAAGCTGGCTGTGTGCGGTGCGTTTCATTTAAATCCGCTTCTGGCCCTTGCTGGACCAATGCCCAAAGGTCATAGCCAAGCACTTCTGAGGCTTCTGCAAACGTCTGCTGGACAACACCATATTGTTCGGCGATCTCCCCGAGCATACCCACGGTTTGGGAGCCTTGACCGGGAAAAACAATCGCAGTTGAAGACGTCGCTGTTGAAGAACTAGCTGTTGAAGACATAGCTGTTTTCCTATTAATTTTAGAATCTTACGAGCGCGGATCCCCACGCAAAACCACCACCAAAGGCTTCGAGTAACACGGTGTGTCCGCGTTGAATACGCCCATCACGTACCGCCTCATCCAGTGCGGTCGGTACTGACGCTGCCGACGTATTGCCATGACGGTCAAGCGTCAATACCACTTGATCCATCGACATCGACAGTTTTTTCGCTGTCGCTTTAATAATGCGGTAATTGGCCTGATGCGGCACCAACCAGTCAATGTCTGTCTTTTCAATTTGGTTGGCCTGAAGCGTTTCTGTCACAATATTGGCCAGTTGTGTCACCGCCACTTTAAAGACTTCATTCCCCGCCATATAAAGCCAAGCTTCACCGGCCTCTAACGATTGACCACGCTCTGGATACTTAAGTTTCAAGAGCTCACCAAATTTACCGTCGGCTTTTAAGTGGGTGGACAAAATACCATCATTTTCATCGGCGGAAAGCACGACGGCGCCTGCACCATCACCAAACAAAATGATGGTGGAGCGATCATCGGGATCACAGGTATGTGAAAGGCGATCAGCGCCCACAACCAGTGCATTTTTGGCTAACCCGTTTTTAACATATTGATCCGCGACACTTAACGCATACACAAACCCAGAGCATGCCGCCGCAATATCAAAAGCGGGACAGCCTTTAATCCCCAACATCGCTTGCACATCACAAGCGGCAGCGGGAAAGGCACGCTCACCACTGGTGGTCGCCACAATAATCAGGTCAATGTCATGTTTATCAATGGCAGACATCTCTATCGCCTGCACGGCGGCCTGATAAGCCATCGAGGCAACGGTATCTGTGGGTGCAGCAATGCGACGCTCTTTGATCCCCGTACGGGTCACAATCCATTCATCACTGGTGTCTACCATCTGTTCAAGGTCAGCATTGGTGCGAACCTGTTCAGGCAAATAGCTGCCTGTGCCCAAAATCTTACTATACATGAAGACTACTAATGCCTCTCGAGAAGAACTGCCTCTAAACGGTCACTTATCTTAGTTGGGATTTGCCGTTCGACCTCGTGCACCGCTTCAAAAATAGCGTTTTCGTAAGCGGCGATATCAGCGCGTCCGTGACTTTTTACAACGATGCCGCGCAATCCTAGCAAACTTGCGCCGTTGTACTGGTCGGGTTTCAGCTGTTGGAGTTGATTTAAAAGATCAGAAAATAGCCATTTCGCGATCCAACGCTTAATAGGATGCGGGTGGAGATGGGCTTTCACCTTGTCGATGATCAAGCGTGCGACACCTTCGCTGGTTTTTAACGCCACGTTGCCGACAAAGCCATCACAGACAATCACATCGGTCTCGCCTGTATAGATTTGATCGCCCTCAACGTAGCCGGTATACCGCACTGCCTCACTTTGCTGCAAGAGATCGGCACAGCGGCGCACCAAGTCATTCCCTTTGATCGCTTCTTCACCAATGTTTAGCAGCCCGATTCGAGGTGTATACCCCAATTCAGCCTCCGCCAACACCGCGCCCATCACTGCAAATTGGAATAAGGTATCGGCATCACAGGCCACATTGGCGCCTAAATCCAGCAACCATTTACGTTGATAATTAGCACCTGGTAAGGCTGTCACTAGAGCGGGACGGTCGATGCCGGGTAAGAGCTTGAGCAAGTATTTGGATAGCGCCATAAGCGCGCCGGTATTGCCCGCACTCACACACGCATCTGCTTCACCACTGGCCACCTTTTCCAGTGCGACACGCATAGACGTGCCATGGCTGCGACGCAGCGCCGTCGACGGTCGCATGTCATTAGGAATAACGTCCGGGGCATGGACGATAGATAGTCGGGAATGATGCTGGGCATGGCGTTGATTCAGTGACGCCTGGATGCGAGATTGATCGCCCACCAGGATCACATTTAGGTCCGCAAAACGCGACAATGCCTGCACGGAGGCAGGCACTGTGACTTGGGGACCGAAATCCCCGCCCATCGCATCGAGTGCAATGGTTAACCTAGTCAAGGGTCAACCTTACTTGTTGATAACCTTGCGGCCGCGATAGAAACCATCTGCCGTCATGTTATGACGCAGGTGAGTTTCACCGCTAGTTTTGTCTACAGATACAGCTTGAGTACCCAGTGCATCGTGTGAACGACGCATACCACGCTTAGAACGGGTTTTACGGTTCTTTTGTACGGCCATTGACCCTACTCCTCGTTACTTTGCTTTAAGTTTTTTAGTACGGCAAACGGATTTGGACGCTCATCAGCAAGTGGGATTTCCCCATACACCATGTTGTCTGCACTGACCTTACAGTCGGTGTCTTCGTGCATGGCGACTTGTGGCAAGGCCACAATCAACTCGTCTTCGACTAATTGAATCAGATCAATCTCACCGTTTTCGTCGACTAATGCCGGCTCATAAGCATCCGGTAAATTGCCAACCTGGTCATCATTGAAAACCGGGCTATAAACGAATTCAGTTTCACAGCGATATGGAAATGGTTCCCAACAACGTTGACACTCAAGACTCACTGTTACGGTCGCACGACCGGTGACAGTTTTGAGCCCTTGGGCGTCAATGTCGAACGAAAGCATCACTTCCGCATCACTATCGATGCTTTGGGTTGCCTCACCGAGACGCACTAAACGCTGCTTGTCTACAATACCATCATAGTCAAGTTGCTTTTGTGCACAACGGAACGGATCAACCGTCAGCGGTAGCTTTACCTTCTGCATAGGGCGCGAATATTAGCCTCCAAATGCGCTGGAGTCAAAGAAAATGTTACCTGTGTCAGGCGCGAAAGGATGATAGAGACAAAAGCGCACAAGCCATTGGTGATCGGGATGCCTCTGGCGCCTCGTTTACTCAGACCGGCAACGATGAAAACCAACCCTTTCACCGCGGTCAACAAGCCAGCCAGGCATACCTCTCCCGCTTTGCCCGACTCAAAGTCGCGCCCGCTATTTTTTCAGGTTAGACTGAGAGTTGAAAATAAACAATCATCGACCACGCAGATTGTTTAGTCACCTTCAACTGCGCGCAATATAAGGAACGATCATGCACACGACGCAACCTCCCAAAATTGTGCTGGCTTCAAGCTCACCGTATCGTCAAGCCATCTTTAAAAAGTTTGCGCTTCCGTTTACTGCATTCGCGCCGGCGATCGATGAAAGCCGGCATGAAAACGAGCGTGCCACCGACATGGTTGAACGCTTGGCACTCGAAAAAGCCATGGCGGGGATGCCGCTATTCGATAATGCTCTCATTATCGGTTCAGACCAAGTTTGTGTGATTGACGAGGAGATACTTGGTAAGCCGCATGCGCGAGAGGTAGCGATCGAGCAGCTAAAACGGGCAAGCGGAAAGCAAGTCACCTTTTATACAGGAATCGCGTTGATTAATAGTGATACGGGAGAACATCAATCGGACGTTGAGCCCTTTCATGTCGATTTTCGTGAGCTAAGCGAACAAGAAATCGTTCGTTATATCGACAAAGAACTGCCGCTAGATTGTGCCGGCAGCTTCAAATGTGAAGGCTTGGGTATTGCCCTTTTCAATGCTATGCACGGGCGTGATCCGAATACCCTTGTAGGCCTCCCACTGATACGCTTGCGTGAAATGTTAGAAAAGGAAGGTATCTCAGTTATTTAATGCGCTAACTCATCGTCAGCGCACTCGTATTTGCAACCGTATCAACACGCACTTAAGGATAATCAAAGCGGCCAATTAGCTCACCAGCTCGTTTAGGCTGTTTAGTACGGCAACTGGCTCATAGGTCGAGAGGCTGGCGGCGCCTTCTACGCCCCAAGTGACGGCAAGCCTTGCCATATCCGCATTGATGGCCAATTGCATATCATGGCCGGTATCACCAATCATCAGTGCTTTATCACGTGGAATACCTGTTTGCGCTAACACTTCATCCAACATTTGAGGATCCGGCTTAGAGGCCGTTTCATCGGCGCATCGGGTCACCGAAAACAAATCGTGAGTTCCCGTTTCCGCCATGGCCCGATCGAGTCCAGCGCGTGATTTCCCAGTTGCCACCGCGAGCGTAAAACCCTGCGCTCTCAAAGAGATAAGGGTGTTTTTTACGCCAGGATAGAGCTGACAAGGCGTCGGATTATCGTAGACAAATTGTTGACGGTAGTGCTGAATCCAATCGGCATACCACGCCGGATCAGCGTCAGGGTAAAGCCGCTGATAGCCCTTTTCTAAGCTCAAGCCAATCATGGTTTGCAAGCGTTCTGGTGGCAATATAGGCAACTGCTCAGTCAGCCGAGCCGCCGCGTCCAGGCTTGAGACAATGCGCCCAATCGAATCCATCACAGTGCCATCCCAGTCAAAAATTAACAGTGAATATGGCGCAATCACGGAATGCGACGGTCGCTTGATCTCGCTTACGCCAGGTTGCCAAGGGGAAGTAAACGGTGATTCAACTGTCATTGCTTTAACCTCTGAGTGATGCTGTTTTCGCCCTTAGTCCCTCAAGCGCCCGCTCAAGCTTAGGCTCCATCGGCGCATTAAGCGTCATGCTTTCATCCTTGCCTGGGTGTAGGAAGCGGATGGTGGCCGCATGTAAAAATAAACGATCCAGCCCAAACGACTTGGTATACGCATCAAAACGTGGATCGCCATAACGATCGTCCCACGCCAACGGATGACCCATATACTGAGCGTGCACACGAATTTGATGCGTTCTCCCAGTCACAGGGCTTGCTTGCACTAAGGTTGCTTCAGCGAAGCTTTCAAGCACTTTAAAACGGGTTTCTGACGGCTTACCTTTAGGGTTAACGCGGACAATACTGTTCACCTCATTTTTCAATAAAGGTGCCGTTACTTTGCGCTGTTTAGCGGGCCATTTGCCCATCACCAAGGCGTAATAGTCTTTACGTACTGTTTTTTCGCGAAATTGCGCTTGCAAATGACGCAACGCGGAACGTTTCTTCGCAATCAGCAAAATCCCAGACGTATCTCGATCGATCCTGTGTACGAGCTCCAAAAAACGTGCCTTAGGGCGAAGCGCGCGCATCGCTTCTATTGCCCCAAATTGTAACCCACTTCCTCCGTGCACCGCTGTCCCCGAAGGTTTATTGAGCACCAACAGATGGTCATCTTCATAAAGAATGCAATGCTCAAGCGCGGCCACTTTGTCTAATTTAGTACTGGGCGCGGCTTTCTCATCGCGCTCTGGAAGGCGGATGGGAGGCACCCTCACCACATCTCCGGCTTGCAGCTTATACTCTGGTTTTATGCGTTTTTTATTAACTCGCACTTCTCCTTTACGAAGTACGCGATAAATCATACTTTTTGGGACGTTTTTCAGCTGATTTCGCAGAAAATTGTCAATTCGTTGGCCGGCGATATCGTCATCGATGTCGATGAATCGCACTTGAGTTTTTTGTTCTGTCATAACCTTCATTCTACCGCTAAGCACAGCGACATGCACCTGCTACGGCAAGTCACCCCTCACTTAGCACAGCAGCGGGTTGTGTTCCCCCCTGTAACCGCGAGCGGCACAAGGCATTATCGTGCAAAAAAACACCACGTCTGCGCGGTTTTACTACCAACACAACATAAGCGAATAAAGCCGATTGCTGGACTTTAGTCTCCCTGCTATAGTTGCGGCGTTAATCAGAAAAGCAAACGCTTATCTGAAACACAGCTTATCGCCTGTGACAGCGATTTCATCAGTAGAACATGCACTTTTCGACAAAAGGCCTGGTCTGTGATGAGTCAATCAAGTGATAGCTGTATACGGTTATATCCGTAAAAGAACCATAATTCCGAATGCTTTTAAGGCGTTACGCGGCAATTGGCGTAAGACGTAAACCAAAAGCACCCGTTTAGTGTGTTGACACGAGACTGTTAGTCAGTGTCAGAGCTCTCCGCCATCGGTAAAAACGGCGGACGCCAACTGCGTAATCCGGTGAGCCATAAAAACCGTTGCAGCTGGCCGATTAAAACTTGCCCGAGCGCACCCCTGATTTTCTCCAGCCGGGAGGCTGCACCATATCAGACTTGGGGTCAGGCAGCATTGACGACTGCTCTCGTCATCAACCGCTAATAACAACGATAAATAAATGAGAAAAATCAGATGAAAAGAATGTTGATTAACGCAACTCAGAAGGAAGAGTTGCGCGTCGCATTGGTTGACGGTCAACGGCTATACGATCTCGATATCGAGAGTCCTGGCCATGAATCGAAAAAAGCTAATATCTATAAAGGACGCATTACCCGTATCGAACCTAGCCTGGAAGCGGCATTTGTTGACTATGGCGCCGAACGACACGGTTTTCTCCCTCTAAAAGAAATTGCTCGCGAATACTTCCCTTCCGGTTACACCTATCAAGGCCGTCCAAACATCAAAGATGTGGTGAAAGAAGGCCAGGAAGTGATTGTCCAAGTGGACAAAGAAGAACGCGGCAACAAAGGGGCTGCACTGACTACATTTGTCTCGCTTGCGGGCAGCTATTTGGTATTAATGCCAAACAACCCACGTGCTGGCGGGATTTCTCGTCGCATCGAGGGGGAAGAACGCAGTCAGCTAAAAGAAGCCATGTCTGGCCTCGAACTGCCACAAGGGATGGGCTTGATTGTACGCACTGCAGGTGTGGGTAAATCGGCCGAAGAGCTTGAATGGGACTTGAAAGTCCTGCTCAATCATTGGCAAGCGGTGAAAGAAGCGGCTGGCGCCAACCCTGCGCCTTTCCTGATCCATCAAGAAAGTAACGTGATTGCCCGTGCAATCCGTGACTATTTGCGCCGTGATATCGGTGAAATCTTGATCGACAGTGAGAAGGTCTTCCAGCGCGCCCAAGAGCACATCAAACTGGTTCGTCCTGACTTTGTCAGCCGCATCAAGTTTTATGAAGGCGAAGTGCCGCTATTTAGCCACTATCAGATTGAAAGTCAGATCGAATCTGCCTTCCAACGCGAAGTGCGCTTACCCTCAGGTGGTTCGATTGTCATTGATCCTACCGAAGCCCTAACCTCAATCGATATTAACTCTGCCCGAGCCACCAAAGGCAGTGATATTGAAGAGACGGCACGCCAAACCAACATCGAAGCGGCAGAAGAGATTGCACGCCAATTGCGTCTGCGTGACTTGGGTGGCTTGGTCGTGATCGACTTCATTGATATGACCCCTGTCCGCCACCAGCGCGAGGTGGAAAACAAATTGCGTGACTCTGTCCGCATGGACCGTGCACGGGTACAAATTGGCCGCATTTCACGCTTTGGTTTGCTGGAAATGTCACGTCAGCGCCTCAGCCCGTCTCTGGCAGAAGCCAGTCATCATATCTGCCCGCGCTGTAAAGGCACTGGTGTAATTCGTGATAACGAATCGCTAGCATTGTCCATTCTTCGTTTGATGGAAGAAGAGGCAATGAAAGAGAACACGGCGCAAGTACTGGGTATCGTCCCTGTCCCCGTCGCCTCTTACCTACTTAACGAAAAACGTCGCTCGGTCCAGCACATTGAGAAATACCACAATGTCAAAGTGGTCGTGGTACCCAATGCCGACATGCAGACGCCACACTTTGATGTGGTTCGCGTCCGCGGCGGTGAAGAAATGGCGAACCTGTCTTATCAGCTGCCAAGCCAGATTGATGCGCTCAGAGAAGTAGAAGCACGCGAAGAGCCACAACAAGCGCGTCCAGCGAAAAAACGTGAAGAACCTGTATTACAAGGGTTTGCAGCGCCAAGCTCGCCGGCACCAAGCGCAACCAAAACCACCACGTCTGCCACTGAAGCCGAGACAGCCAAGCCAGGCCTGTTCGCGACAGTTGGTAAGTTTTTCTCTCGCCTGTTTGCCGCGCCAGCAGAGGATACAGCAACCGCGTCGTCACAGCCTGCCGCTGCACCTGAGCCAGCTCAGACGAAGCAAAACCAGAAGCCATCACACGACTCACATAACCAACGCAATAAGTCGCGTGGCCATAAGCCACAAAACCGCGATGAGCAAAGTGATAGCAACAACGGCGAACGTGGACGTAACAACAAACAACGCCGCCAGAATAAGCCGCAAGAAGAGCGTCGCGATAACAATCGTAAAGGGAAGAAAACCCGTAACGATAACCGCAACGACAAAGCGAAAAAGCCTACGACGCAACAAGATGAGGCCAAGGTAACCAAGCCACAGTCTGACAATGCGGATAAAGGCAACAAGCAGCAAGACCAAAAGGCGGAGAAAACCGAACAGGTTAAACAACGTCGCCAGCGTCGTAAGCTGAACCGCAGCGTGCGTATCAACAAAGACAATGCGGAGACGCAAGCCACCACAGACACTACATCTGATCAAAGCAAAGATTTGCAACAGGTCGGGGCGGAAGTGGCACAACAGGCCAAGCAGCAGCCTGATAACGCGAAGAAAGAAGGTCAGCAGGACAAGCGCCGTAACCGTCGCTCACCGCGCCACCTTCGCGCCAGTGGACAGCGTCGTCGCCGTCGCCCAATGGTGAAAAGCCCAATGCCACTCACCACCGGTATGGCGTCACCCGAAATGGCGATGGGCAAGGTGTGGTCGGCAGAGCAACCGGTGAAAGTGAAGCAAGATCGCCGCCGCCAGGACAAGCGCCAAAACAATAAGGCCATTGTCAGTGGTGTTGCCCGTCCAGAAATGGCCATGGGTAAAGTCATTATCATGCAAGCTAAATCGGAGGAGACGGACACAGTGTCGACCCAACCGATGGCGTCGATAAACACCCCTGAGCCTGCACCGCAACCGGCACAAAACCAAGCAACACCTGTGATCGACGCTGCGCCTAAGGTCGCGACGCCAGACGCGCCAGCGACAACCCCTGAGCAAGACTCAGAGGTCGATTTGGTGACCGAGAAAGTGATTGAGCGCGAAGCGGAAATCAACGCCCCGACGGCAACGATTCAATACCGCCGCGCTACGTCACCAATGATGAAGGCTCCGGCACCGAACGAAACGGTTGATCACAGTCCTGTGGCAATCGCTGCCTTTAAAGCGCCTAACCCAGAAGCGAAAGCAGCAGGTAGCGCCGAGGCACGAGCGTCTGCCTACGCACCGGCGACCAAACCTCAGTACTAATTCCGTTTGCTTTCGGAATGCTAAAGGCCTCGGCATCTGTCGAGGCCTTTTTTATTTGACCGTTTTTCCATGAAATAACGTGGGCAAAACATACGCAATCTTGCAGCGATACACGGAAAAGTGCGTCGATCCACACGCTTCCATCGCGACTTCCTTGTCAAAGCGAAAAAACTCAGTAACGTCAAGGCAGACAATGATTGTCGTGTCGTCGCGCGAGAAACAGGCTCATCAGAGGCGTAGACGCTGGCCACGACATTAGAACGTTGCTGTAGGGAAGATGCTGTTGCTTATGAAAACCTTGTTTACTGCTTACCCATTTAAACGCCTCCATCACACCTTGATGCTGGCCTTCCTGCTATTGAGCCTCCTCCCTCTGATTTTGGTCGCCTTGTTTTTTCTTAACGCCCATAGCCAAGATCTACAAGAACAAAGCACGGCACACCTTTTATCGGTTCGCGACGGTAAGCAGCAGCAAATCAACGATTACTTTGAGGCGAAAGAGGCGGAAGTCCTTGGGTTTGTTGCTTCAGAGCTCGCCTACGCCAGTGGTGGGCATTTTTATGGTTTGGTCAATGCTTTTCAGCGACTACGACCAAACATCGACGCCGCTCGTGATTACGCACAACGTCGCTATTACCTTGGGTCCGGTGAAAGGGTCAAAACGCCTGTACACAAGGACGATCCCAATTATTCCGCCACCGAGCGTTATCGGCTGCTACACAAACGCTACCACCGCGCTTATCAAGCTTTGCTCGCTCGCGCAGATTTTGACGACCTCCTCTTGGTCGACAAGCAAGGCAACGTCACCTATTCGGTGAAAAAGCTGGACAATTTTGGCACTAACCTACTCTCAGGCCCGCATCGCAATGCACGACTGGGACACACTTTCGCGGCCCTAAAACAGCAAACGCAACAAACAAAAGGGAAGTTAGATCCGACGCCTAAGGTGATTATCTCGGACTTTTCTGCTGAAGATACCGACGCACCCGTTGCATGGCTTGGCGCCCCCATTATTCAGCAAGGGTACCTGCATAGCTACGCGATCTTCCGGCTTCCTAATCATGCCCTTACCAGGCTAATGGCCCCCAGAGAAACCAATGCGATTGAAACACACCTCGTCGGCGATGACGGCAAGACTCGAGCGCATTCAACCAGCAACAGTCAGCTTGTCAATAACACGCCTGCCATAGAAAAAGCATTAGCCGGAGAAACGGGCGTCACCCGCTATCAAACCCAATCAGGCCAAACCGTGCTCGCTGCCTACACCCCCATTCACGCCAACGGTCTAAAATGGGGGCTAGTGGCTGAAGTCCCTACGCAAGTGGCCTACGCTCGAATCCACCAGCTGCAACAGCTTTTTATCGTTGCCATGTTACTTGCGATTCTCGCGGTGGTCATTGCCTCGCACTATATGTCCAACTTTATTACTCGCCCACTGCTTCAGCTTACATGGGCGGCAGAAAAAGTCAGTGCAGGTGACCTTGATACCAAAATCCACCACACGCGTCGTCGTGATGAAATCGGGCGTTTGGCGGTGAGCTTTGCCCGCATGCGCCATGCCATTCGCGAAAAACTGGCCTTAATACGCCAACAAAACCAGGCCTTAGAAGCTAACATCACCACCATACGTGCTCAGAATGAAGAGCTGCATGTCGCCAACAAGCTGAAAGATGAATTCCTGGCCACCACCTCTCACGAACTTCGTACCCCCTTACACGGCATGATAGGGATTGCCGAAGCACTGATTGACGGTGCGAACGGTCCGATTAGTCGCGATCATCAGTACCAACTGTCGATTATCGTCAACAGCGGCCAGCGCTTGGCCAAGTTGGTTGATGATCTCTTGGACTACCATAAAATGCGCTATGGGCAATTGGATTTGGAGCAAGGTCCTGTCAATCTCAACGCCATCACACAGCTTGTGCTGTCACTCGCCAAGCACCTGAAAAAAGAGAAGCCGCTAGACATCATTAATCAGCTCAGCGACACGCCAATCTGGGTACACGCGGATCCCCAACGGCTTGAGCAAGTTATGTACAATTTACTGGGAAATGCGATTAAGTTCACCGATGCGGGTAAGATTGTTATTAGCGCCGACACCTTGGACGATCGCGTTCGTATCCAAGTGGTTGATACGGGTAAAGGGATCCCCGCGGAACAGCTAAGCACCGTTTTTGAACCGCTCGCACAAGCAGTGAGTAGCCACTATCATTATCAACACGGCGCAGGCCTCGGTCTATCCATCAGTCGTCAACTTGTTGAGCTGATGGGCGGCCAGCTGTACGTCAGTAGTCAGCCGCAAGTGGGGACCACCTTTAGCTTCACCCTTCCGAGCGTCAATGAGCCTCCGGTGTTGACCACCGAGCTTTCCGCCGTCTCTACCCAACACATTCATCAAGATGACACGCGAGAGACCCTCGCTCACTCCTCTTCGGACGTTGTTTCGCAAAGCCAGCATAATCACAATGGCTTACATATTTTAGTGGTCGATGATGAGCCAACCAACCAACAAGTACTGACCAGTTTTCTTAATATTGAAGGCTATCAGGTCAGTACAGCCAGTGATGGACGTACAGCGATTGATCATATCGCCACCACAAAGCCAGATCTCATCTTACTCGATGTGCTAATGCCCGGAATGAGTGGATTCGAGGTCTGTGAGCAGCTGCGTGCACGCTATGACCATGCTGCACTTCCGATTATCATGCTAACCGCCTTAAATCAGCCTGATGATCGCATCTATGGCTTTGAGGTCGGCGCGAATGATTATCTCTGTAAGCCCTTTGATAAAAGAGAGCTCGCCGCACGGATAGCAACACATCTTGCCGCTAGCCAAGCGGAACAGCGCCGCCAAGAAAATCAACGCCTCGAGCAGGCGCTTGAACAAAGTGCTCGGCAACAGGCCAGTCTACTCGAAACCCAGTCTTGGTTGATTTCACAGCTCTCTCTCGCTCCTGAAGCTATGTTAGGTATGCGAAAAGATGGCCAGGTTCGCTTTGTTAACCAAGCGGCAGCCTCCTTGTTTGAGCGTGAGCAAGACGAGGTAAAACGGATGCATGGCCAAGCCTTAGTGAAAGCGCCCGAGCAAGCCAATCAGATGGAGCGCTATCAAGGCCCACTGACCATTTATATTGAAGGACGTCCCCGAGACGTCGACGGTATGGTGCTGCGTTTTCCCGCAGAGTCTGACATTGACAGCCTGTATGTCATCAACACAGACGCTCCCGTGTCTCAGTCTCGTATACAGAGCCTAGAAAGCGCCATCGAAGCCTTATCTGGCTACGCATTAGGCGGAGACTCGCGCCAACTTGAAACGCTAAAAGCCATGGGGGGCGAATTTGAAGCTATCGCTGAAAAAGCGCAACACCAACAACAAGATAAAGCCAACGCACGCAGACAGCTAATTGTTGATGCCATGGTAGCCAGCTTGCATTACTGGGAAGAAGCCACAGGCAAAAGCAAATTCGATTTTGCCGAGCAAAGTGGTCTTTGGCGCGTCTACCTTGACCGTAGTAGCTTACAAACCCGCACATTGGATAAGTACCTGCTCATCGAAACCCTGCCAAAAACCCCGCGATGGCGCACAGTGCTGAGCTCCATTCGCTTTATCCTCGATCATTGTGACAAACGTAGTACGACCCGTACTCAGCTGGAGTCCTATTACCAACAACTTCGCCAGCTACTGCTAGAAGACTAACACAGCCAAATCGCTCCCTCTCCCAGTGCCTCTCCTATCGGGACAGGCACTGCTGCGTTCCCGCTATCGTTTCTCCACCCTCTTAAGCATCCCTTCTTCTGGGGACAGGCACTTTTACCCTGACAAGCACCCTCTTAAGGCACCCTCTTACGGGGACAGGCACTGTCTCTTATGAGGACAGTCGTGTCTCTTATGAGGACAGTCGTACTTCTTGCGCTCTCATTTCTTGTAAGGACAGGCACCTACATGTTATCCGCAGGCCCCTCGCTCTGTCCGACACACTATCAGCTCTTATAGGGACAGACACTGATAGCACTCCCTTTTAGCGCCCTATCAGGACAGGCGCATCGAAGTAAGTGAGCAAACCTCGGTGACTGTCCTATGAATAGTTCGCGGGAACAGACACTGTCTCTTATGAGGACAGTCGTATTTCTTGGGTTCTCTTAACGTGCCTGTCCTCTGACTGACGAGCTAAAATCGCTCATTAATAATCTTTGCGAACCAACCTCATTTCAATCGCAATGCTTCTTAGCAAAAATCCCCTTTTATGTCGGATATAACTCAGAAATGCGCGACTTGTCACAACAAAATAGATACTGATTTTTCTCTTTAAAAAATAAGCGTGTTTTGGTGTGTGACATGCATCGCCCAAAAGATAATTAAACATAACCTTATGATTTTTATATTATTATAATCCCATCCAGGGTCGTTATCAGGAGAGAATCGTAATTGCATCCTGAAGCGGACAACCTTTTTAGCTGTTTTTTTTAACGAAAATAACGTCAACGCTGAGTCTTTTTACGGTTTTAACGATTATTCACGTTGCAGCCTTCACTTAACTTGGGCTTAGTGAAGATGTTTGCTGGCCTGGAGCAACAAGTATCGCTTGGGGCATCCCATCCATAATCACAACGTCAGGGTCGGCAACACAGTAAGCTTGAGCTCGCGAAGGTTGTAAGCAACGAGCTCACTATCCATCACGTGAACTGAAAGCAACAGTAAGGAATGGCTATGTTTTCGAGTAACATTAGAGTTGCCAGCAAGACCCTACTTGCCTCTGCAATCATCGGTGCGCTGAGCGCAAGTGCTGGCGTTAGTGCCGCCGAGCGCAGTGAGCTCACTATCCACCCGAAAGAATTCAATACTTTTGTCCGTAACTTTAACCCTTTCCTCGGCGCTACCTATCTGCACACCACCACTGACTTTATCTATGAGCCTTTAGTGGTGTTTAACGAAATGAAAGGCAACCAACCTGTCTTTCGTCTCGCGAGCGGCTATGAAATGGCGGATGACCTGAAAAGTGTCACCTTCACCCTTCGTGAAGGGGTGAAATGGTCAGACGGTGAGGCCTATACCGCCGATGATGTGGTGTATTCGTTTGATTTGGTCAAAAACCACCCTGAGTTGGATCAATCTGGGATTAACCAATGGGTTGATGATGTGAAGAAGCTAGACGACTACACCGTCCGCTTTGAACTCACTGAGGCAAACTCGAATGTCCCCTACGAAATTGCGAAAGTACCTGTGGTGCCTGAACACGTCTGGAAAAATGTTGAAGAGCCCGCGTCTTACACCAATGAAAACCCAGTAGGCTCTGGCCCCTTCACCACCATCGATACCTTCACGTCACAGCTCTATATTCAATGTCGTAACCCGCATTATTGGGATAACGACAACCTCGATGTTGACTGTCTGCGCGTACCACAAATTGCCAATAACGATCAGTTTTTAAGTAAAGTGATCAATGGCGAAATGGACTGGACATCCTCGTTCATTCCTGACATTGACCGCACTTATGCCGCGGCCAATCCTAATCATCACTATTGGTACCCTGCTGCTGGCACCCAAGCCTTTATGGTCAATTTTAATGACCCTGATCCGGCCAAGCGTGAAGCGCTAACCAATGTCGACTTCCGTCGCGCATTTTCGATGGCGCTTGACCGTCAAACCATCATTGATATCGCGTTTTATGGCGGTGGTACGGTAAACGACTTCGCGTCTGGCTTAGGTTATGCCTTTGAGTCTTGGTCCGACGAAGCGGTGCATGAAAAATATCGTCAATACAATACGTACGATCTAGACGGCGCCAAAGCACTGCTCGCTAAAGCCGGCTTTAAAGATCAAGACGGCGATGGCTTTGTGGAAACGCCGTCAGGTAAGTCGTTTGAGCTCGAGATCCAATCCCCCAATGGCTGGACCGACTTCAACAACACCGTTCAGCTTGCGGTTGAGCAACTTGCCGAGGCCGGTATCAAAGCCAAAGCGCGTACACCTGATTTCTCGGTGTATAACCAAGCGATGCTCGAAGCCGACTACGACGTCGCCTACACCAATTACTTCCACGGTGCGGACCCTTATACCTATTGGAATAGCGCATATAACTCCAATTTACAGAAAGGGGACGGCATGCCACGGTTCGCGATGCATTATTACCAAAATGCTGAGCTCGACAAGCTGTTAGACAGCTTCTACAAAACCGCGGATAAAGCTGAGCAACTGGAAATTGCCCACCAAATCCAAGCGATTATCGCCAAGGATCAGGTCACTATTCCGGTGCTTTCTGGCGCTCAAATGTATCAATACAACACAACCCGCTTCACCGGTTGGTGGAGCGAAGACAACCCGAAAGGTCGCCCCTCTATCTGGGCCGGCATTCCTGAGCGTCTTCTTCATGTGCTGGACCTTAAGCCCGTTCAGTAACCACTATCGGGCGCCTTGCGCGCCCGCTTTTCCACGGTGTTCACGCCACGAACATCACCACTTCGCTGTGTAAGGTGTGGGTTATGGGTTATTTTTTCCGACGGCTAACTTTTTACATGATTGCCCTTTTAGTGGCAGCAACACTCAATTTTATTATTCCTCGTGCCATGCCCGGTGATCCTGTCACCATGATGTTTGCCAACGCCTCGGTGCAAGTCACTCCAGAGCGAATTGAGGCAATGAAACAACTTCTGGGCTTTGTCGATGGCCCCCTCTATATGCAGTATTTCACCCACATGAAAAACGTGTTGAGCTGGGATTTAGGCACCTCCATCCAATTTTATCCGTTGTCGGTAAACGAGCTCCTCGGCAAAGCCTTTGGCTGGTCGCTGTTTCTTGCCGGCAGTGCAGTGCTGCTGTCCTTCTCGCTGGGCTCGATTTTGGGGATTTTTGCCGCTTGGAAGCGCGGCGGAAAATACGATGCTGTGATCACCCCAGGAATGCTAATCATCCAAGCAGTACCTCAAGTGGTTATCGCCATGTTGGCGCTGTTTATTTTCGCCATTGGCCTGAAATGGTTTCCTACCGGATACGCCTACACGCCAGGCGTCACCCCTTACTGGACCAGCTGGGCCTTTATTAAAGATGTGGCCTATCACGCCGTACTCCCGCTGTTTTGTGCCTCCATCATTCAAGTCGGCGGCTTTTTGGTCAACATGCGTAACAACATGATTAACCTGCTTGCGGAAGACTACATCACCATGGCCCGCGGCAAAGGGTTAAGCGAAAACCGCGTGGTGTTTAACTACGCCGCCCGAAACGCGCTCTTGCCCAGTGTCACCGCGCTATCGATGTCGCTGGGTATTGCCATCGGGGGCCAACTGATTGTGGAGATCATTTTTAACTACCCCGGTCTTGGCTCGGTGCTTTTGAATGCGATCAACGCGCGTGACTACCAAGTCCTACAAGGCCAGCTGCTGATTATGACCTTGTTTATGCTCTCGTTTAACTTAATTGCTGACATGCTGTACGTGGTCCTTGACCCACGCCTGCGCAAAGGAGGCAAATAACATGAAAGATCTCCTCACCCTTATCGTTCGCAATAAGATTGCTCGCGCAGGCTCCATCATTGTTGGTTTATTTATATTGATGGCGGTCTTCGCGCCTTTATTAACCCAGCACGCGCCAGATAAACGCACCGGCAATCCGCATGAATACCCCAGCTTTATCGTCAAAGCGGCGCAAGCCAACCCAGATGGCTGGGTCGCCACGCACTTAGCGGATGATCGTCGCACCCTGCTGATGTCGAAAAAGGCCGACCATGTCCTTGGTACCACCCGTATGGGTCGTGATGTCTGGTCGCAGTTAGTACATGGCGCCCGTGTTTCGTTAGCGGTGGGTTTTGGGGCAGGTATCACCGTGTGTGTGCTCGCCACCTTAATTGGTATTACCGCCGGCTATTTAGGCGGTTGGGTTGACGATGTGCTCACCGCCGCGATGAACATTATGTTGGTGATCCCGCAATACCCACTCTTGTTCGTGCTCGCCGCGTTTATCGGCGAAGCCGGACCGCTGACGATTGCCATCATTATTGGCTGCACCTCGTGGGCGTGGGGCGCACGGGTGGTTCGGTCGCAAACCCTTGCCCTGCGCGAAAAAGAGTTCGTGAAAGCCGCCGAAGTGCTGGGTGAGTCGCGCTTTCGTATCACTTTTGTCGAAATTTTGCCTAACTTGGTGCCGATTGTCGGCGCCAGCTTTATTGGCTCGGTAATGTATGCCATTGCCATGGAATCCATTATCTCCTTTCTAGGCCTTGGCGATCCTAACACCATCAGCTGGGGGATCATGCTCTACAACGTGCAAACCTCTTCATCCATGTTAATTGGCGCGTGGTGGGAGCTGCTCGCACCTTGTATTGCGCTGACTTTACTGGTTACGGGGCTTGCGTTACTCAACTTCGCCGTGGATGAAATTGCCAACCCGCAATTACGTGCGCAAAAAGGGATGAAGCGCTGGAAAAAACTCAGCCAACAAGAAAAGAAAGCCCGCGACGAGAATCCCGTTGCCGAACACATGCTGATCAGTGGAGATAAATCATGAGTCGCACCCCACTTATCTCAATCCGTGACCTGTGCGTGGACTACATTACCGATGCCGGTGATGTCCGAGCCTGCGATCACGTTAGTTTTGACATTGCTCCCGGTGAAGTATTTGGGCTGGCTGGCGAATCGGGATGCGGTAAATCCACCGTTGCCTTTTCTCTAATGCGTCTGCATAAGCCACCCGCCTTTATCACCGGCGGCGAAGTCATCTTTAACGGCGAGAATATCCTCGATTACAGCGACGCTCGGATGCGCGACTTTCGCTGGCGGGAGATGTCGATGGTGTTTCAAAGCGCCATGAATGCCCTTAATCCAGTGCTGACGCTCGAAGAACAGTTTTGCGATGTGTTGATGCGCCACACCAACCTGACCCGCAAACAAGCGGTCAAACGGGCTCAAGGCTTGCTAGAAATTGTCGATATTCACCCTAGCCGCCTGACCGATTATCCGCACCAGTTTTCGGGCGGGATGCGTCAACGTCTAGTGATTGCGATTGCGCTGGCCTTAAACCCGAAAATGATCATCATGGATGAGCCCACTACGGCATTAGATGTGGTAGTGCAGCGCGAGATCTTGCAAAAAATCTACGCGTTAAAAGAAGAGTTTGGCTTTTCGATTCTGTTTATCACCCATGACTTATCGCTCATGGTGGAGTTCTCCGACCGGATTGGGATCATGTATTCCGGTGAGCTGATTGAAGTCGCACCGTCCAAACAGGTGCTCAACAACCCCTACCACCCTTACACCGAAGGGCTGGGCAGCTCATTCCCCTCACTCACCGGACCTAAACGCCAGCTCACGGGGATCCCAGGCAACCCGCTCAATTTGCTCGAAATCCCGACCGGCTGCCGCTTTCAAGCGCGCTGTGCTCAGGTGCATGAGCGATGTCGCACCACCCAAACGGCGCTGCGCCAAATCGAACCGGGACGGTATTCCAACTGCCATCTATACGGCGAGCCCATCGCCCAACAAAAACTCTAATAACGCGCCAATGTGAGGAAGTCAGTGATGAGTACAGGTTTTGGAGAACTGCTGGTTGAAGGGAAAAACGTAGTGAAAGATTTTCCCATTAACAGTCATGCCCTTAAACAACCCATGATGCGAGCGATCAATGATGTCTCGTTCAAAATGTACAAAGGCCGTGGACTTGCCGTGGTGGGGGAATCGGGCTCGGGCAAATCAACCACCGCGAAAATGATTGCCAAAATGTATGCCCCGACCGATGGCTGCATTGAATATCGCGGCCGCGATATCACCACCATTAAAAAACGTGATGAGCTGATGCGCTATCGCGAAGGCATGCAAATGGTCTGGCAAGACCCTTTTGGCTCGCTCAACCCCACGCACAATGTGTTTCACCATATTGCGCGCCCATTATTGATCCACAAAAAAGTCGACAAGCGCGACAAAGCACAACTGAAAGAGCGGGTGTTCGAGCTGCTCGAGCAAGTGGGGCTGACCCCTGCCAAAGAAACGGCGGAGAAATTTCCCCACCAACTGTCGGGCGGCCAGCGTCAGAGGATAAACCTAGCGCGAAACATCGCCGTGGGCGCGGAAGTGGTACTCGCCGATGAGCCGACCTCGATGCTGGATGTGTCGATTCGTGCCGGTGTACTTAACCTGATGGAAGAGATGAAAGTGGAAAAGCAAATGTCGCTGCTCTACATCACCCATGATATCGCCACCGCACGTTACATTGCTGAAGACTTGGCAGTGATGTACGTCGGCCATATGGTCGAATGGGGAGACACCGAAGAGATTATTCATCGCCCTCAGCATCCTTACACCCAGCTATTGGTCTCAGCCGTGCCCGACCCGAGCAAGTCTATTCACGAAAAACTAAAGGGCAACAAGGGTGAAATTCCTCTGTGGACGCCGGATTCTGTCGGCTGCCCTTTTGCTGGCCGCTGCCCACATGCGACAGCCAAATGCACTGAGCAGTTGCCCCGCGTGACCAAGCTCGCCGACAACCACTATGTGCGCTGCTATTTGTACGAGCAATAGCGACCAATAAGGATACCATCATGCAAGTGCTGACCAATCACATTGGCTACTCGTTACACGGTGACAAATACGCGGTGATCGTCAGTGACAGCGACCGCCTCACCGGCACACCTGTGGCACTGATTTCCCTGCCTCCTCTTAAGGGGACAGGCACATTTAGCTCGGCGGACAAAGCTGCCTCCTCGTCTGGAGACAGGCACTTTAATGATGCCGCAGAAGGCGCGCAAAATTTTACGGGAAATTTTACGGGGACAGACACTCTTACTCACGGTACTCACGGGACAGACACTTTTGTTCGTGGGACAGACACAGCACCACTCGATAACGTGGTCGCGCAGTTTGAATTACACCAAGGCACACAGTTAAGCAACTGGCAGACTGGCACGGCTTATACCCTCGATTTTTCTGCCTTTGCGCATCGTGGACGCTATCAACTAGCATTACTAGCAGAAACACCTGTGTATTCGCATCCGTTTGAGATCATTGACGATTGCCTGTTTCACACCACGTTTTCCGATCTGCTGCATTATTTTAAATCGCAGCGGTGTAGCGGCATCTATGAACACGCGGATCAGCACGCCAAGGTATTCGGCTCTGATGAACGCGTGGATGTATCCGGCGGTTGGTACGATGCCTCTGGCGATGTGAGCAAATACCTGAGCCACCTTTCCTACGCCAATTACTTTAATCCGCAACAAATCCCGCTATTGGCTTGGGGACTGGCCGATCTTACCAGCCAATTTAGCTCGGACACGCTCCCCGCGTTTATGCGCACGCGCTTAGCCGATGAAGCGAAACACGGCGCTGATTTTCTTCTCCGTATGCAACACACTAGTGGCTTTTTTTATATGACGGTGTTTGATCAATGGTCGAAAGATCCGGAGCGCCGCACCCTTTGCGCTTATGAGACGCAAGATGGAGTAATGAGTGAGGCTTACCAGGCCGGTTTTCGTCAAGGTGGTGGCATGGCGATTGCAGCCCTTGCCGCCGCAAGCCGAGCCCCGCTTTGCGCGGATCCAGACCAACAAGCACGCTATTTAGATGCCGCCATTCGCGGCTACTGGCATTTGGTTGAACATAACCATCATTACCTTGATGACGGTGAGCCCAACATTATTGACGAAACCTGCGCCCTTCTCGCCGCATGTGAGTTGCATCACGCCACTCGGCAGTCTATCGAGGAGCAATCTACCGGGGACAGTCACGCTTATTTAGCGGGACAGGCACCTTTAGGTTCTGAGGACAGACACATTAGTGCGAACAGTGACTGTCCCTTCTTGAACGAGGCACAAGGCTGGATGACAAAGCTGATAGCACGGCAGTGCAGTGATGAAACCTGTCAGTATTATTGGTCAGCAAATACTGATGGCGGCCGCCCGTTTTACCATGCCGCCGATGCAGGTCTACCCGGCTTGGCATTAGTTCGCTACCTCGATGTGGAAACCGACCCCAGCCATCAAGCTATCGCGCAAACAGCACTGGAACGCGCCTGCCAGTTTGAGCTCAACCTAACACAAACCGCCGATAATCCATTCGCGTATCCACGTCAGTACGTCAAACCCGTCGAAGGCGTCAAACAGGTACGTCACTTTATTCCTCACCACAATGAAACCGGCTATTGGTGGCAAGGCGAGAATGCACGCTTGGGGTCGCTGGCAACCTTTGCATGTCATGCCACGCGCCATATTCAAGACAATGCGCTAAATGCGGCCCTCCACACCTTTAGCCAACGGGCGCTTAATTGGATCCTCGGTTTAAACCCATTTGATATCTGCATGCTCGACGGACATGGTCACAACAACCCAGATTACCTACCGCACTTGGGATTTTTTAATGCCAAAGGGGGGATCTGCAATGGCATTACCGCAGGGATGGAGGATGAAACACAGATTGCCTTCAACCCCGCACCATATTGCGATGATATGGCGCAAAACTGGCGATGGGGCGAGCAGTGGTTACCACATGCAAGCTGGTTTATGCTCGCCATCAGTGCGCAAACACTGGTTGGCAACGGCCACTCGAACAAGGAGAACGCGTGATGACTTACCGGCTCGATCTTAGTGTGATCAACGAGTACCCCAATGACACCCCACCGCGCAGCCGAATGGGGTTAACCTTGCATAATCTCACCGACCGTTCGTTGGAAGCGCTGTCCATTGCGGTACTGTTTGATCGCTTCATCAACCCCAATACCCTGTCACAAGGCAGTATTGAGCAAATCGGTAGTTATTGCGTCATTACACCGGCGCATCAAACTCTCGATGCCAATCAAAGCTTATACATCGAGTTTGATGCCCACACGCCGCCATTGCGGTTCCTTTGTGCCGGCTTTAAAGATGCACTGCTCTATGCCAATGGCGAGCAATATTCAGTGATGCTCACTCCTATTAACTTGGCGCACACCCACACCACACGCTCAACGATTCCAGATGTTCATCCCGCCGAGCACGCCATTATTCCGGTGCCCAAATCAGTGTGCCACCAGCCAGGGTACTTTACGCTTTCACCCACAACACCATTAATCGCGGTGGATCCAGAGGCCCTGCCCGCCGCACAGTGGCTAAGCAACGAATGGGTTCGCATGTATCCGCAAGCCGATATTGCACTCGACCCACGCCATCAAGATGCGGTGACCGGCGATCATGCGATCATTTTGCGCCCATTACCCGACTCGGCACTTCGAGATATCGCACACCGTGATGAGGCCTATCAACTCACCGTCACCGACCAAGGCGTGGTCATCCAAGCCTGTGCTGAGCGCGGGTTTATTCACGGCTGCGCATCGCTATTACAACTTTGCCAAGAGCATGAAACACAGCTTCGAATACCGGCAATCAAAATCAGCGATGCCCCACGCTTTGCTTATCGAGGGATGATGCTCGATTGCTCGCGCCATTTTCATTCGGTGGACACGGTAAAGCGACTGATTAACCAGTTAGCCTATTTTAAGTTCAATACCTTTCACTGGCATTTAACCGACGATGAAGGCTGGCGACTGGAGATTAAAGCTCTGCCTGAATTGACGCGCTATGGGAGTCAACGCGGCCCCAATACCCGCCTTGCTCCGCAATTCAGTCATATTGCAGAACGTCACGAAGGCTATTATCGCCAAGAAGAGGTGCGTGACGTGATTGAATACGCCGCGGCCCGAGGTATTACCGTCATTCCAGAAATTGATATTCCCGGCCACTGTCGCGCAGCCATCAAAGCGCTGCCTGATTGGCTACACGATGCCGACGACCGCTCTACTTACCGCAGCGTACAACACTACACCGATAACGTATTATCGCCAGCCCTTGATGGCACGTATCGATTTTTAGATACGGTATTAAGTGAAGTCGCCGAGCTTTTTCCTGCCTCATGGGTCCATATTGGCGCCGATGAAGTCCCTGACGGGGTATGGACGGATAGCCCAATTTATCGGGACAGACGCATGAACGGAGAAACGACCGCTTCGCTACAGGGACAGATACTGACCTACGCTGAACAAAAGCTACGCGCCTTGGGCAAACGTATGGTTGGCTGGGAAGAAGTGCAGCACGGCGATAAAGTCAGCAAGAATACCGTGATCTATTCATGGCAAAGCGAAGACGCCGCATTGCACTGTGCAAAGCACGGTTTTGATGTGATTTTAACCCCCGGTCAGGCGACCTATCTCGATATGGTGCAAGATTATGCTGCCACCGAGCCTGGGCTCGACTGGGCGGGCGTCACGCCATTAGAGAAAGCCTACCAATATGAGCCTCTGGCAAGCCTCGCCAGTGACGACCCCGCCCGTGAGCACATGCTAGGCGTGCAATGTGCACTCTGGAGTGAACTGATCACCAATCAGGACAGGCTCGATTACATGGTATTTCCAAGGCTTACCGCCATTGCGGAAGCGGCTTGGAGCCACAGTGAGCGCCGTGACTGGCTCGATTATCTGGCCAGACTCAAAGCGCAATTACCGCGTTTAGACAAGTTCGGTATTCAATACCGTTCCCCTTGGGCATCGAACAAGTAGGCCGAATTCGCCCACCTGGCAGCGCCTCCTGCGCTGCCAGCTCTTTGCGCTTGCATCCCATCTGTTTATAATGCCCAGCCATTGTTGTCAGTCTGAGAGTGTTTCCGGCATGCTACGCCAAGAAATTAATACCCTACTCACCCCTATTCATGGTTTTCTGCACTGTCAAACCCCCGACAGTTGGATTGAAGCGGCCATTCAGCCTGACAACCAATCGATTCTTTTGCGCGATCACGCAAACTGCGAATTAAAAGCCAGCCAAACCGCGATGTGGTTGATCCGTAAGTATGCGGTCGACGCGGCGAGTGGCGAGCAACTGCTGGCATGGGCCAAACCCTATGAGGACTTTGTCTATCGCGGCGTTCGCGATGAGATCTTCCACGCGCGCAAAAACGGTCTCAGTGCACCTTTAACCCCTAAAGCGGGCTTTGCACACGGTCAAGCCTTGATTGATAAAATGGTCCGATTAATCAAAGAAGAGTTTCATCATTTTGAGCAAGTGATTGAAATCATGGACGCACGCGGCATTCCTTATCAACCGTTAGAAGCAGGTCGCTACGCCAAAGGATTAATGCGCGCGGCACGCACTCACGAGCCGGCAACCTTGGTCGATAAATTGATTATTGGCGCCTACATTGAAGCACGCTCCTGCGAGCGCTTTGCTAAAGTCGCCCCGCACCTCGATGATGAACTGCAAAAGTTCTACATCTCGCTACTGCGCTCGGAAGCACGCCATTATCAAGATTATCTCACGCTTGCAGAAACCATCGCCGGCAAAGGCATTCGCGACCGCATCCAAACCATCGGCGAGCGCGAAGCCGAACTCATCCAAGCACCCGACAGCCAATTCCGCTTTCACAGCGGCACCCCTGCCTAACTTCTTCTTATTGGGACAGGCACTGTTGATTTCATGCGAGTGATTTCTAGCGAGGACAGTCACCTCTTGATGACTATCCTCGTCGTTTTTCTCCAACGTTCGAACCTTTTCCCCTATCAGGACAGGCACTCTGTAGTGACTGTCCCTGTTATGACTTCCTACGCCATCACTACTCACTATTCTCGAGAAGTACTTCTTGGGACAGACATGTTAAGAAAATAACAGCTCTCGTAGTTACATCATTTCTTGCACTGTCACGAAAACTCTAGCTAGAAAGCATGAAGGCTGTTTATTTATACAGTATATTTTACTCATACCTAGATGCTAAGAGGGACCGACGATGACCAAAGCTCGCGCATCGCAAATAAATTTAGCCGCCACACCCTATTACCATTGTGTCTCACGTTGTGTGCGTCGCTCCTTTTTGTGCGGCTATGATGCGCAGTCACAAAAAAGCTATGAGCATCGTCGCACATGGATAGAAACGCGTTTACTTGCACTCGCCAAAGCGTTTTGTATCGATATCTGTGCTTATGCCATTATGAGCAATCACTATCACGTTGTTTTGCATATCAACGCCAAAGCGGCTCATTCTTTAACCAATATCGAGGTTGTTGAACGCTGGCTAGCCTTTCATCAAGCGCCTGCGCTTATCCAACGTTTTTATCAGGGTGAATCGCTCTCTCACTCAGAGCGAAAAGCGTGTTTTCGCATCATTGAGAGCTGGCGCGAACGTTTGATGTCTGTCAGCTGGTTTATGAAGCTGCTCAATCAATATATTTCGACACAAGCGAACCGAGAGGATCAATGTTCAGGGCATTTTTGGGAGGGACGCTTTAAAAGCCAAGCCATATTAGATGAAAAAGCACTCGCTGCGGCGATGGCCTATGTCGATTTGAACCCAGTGCGAGCAGGTATCACCAAGCAGCCTAAGCATGCCAATTACACATCGATTAAAAAGCGCGTTGAATCACTCGAGCAAAATAAAGCGACCCCAGCCGGCTTATTCCCCTTCGCCGGGAACCCGAGAAAGTCGATGCCCGACGGTATCCCTTTTCGCCTTATGGACTATTTGGGTCTGGTAGAATGGACGTGCGCTCAGGACCAGAACGCCAATTCACTCCCAAGACCACAGCTACTCACACAGCTGAACATCTCACGTGAAACCTGGTTAAGTACATGCTCTCACTTAGAGGGCGGGAATATCGTAGGTTCACTATCGAGTATTCAGGCGGTATTGCCGACACTCGGTCTAAAACGCATGACCGGCGTCATGATCTAAAGTGAGTTGGGCTTGTCGTTGAGTGCATCCCAATAACGTAAACACCAAATAAACTCGCTAAGGCCTCATCCAATCCAATAGGCCAGCGCCATTATCAGTACAAACAACACACCCACCGCTTTTAAGAGCGGCTTTAGCCCTTTTGCTCCACCTTCCGGGGATTGATTACAGCATCCCATATTATCTCCTGAACGTTTTTCCAGAAGAATAAGCCTTCCAGTAACAGGAAGGTAAAGGCCATTCATTTTTTGATCTTGTTGGGACAGGCACATTAGCAATGCTGATAATGGAGCTCATTGGGTGAGCTCATTGGGGACAGGCACGTTAAATACTTAAGAATGCTTAAGTGTCTGTCCTACTCTCGGTACTTTTCACTTTTGGTGCCTGTCCCCCCAATACTCACTAATACACTGTACTCAGAAATCTGGACTCTGTATCCTAATGGCTATAAACATCTATCAAGGACAATGACGATGTGGTATCTCATATATTCGCAAGACGTAGAGAACAGCCTACCGCTACGCAAGCAAGTGCGTGACGCACACCTTGAGCGCTTACACCAACTGGAAAAAGAAAACCGCTTGATGATTGCAGGACCAAACCCTGCCGTTGATAGCGACGAGCCGGGCGAAGCTGGGTTTACGGGGTCAACCGTTATTGCTTGGTTTGAGTCATTATCAGCCGCCCAAGCCTGGGCCGACAAAGACCCTTATGTAGCCGCTGGCGTCTATGCAGACGTAACCGTTAAACCCTTCAAAAAAGTGCTTCCTCAGGACCCTGCCTAATGCGATTAGTAAAAGTATTAATGATGGCTGCCCTTGGGCTAATACTGAGTGCCTGTAGTAGCACCCAGCATGACCAAGCCGCAGAAGCTGCAATCCAACGTGCCGACATGATTGCACAGTTACTGCCGATGGATATTGAAGGCTACTCACTGGTTCGTGCTCGTACACAAGATGCCATTATCGAGCTGACGCTTCTGGAGAAGAATGCCAAAAAAGCACCGGGGCAGCTCTTTTCCGGCTTAGAGCGTCGTTATTGCGAGGATAACGATATCCGCAGTATGTTAGATAGTGGTATCAGCTATACCATTTTGGTTCGCGACACCCGTGGTCGACAAATCCTCAAAAACGCCATTACTGCACCAAGCTGTGCTAGCTAAAGAAGGGGGGCTAGATGAAGCCCTCTCCAACGGTAAAGCCGAGAGGTACTACCTGTGATAGCCGCCTTGCTCTATATTGTGACGGTTGGCTTTTATCTCTTTACCAACTCTCAGGAAACTTCACTCAAAGAAGCGGTCATTTGCATGGCCGTCGTGGGAATTTATTGTTTTTGGCACCTAGCCATTCCACCTTTTGCTGCCACCCCTAATTTTTACACAGAAAGAGCGTTTGGTATCGTGCCATTTGTTTCGATGTGGGCAATCCTATTCCCACACTTTGCTATCAATCAAATCCCCACCGTTACACGTACATTAGGTTGGATTGGTCTGTTCGCGATGACAGTTATTCTCGCGATTTTTAAGCTACTTGTTTGGTAACCTGTGCATCACTTCCCAGCGCTCTGTGAAACAGAATTAGAGGAGTGAAAACGGGACATCCCACTCCACCGGTAAGGTTGGCCACAATTCGCCTTGGCTCGGGGGCAGCACATAGCTATAGTGTTTTTCAGGCTGATCGTCGGTAAAACGACATGTAAATTGCAGCCCATAAGCGTGTAAGTAGCCACGATCTGCAGGCTCGCCGCCATAGTAATCATCACCGATAAGCGGAGAGCCAATGCTTTTCATCGCCACGCGAATTTGATGGGTTTTGCCTGTGTAAGGCCGACATAGAAGAAATCGCCGCCCCTCACCACCAGCAATAGAGGTAAAACGCGTTCTCGCAGGGTTATCTTTGCTGGTCAGTAATTTCCAGCTACCTCGCCGTCCCTTAGTCATATCACCAACGATCAATCCCTGCTTCTTACGCGGCTTTTTCGCACTCAATGCCAAATAGAACTTTTCTATCTCGCGTGAAGCAAACAGCCCAGAGAGGACAGACGCCGCATGAGAAGAAGTTGCCAGCAGCAGCAAGCCCGATGTCATCTTATCTAATCGATGCACAAGGTAGACGTTCTCAACCCCAATATGCGCCGCGACCGCCGGCAGCAGTGCCGCGTGATCGGCTTCTTTTTGCACGCTAACGCCGTGGTACTTATTGATCACCACAAAGTATTGGTTTTGGTCGACAATTGAAAACATAACGAGGAAATTTACTGGTTGGCCATTGAGGACAGGCATCATAACGGCTTCACCCTCAACCCGCTAGAGCAATTGTAAAGGTATAAAGGTGCCTGTCCCGTTAGTTCTAGCTCTTAGCTTAAAGTGCCTGTCCCCGATAGCTCGCCCAATAGCTATACCCGCTTCACACTCTCGCGCACTACCAGCGTTGGCTCGAGCTGAACGGTTTGGCTGTCACTTTGAGGGTCATCTAGTTTGTGGAGTAGCGTTTCGACGGCCGCTTGACCGAGACGATACTTGGGCTGATGAACGGTAGTCAGGGAGGGCGAGACAAATTTTGCGAGGTGGATATCATCGTACCCCATGATAGAAAGATCCTCGGGTACCCGAATGCCGAGTGCATTGGCAGCATTGATCGCACCCATCGCCATCATGTCATTGCCTGCAAAAATCGCGCTCGGCAAGGAGCCGCTCGCGGCGATCGCTTGCATGCCTTGATAGCCGCCTTCACACTCAAAGTCCGCTTCTACCATCCAGTCGGCGTTCTCAGTAAGTCCAGCATCGCGCAGCGCATCTTTAAAGCCTTGAAAACGGCGCTGTGCTTGTTGTTTAAGCAAAGGACCACTGATACAACCAATCTGGCGGTGGCCACAGTCAATCAAGTGCTGGGTCGCTAAATAGCCGCCTTGATAGGAATTGTCTTGAATTTTATCGCAAGCAAAATCAATCGGCCCCCAATCCATCACCACCACGGGAATATCCGGATAACGATCAAAGCCTTCAATCCGCTCACCTTCCAAGGTCGAGCACATTAGAATCAAGCCATCGACCCGCTTTTGCAACAGCGTATCAATTGAAGCACGCATACGCTCAGCATCGCCTTCCGTGTTGCATAAAATCAAACTGTAGCCATTGTGATAACAGCTGCGCTCGACGCCTTTTACTACTTCGCCAAAAAACGGGTTGGTGGAGGTAGTCACCAGCATCCCAAACGTTTTAGTACGATTCACTTTTAGGCTGCGAGCCAGTGCCGACGGGGCGTAATAGTTAAGCTCTTTCGCGGCTTGGTTTACCTTCTCAGCAATCGCCTCACTCACATAACGGGTGTTGTTAATGACATGACTGACCGTCGATGTCGACACGCCCGCCCGTTTGGCAATATCTTTCATGGTCGCCATTTATCGCGCTCCGCTGACTAAGGTGAAATAACGATTAAGCATCTTGATGGGCCAAAAACGCCTCAACCTCTGAACGAGAAGGAATCGAGGTTTGTGCACCACGCTTTGTCACGGATAATGCCGCCGCGGCATGCGCAAAGCGAATCGCCTGATAAAGTGTCTGTCCCTCTATGAGTCCTGTCACCAATGCCCCATTAAAGGTATCACCCGCGGCAGTGGTATCGACGGCATCGACACGGAACCCAGGAATGAGCTGACCCACTTGTTCGTCCTTTTCACTCAGCCACACGCCTTGTTTGCCGAGGGTGATCAGTACAGTCCCTACCCCTTTTTCATGAAGCAAGTCCGAGGCCGCTTGGGCACTGGCGGTGTCTGTTACCGCGATACCCGTCAGGCTTTGGGCTTCCGTTTCATTCGGGGTGATAATATCGACCGCGGCGAGAAGCGCGTCGCTCAGCGGTGCCGCAGGGGCGGGATTAAGCACCACCTGTGTCTTTGCCGCTCTGGCATGAAACGCCGCCTTTTCAATGCCACACATCGGTGTTTCTAGCTGCATCAGTAAATAGTCAGCGTCGGCGATTTTTGTGAGATCATCGCTGATGGTATCCGCTGTCAGAGTCGCATTGGCTTCTGCGGAGAGCGCAATACTGTTCTCGCCCTGATCAGTCACTTGGATCATCGCAATCCCGGTCGGCGTATCAGGCTGTACCTTTATCGCACTGACATCCATCCCCTCTTGCGCATAAGATTGACGAATCTGCTGACCAAAGGCGTCGTCACCCACACTGGCAATAAAGGCAACATCAGCACCGCAACGCACCGCTGCCACCGCTTGATTCGCCCCTTTGCCGCCAGCTATCACCGCATAGTCTCGACCGTGTAATGTCTCTCCGGGACGAGGAAAACTAGAGACGCGTAAAACATGATCAGCATTGACGCTGCCAAGAACAACCAATCGGCTCATTACTATTCCTTACCGTTTTTAAATCAAAAAAGCACCACCCAGTGCGAACCCGATGGTGCTCACTATACGTTTCCCTGACGGCTTATTCAGCGATCGTTTCTTGGCTGATCACCTTAAGCGGCACGGGAATATAGCTGTCTACCGACTCGCCTTTCAGCACGTTATCCGCAGTTTCGACACCCAGCTCACCAATCATACCCGGTTGCTGAGCGATGGTCGCTGCCAGATGACCACGCTCGACGGCCGCAATGCCATCTTTGGTGCCATCAAAACCAACAATGGTGACATCTTTGCCTGATGCCTGCACCGCGCGCAACGCGCCAAATGCCATTTCATCGTTCTGGGCGAATACCGCTTCAACATCTGGATGTGCGGCAAGCAGGTTTTCCATCACGTTCAGGCCTTTGGTACGGTCAAAATCCGCTGGCTGACTGGCGAGTAGTTCAACGTCGGTACCTTCAATGGCATCCATAAAGCCTTCACCACGCTCGCGTGCTGCCGAAGTACCGGCAATACCCTCAAGTTGGATCACTTTGGCTCGCTCACCGACTTTACCGATGATGTATTCCGCCGCCATTTTACTGCCTTGAGCGTTATCAGAAGCAATATGACTCACCACGTCCCCACGGCTCGCGCCACGGTCTAGGGTGATCACCGGGATCTCGGCGCGATTCGCAATACGAATGGCGTTTGAGACCGCGTCTGAGTCCGTCGGATTAATCAAAATGGCTTTAACGCCACGGATGGTTAAATCCTCCACATTCGATAGCTCTTTACTGGCGTCGTTTTGCGAATCAAGCACCAAGAGCTCATAACCAAGATCTTGTGCTTTTTGCTCTGCGCCCTCTTTCATGGTGACAAAAAATGGATTGTTTAAGGTTGAGACCACGATTGCCATTCTATCTTCCGCTTGCGCACTGATGCTCAGCGTTGACGACAGTAGCGCAGTGGTAATCAAGGTAGTCAGTTTTTTCATGCGTTCAGTCCTTTTGTGTTTGTAGGGTATTGTTTTTGCTTGCTCATTAAACCGAAATAAAAGTGTCTGTCCTGCTAACTAAAGTGTCTGTCCCGCTAACTTTGGCTAACTAAAAGTGCCTGTCCCAACAAGCTATTTGTTTTTGTTATCCACCAGCACGGCGAGCAAAATCACCACCGCTTTGGCAATCATTTGGTAGTAAGACGACACGTCCAGCAGGTTGAGGGCATTGTTCAAAAAGCCGATGATCAGCGCACCAATCAATGTACCCATGATCTTACCTTTACCGCCCATCAAGCTGGTGCCGCCCAGCACCACTGCGGCAATCGCATCAAGCTCATAGCCAGTACCGGCGGTCGGTTGTCCAGAGGACAGGCGCGAGGTGACGATGATCCCTGCCAGCGCCGCGAGCATGCCACACAGGCTATACACGCCCACCTTGATTCGATCGACATTAATGCCCGATAACCGCGCCGCAGATTCATTGCCACCAAGTGCGTAAATATAACGGCCAAAACGGGTATGATTGAGCAGATACCAAGCGCCGATAAACACGATTGCCATCAGCCACACGGGGACGGGAATGCCCAACAGGTAGCCGGTACCAAACCAAGCGAACGCATCGGCGGTATCAGTAAAGCCCGTTGAGATGGGGCGACCATCGGTATACACCATGGTGACACCACGATAGAGGGTCATTGCCACCAGGGTGGCAATAAACGCCTGTACCTTGCCTTTGGCCACCACGACGCCTGTCATGGCACCAATCGCCGCACCTGCAAACAAAGCGGTGGGCACCGCGACTAACACAGGCACTTCGACCGCAATCAAGCTGGCGGCAAACGCGCCGCACAGCGCCAACACCGAGCCAACACTCAAGTCGATACCCGCGGTTAAAATCACCAATGTCATCCCCACGGCAATAATGGCGTTTACCGAGGTTTGACGCAGGATGTTAAGCAGGTTGTCGACCATGAAAAAGTTGCTGTTTAAAAATGACATCACCACGATCAGCACCAGCAGGGCAATGAGTGATTTTTGCTCAATTAACCACGCTTTGCTGAACAGGGGTTTACGTCCATCTTCTGACGGCTGGGACTTATTCATTGCATTCTCACTCATGCTGCATCCTCATTGGCATTTTTGCCTACCGCACAGGCAAGCAGAGTTTCTTGGTTAGCGTCTTTGGCATCAAACTCACCGCATACGCGGCCTTCGTGCATCACTAAAATGCGGTCGCTCATGCCAAGCACTTCGGGCATTTCTGATGACACCAAGATGATGCTCATGCCCTCGGCTTTAAATTGGTTAATTAGCTGATAAATCTCTTTTTTGGCACCGACATCGACCCCCCGAGTCGGCTCGTCCAAGATCAGCACTTTCGGTTTGGTCATCAGCCCTTTGGCGATCGCCACTTTCTGCTGATTCCCGCCCGATAAGTTGCCAATGATTTGCTCGCGGGTGGGGGTTTTGATGTTAAAAAGACGGATAAAATCATCCACCGCCATCACTTCATCACGCGGCTGTATTTTCCCCCAATGAGTGAGCTTATCGAGTGCACTGAGCGACATGTTGTCTTTCACCGATAAACCCAGCACCAAGCCCTCGCCTTTGCGGTCTTCAGAGATGTAAGCAATGCCGTTGGCCAGCGCATCTTGCGGACTCACTGGGTTAATCACCTTGCCATCAAGCCGAATCACGCCAGCTTCACGCGGCATGGCGCCATAGATAATTTTCATTAACTCCGTGCGCCCGGCGCCCATCAGGCCCGATACACCCAGAATTTCACTGCGGTGCAGCTGAAAACTCACCTCTTCCACCCCGTGGCCGCTGACATTTTCCACCTCAAGGCTTATCCCATCAGGAGTGACGTCGCTTCGTGGATATTGTTCGGCGAGTTTGCGGCCCACCATCATTTCAATCAGGCCATCTTCATCGGTATCACTCACGGGACACTCACCAATAAACTTGCCATCACGTAACACGGTGATCCGATCGCAAATCTCAAAAATTTCTTTTAGTCGGTGAGAGATATAAACAATGCCGCAGCCTTGCGCTCGCAGCTCGTTGATCACCGCAAACAGCGAGGCGGTTTCGGTGTCGGTCAAAGCATCGGTCGGCTCATCCATAATGATCACCTGCGACTCAAACGACAGCGCTTTGGCAATTTCCACCATTTGCTGCTCACCCAAGCTCAGGCTGCCAAGTGGCGTGGTGCCGCGTGCTTTCACATTTAAACGCGCCAGCAGCTTATCGGCTTCTTCAGCCATCTTGGTCCAATCAATCTTGCCAAACCGGTTAGTAAACTCGCGGCCTAAGAAGATGTTCTCTGCAATGGTCAGCTCTGGTATCAAATTGAGCTCTTGGTGAATAATACTGATCCCCGCTTGCTGCGAATCACGCGGGCCTTTAAACGAGACCGGTTCACCTTGATAGTTCACGTCGCCACTGTCGGCGTGATAAATCCCGGTGAGTACCTTCATCAACGTGGACTTGCCCGCGCCATTTTCACCGAGTAGCGCCATTACCTCGCCGGGATAGACATTTAAGCTCGCCTCATCGAGGGCGCGCACCCCGGGAAAGGTTTTTACGACTTGGCTGAGTTGTAAGATAGGTTGCGTCATTGTGGTTACTCGCTTAGGCCGACCTAAAAGGTGACACCGGCTTGAAAAATCACATTGGCATAAGGCGTGCACTCTCCGGTGCGCACCACCGCTTTGCTCTGCACCGTGCGTGCTTTAAACGCCTCGTGGCTGATCGTGGTCACAGTGATCGGCTGCTGACGCGCAGCACTCTCTTGCTCTAATCGCGCAAGCAACGCTTGATGTAGCGCCGGGCTGACCGCTGCAAGCTCGTCTGCAATCACCACAGATTCAATGCAGGTGTGAGTTAACACCGCCTCGACTGTCTGCATAAAGCTCGGCACGCCTTGGGTAAGCGCCAAATCAATACGCGGCACCGAGTTGGGGATCGGCAGCCCCGCATCACACACAGTCAGCTCATCGGTATGCCCGATTTGGGTGACTAGCTGTGCAAGTTCTGGATGGAGCAAACCATGTTTATTCATTCATCACCTTCTCACTCACGATAGGATCAATCAGCGCTCACTATGCGCTGGCACGTTTTCTTGTGATCAACGTTTTCTCTCAGGAAAACGCCATCGAAACGTTTCGATATGGACAAATAATGCAGATGAAAGAAAAATTTCACCATCTGTAAACATCACAGATGTGAGGGGGATCGACTATTGATATTGGAATCATTAGTAAAGAGAGAAGTAAATCACACGGAGGGCCTGGGTTAGATAGAGACTAGAAGCGAAACGATCTCGAACCAGGCGTAGGTCGGACAAGCGCCGGGGTAATGTTAATCTTAAAACTCGATGTAGCCGCGCGCCCGTTAACATGGTACATGATTTTTGACACGGTGCCGGGGCTTGTGTCACCTACGCCAATGGCCCCTTCGGGCTTAAGTGTAGAAAAAGTCCCTAGGCACAGCTTTACGCTTTTCCTAGCCTCTCGTTTCTAGAAGCGCAGCGTCTCAGTTCTCGTCCTTCTCCATCGGCTCACTCAAACCCGGCACCGCTTGGCAAAACGTGCATTCTTCATTATCCACCGAGGCACCGCCCGACTCGACGTAGCGAATACGATGACTCGCTTTGCCTCGGTTAGCCGACACCGCAAACCGCCGCCGCTCACGCTCGGGAATGGTCTTTTCTGTATCATGGTTAGTCATGATTTACCTCCTAAGAATGCCGAAACCAACTCAGCCATAGTTATCTTAGCACCCGAACGAGCCCAACCAAAAGTGACTGTCCTCGATAGCCGATACTAGGTCCTAGTTCCTAGGAATTGTTTTCCGCTTTTCCCGAACTCACGATCCCAAATTTCGCGTAGGTCGGACAAGCGCCGGGGTAATGTTAATCTTATAACTCGATGTAGCCGCGCGCCCGTTGGCATGGTGCCGGGGCTTGTGTCACCTACGCCAATGGCACTATCGAAAAACGCCAATACGAGTGCGATCTGCTCTGTCTAGTTTCTAGTCTCTAGAAGCGCAGCGTCTCGTCTCTTTCTGTGTTCAGACTAAAGTGCCTGTCCCTCTAAAACGGCCCAAAACTAATTTTTTCTCGCGGTGCTGGCGCGATGTGCGAGTTTAAACGGGATAGTTTGAGCGCCTGTAAGCGGTTGCCCTTCAATAGCTTGTAAAATGGCCGAGGCGGCCTGTACGCCGAGGGATTGATAGTCAATTTCAGCGCTCGTTAAGCTCGGAAAGGCATGCTCACTCATGGAGGAGCCCTCCAAGCTGATAATCGCGATATCAGTCGGCACTTTTAACACCCGTCGGTGACACTCAAACAACGCGCCGATAGCTATCTCTTCATGGCTACATACCAGCGCATCCAACGTGGCATCGCGAAGCAACAATTTCGCCAACCCATCGGCCCCCAATTGCGCCGATGGGGCCTCATGCGTTGTCAGAAAATGGTCAGGGGTTAAATAGTGCTCAATCATCGCGCCCTGCCAGCCCTGTAGCTTGCGCTGCAAGGTGGCATGGTTGCCCCGCGCACCAATAAAACCAATATGATGAAAGCCCTGACTAACAAGGTGGGATGTACAGCGCTTGCCGATGTCGTGGGGATCGCTGCCCATGCTGGCATAGCTATTCATGGAAGGCGACTCAGCAATTTCGAGGACAGGCGCATTGGCCATCTCAAGCAATTGATGGGTACGCTGAGTATGCTCATTACCAAATAGCACCACTGCCGCTGGCCGGCTTTCTAAAAAACCGGCCAATAAATCCTCTTCCTGCTGGACCGAATAATCACTGTAACCCAGCAACAATTGATAGCCCGCTTTATTCAGCCGCTGTTGAAAACGAGGCAAAAACAAGGCACACGCCTTTTCCAATAGAGAAGGAATGATCAACGCAATGGCATAGCTTTGCGCTGATGCCAAGGCACCCGCAGCTTTATTAGGAATATAACCCAGTTGCTCGACGGCGCGTTGAACCTTATCGCGCAATTTGTCAGAGACAGCATCCGGGGTACGCAACACCCTGGAAACCGTCATAGTGCCTACCCCAGCCTGTTTGGCAACATCCGCAAGCGTAACTTTACCCGTATTGCGTCGTTTTCTTGGTTCACTCATCGTATCTATTGATTACTCACCATTTTATGACACCGTATCCTATCACAGCCATCAGCGATTAATCCGTGCCCCGCATGGCCTCTTTGTAGCATGACGCATTGGTAGACAGAAAAAATGATAGCGCTATCACATCTTATGGTAGCGCTATCAGATAGCGCTACCATTTGTGATCATTGTCCATTTATTGCTCAGTTTTCAGCGATAGAGTTATCAACAATTCTCCAACAACCTAATAAAACCTTTAAAACGGATAGAGCCATGTTACGAGATCTGATTACCGCCGACGTTATCCGCATTCACCAAGATGCCAACGATTGGCAAGATGCCATCAACAAAGCCTGCGCAGCACTTTTGGATAACGGTGCCATTGCGCCAAGCTATGTCGACGCGATTTATCGCTCACACCAAGAAATCGGTCCCTACTATGTGGTGGGCCCGGGTATCGCGATGCCCCATGCACGCCCTGAGGATGGCGTTAACCGCCTCGCCCTGGCTATCACGGTGATCAAAGACGGCGTCAATTTTGACAGCGCCGAAAACGACCCGGTTAAGGTGCTAGTCACCCTCGCGGCCACCGACAGTAATAGCCATGTCGAGGCTATCTCCCAATTGGCGAACCTTTTTATGAATGACACACACATCGCGCAGATCAGCCGCGCCACCAACGTGGATGAAGTATTAGCCATTATCGCCAACTACTAACCCTTACATCGGTAGCAACAACACTTAAAGACACAAAGGGCTCGCCCTTAGCTATCGGCTTTAAAACAACAAACATGCTGAAAATGCACCTGTTAACCCAAATAGAAGGTCTGAATTATGAAAATCACAGTCGTATGCGGCCACGGTCTTGGCACCAGCCTAATGATGGAAATGAGCATCAAAAAAATCATCAACGATCTTGGCGTCGACGCCAGTGTCGACCATATCGATCTGGGCTCAGTCTCTGGGACAGACGCCGATATATTCGTCGCCACCAACGATATCGCCCAACAGTTACAAGCGATGAATGTGTCGCCGCGCATTGTCGCACTCGACAACATGGTGGACAAAGAGGCAATGAAAACCCGCTTGTCTGACGCCCTACAAGCACTCGGTGCCCTATAAGGAGTGACGTTATGCCCTTTTTTAATTTCCTGATGAAAGACGTGCTCTCTGAGCCCGCGGTATTAGTGGGTTTGATTGCACTGATTGGTTTAATCGCCCAGAAAAAGCCCGCGACTGAATGCATCAAAGGCACCATCAAAACCATTCTAGGCTTTGTGATCCTAGGAGCCGGTGCCTCATTGGTAGTCAGCTCACTCGGGGATTTTGCCACCATTTTCCAGCATGCGTTTGGTATCAGTGGCGTGGTGCCCAACAACGAAGCCATTGTCTCCATCGCGCAAGAAGCCTTTGGTAAAGAAATGGCAATGATCATGTTCTTCGGCATGCTGGTTAACATTCTTATCGCACGCTTAACCCCTTGGAAATTCATCTTTTTAACCGGTCATCACACCTTGTTTATGTCGATGATGGTCGCCGCGATTCTTTCCACCAGCGGAATGGATGGCATCCCATTGGTCGCATTAGGCTCTGTGGTTGTCGGCTCGGTGATGGTGTTTTTCCCTGCCATCGCCCATCGCTACATGCAACAAGTCACCGGTTCAGATGAAGTCGCCATTGGCCACTTTTCAACCCTCTCTTACGTGTTAGCCGGCTTTATTGGCAGCAAGTTTGGCAACAAAGCCCACTCCACCGAAGACATGGACGTGCCCAAAAGCCTCTTGTTCTTGCGTGATACGCCAGTCGCCATCTCGTTCACCATGGGGATTATTTTTATGGTGACGTGTCTGTTTGCCGGCGGAGACTTTGTGCGCGAGGTAAGTGATGGTAAACACTGGTTTATGTTTGCATTAATGCAATCCATCACCTTTGCAGGCGGGGTGTATGTGATTTTGCAAGGGGTAAGAATGGTGATTGCCGAGATTGTGCCAGCGTTTAAAGGAATTTCCGACAAACTGGTGCCCAATGCCAAGCCAGCACTCGACTGTCCCGTGGTCTTCCCCTACGCGCCCAATGCGGTGTTAGTCGGCTTTTTATCTAGCTTTGTTGCTGGGCTTGTCGGTATGTTCCTGCTCTATATACTGGGGCTTACGGTGATTATCCCAGGCGTGGTGCCCCACTTTTTCGTCGGCGCAGCAGCAGGGGTATTCGGTAATGCCACCGGCGGACGACGCGGCGCAATTTTAGGCGCCTTTGCGCAAGGCCTATTGATCACCTTCCTGCCCGTGTTCTTGCTCCCCGTGCTCGGCGATCTGGGCTTTGCCAACACCACCTTTAGCGATGCAGATTTTGGTGTGGTCGGCATCTTACTCGGCCTGATTGTGCGATAACCACAAACAAAAAAGGATAAGCAGGCCGATTGGCTTGTTCATCCTTTTGCTATCGAACCTACCAATACAGTCATATTAACGACGCTTAGGCCCTAATAATGATGCATTTAAAAACGCCATAAGGCATAAGCTGATTTAAATAATGACTACTTCTGGTAGAAATTTTTATACCACGCTACAAATTGAGCAACGCCCTCTTTCACGCCTACCTTGGGTTGATAGCCTGTTGCCACAAACAAATCTTGGGTATCGGCATAGGTTTGGTACACATCCCCCGGCTGCATGCCGCGGAAGTTTTTCTTCGCCTCAATACCCAGCTCAGCTTCAATCGCTTGGATAAAGTCCATCAGGTTGATCGGGCTACCATGGCCAATATTGTATACCGCATAAGGTGCCGAGCTCGAAGCCGGTGAGCCACGCTCTACCGTCCAATCATCATCACGCGCAGGTACTACATCCGCAATCCTTACCACGCCTTCAACAATGTCATCCACATAGGTAAAGTCACGCCACATATCGCCGTGGTTGTTAATATCAATGGTCTCACCCTCAAGAATTTTCTTAGTGAAAATAAATGGCGCCATATCCGGACGACCCCAAGGGCCATAAACGGTGAAAAAGCGCAAACCTGTGGTCGGAATATCGTAGAGATGCGAATAGCTGTGCGCCATCAACTCATTGGATTTTTTAGTCGCGGCATACAGCGATACAGGGTGGTCAACCGAGTGATTGGTCTCAAACGGCACCGTCTCATTCAAACCATATACCGAACTTGAAGAGGCATAGACCAAGTGCTCAACCTGATGATGCCGACACCCTTCTAGAATGTTCAAGTGACCGACAAGGTTAGAATCGGCATACGCATGCGGGTTTTCCAGCGAATAACGTACACCCGCCTGAGCGGCAAGGTGGATCACACGGTTAAAGTTGTGCGCTGCAAACAAGTCAGAAACTGCATCACGATCGGCAATATCAAGCATTACACAGGTAAAGCCAGCTTGAGGGATATTATCCAGACGGGCCTGCTTGAGTGATACATTGTAATAATCATTGAGGTTGTCAATCCCAACCACCTGGTGACCTTGTGCCAATAGCTTTTTCGCCACCGCACTACCAATAAACCCGGCCACACCGGTAACCAGTACTTTCATTGTTATTCCTTTTTTGTTAATGCACGTCATGGTATACGCGCCGTGCTGAGATTATCTTACAGCGCACTCGCTCGGTGCAAGAGCTCGGGGAGCGGATGACGAAATACGGAAAAGCCCCTCTGCGAGCACTCCGCAACTCTTCCCTTCTCCCCCAGTATTCCGTATTCTGTCGCCCATATTGACAGAACTTGGTATTAAACTAGGCAGATAAATCATGAAGGTACTCGTCACTGGTGGCACGGGATATATTGGTAGCCACACTTGCATTCAACTGATTGAACAAGGCCACACGCCTGTTGTTATCAACAATCTATGCAATAGCAAAGAGATAGTGCTCGATCGTATTGAGCAAGTCACTGGCGTACGACCAACTTTTATGCAAGGCGATATCCGTGACAGTGCTTTCTTAAAGCGCGTATTTTCGGAACACAGTATTGACAGCGTCATCCACTTTGCCGGATTAAAAGCTGTGGGTGAGTCAGTTGAAAAGCCACTGAAATACTACGACAACAATGTCTCCGGCACTCTCATTCTCGTGAGTGAAATGAATAAAGCTGGAGTGAAATCTCTGATATTCAGCTCATCAGCTACCGTTTACGGCGATCCTGCATCGGTACCCATCAAAGAAGATTTTCCCACCTCGGCGACCAATCCTTATGGACGTAGCAAATTGATGGTGGAAGAGTGCCTCCGAGATTTTCAACAAGCCAATCCCGACTGGAGTATCACTTTGCTGCGTTACTTTAACCCCGTCGGTGCACATGAATCTGGCCTGCTCGGCGAAGATCCACAAGGCACACCCAATAACTTGCTGCCTTTTGTGGCACAAGTAGCAGTGGGCAAAGCTAGGCATATTTGGTAACGATTATGATACGCCCGATGGCACCGGTGTGCGAGATTATATTCATGTCGTCGACCTGGCCGAGGGCCATTTGGCTGCGTTGGATAAAAAAATCCATCAACCTGGCACTCATATTTTTAACCTCGGTACCGGCCAAGGCAACAGTGTGCTAGAAATGGTGCATGCGTTTGAAGTGGCTGCAGATCGCCCGATCGATCCCTTACGAAATCAAACCCCGTCGAGCCGGCGATATCGCCGAATGCTACGCTGATCCGGCTTATGCAGAAACCCACTTGGGTTGGAAGGCAACACGCGATTTACAAACTATGGTAGAAGACACTTGGCGCTGGCAGTCTAAAAATCCAAATGGGTACCAATGAAGCAACTATGAGCGCACAAAACAACCAAACTAATATGATATGGGCTCGCTGACTTCCTACCTGCCCTAAAAATCATTAAACTAGCGCCTGATTGACGTTGAGGGATACCACGTGCTCATACCATTTATTGAACTGGCCTTTCTGTGCTTTTTTGCCTTTTGTTCTCTCTTTGTGATTCGAAAGATGGCCAAGGCTGTGGGTTTGGTCGATATTCCCTCCGGACGCAAGCAACACATCGATAACGTTCCCCTTGCAGGCGGCATAGCGACCAGTATAACGCTATTGTATTTTGTGTTTAATAATCCCTCCGTCCTGCAGTCACCAACTCTCTATGCGTCATGTGTGATCGTGCTCGTTATTGTCGGGGCGCTGGATGATAGGTTCGATATAAGCTACAAAATCCGTTTATTTGTACAAGCGCTATTGTCCATTGCAATGATGTGGGTCGGCAACCTCGAGCTCACAAATTTGGGCAACTTACTGGGAACAGGCGAAATAAACCTGGGATCTGCTGGGTACGCGGTCACTGTGCTAGCAGTGATTGCCGCTATCAATGCCTTTAATATGGTGGACGGCATTGATGGTCTATTAGGTGGGCTATCTATCGTCACATTCGGCGGATTAGCGCTGCTTTTGCTCCATGATGGTCAAGCTCATATGGCTTACTTTTGTTTTGCCATGGTCGCCACCCTTGTGCCGTATGTCGTTCTCAATATGGGATTGCTAGGCCGCCAGAGAAAGGTGTTTATGGGTGACGCTGGTAGCATGCTAATTGGCTTTACCGTTGTTTGGGTACTGCTTTTTTCCAGCCAGAATGGAAAGGCGCCGCCATTACGTCCCGTCACCGCATTATGGCTCATCGCTGTTCCATTGATGGACATGGTCGCGATCATGATCCGACGCATTCGCAGAGGCGAATCACCGTTTAAACCAGACCGTGACCACCTCCATCATATTTTCCAACGGGTCGGACTTACCTCGAAACAAACACTGCTCGCTATTTGTAGCATCTCAGCTTTGTATGCAGGCATCGGGATCTATAGCGATATTGCTCGAGTGCCAGAATACATCATGTTGATTGCGTTTTTAGCCTGCTTCGCGATTTACCTTATATTTATAACATATATTTGGCGAATTACTGGAATTGTAAAAAAGCTACTGGGAACACATAGATAATTTAATATATCGTCGGCAGTTTAAAATTTATTCACTAGTCGACTATATCGCTCAGAGCGATAATATGAGTTAGTGCATTGCTAACTTCAAATTTATGACAACATAATATGTATAACAACAGTCAATCATTCGCTACCCCAGGCATGCCGCGGCTCTTCATGCGTTTTCCCTGCGATCACTGCGGCATTCAGTGAGCAGCGCCGAACCTTCAATGACGATGTTGTGTTTGAGCATGGCCACGGTCGTAATGAGTCGCGCCAGTGCTATGTAATTGATAAAGAATATTTATCAGGCGACTTTACTCGTTAGCCATCACTACAAAGCCTTGTCATAGTTGAGTCTTTGCGTGTTGAAAAAGAGCGTCCGATGTCGCTGTAGTATCGCTACTATACCAGCTCAAAATCACTGACTGCCGATGAGGCAAGCCGTGCTATCCGCTCGCATTGGGGCATTGAAGCCATGCACTGGGTGTTAGATGTCAACATGGGTGAAGACGCCTGCCAAATTAATAAAGACAATGGCGCAGCGAATGTTGCCTGTCTGTGACACATGGCCTCAAATATGGTGCGAGCAGAGCCGACCAAGATCAGCTTGGTATTAAAACAGAAGCGTTGTCTCATGAATACCAGCTTCTTAGAGAAGGTTTTAGCCGCAGGCATACCAGCGATGGTTGAAAAACAAACACTCATGTGCTCGCCCTGGGTATGCCTGTTAGTTGCCGAGTTGATTGCTGGGAGCAATTCTATTGGGATCAGTGCGTTAGGTGAATGATTTGATCAACAACGCCCATTCATAATGGTAAATTAACTTAGCTAGAATGATCATCGAAGCCTACGTAGAACACCGTTAAGAGCATAGTGACAAAAATAATATAGGCTTTTCAAAAAACTGAGTTCTTCTATTTTTCGGTAAAGTGCCCAGTTATATTTTGCGGCTATCAGTTTGTTCGAAGAAATAGATCGACTATGAACTCGATATTCGGCCAATACCTCATTCAAGCTATAGGCATAATCACAGTTTTTGAGGATTTTTAGCCAGAGGCCAAGATCTTGCCTTTTACGAATTAGAGGCATATACATTTTCCCAACTTTTTGCGTGTCATAAATTGCGGTAAGACACCCAATAACACAACACTTTAAAAGTTGGTGGTAAGAAACGCGTTCAGGGACCTTCACAGCGCTGATAAACTCTCCACGTTCATTAATTTTATCGTAAGACGAGAAACACAAAGCTACATTTCCATCACGCATAAATTTCAACTGCTTTTCTAATTTTCTCGCTTTCCATTTATCGTCGCTATCTAAAAATGCGATATATCTACCTCTAGCCGCCTGTATAGCAGTGTTTCTAGCAACAGCAGCACCAGAGTTACCTGACAACTCAATTAGTCTAATTCTTGAATCTTCTCGACAGAAACTTTTGATAATATCAACGGAACCATCAGTAGAACCATCATCAACAATAATTAGTTCCCAATACTCATATGTCTGGCTTAAAACTGAAGAAATAGTTTCATTTATATAAAGAGAAGAGTTATATGACGGAGTAATAATAGATACCAAATTCATTATAACTCTTTCCTTTTCTTCGCTCTTAACCAGTATTCACAGTATTTTTCCATGGATTTGTCAACATCAAAGACGCTATCTATTCGCTGCTTTGCATTTAAGGCAATCTTCTTCGATACTTTAGGCTCATCCAGGCACTTTTCGACTCTATCAATAGCTGCTTTTATACCGCGCTTATCGACAATAAAGCCTGAATGCTGCTCCTCAATAAGCTCATCAATTCCCTCGGTTCGAGTAGTAACGACTACACATTGTTGATACATTGCTTCCTTTACTACATTGGGTAATCTTTCTGATGGATACCGCGACATAAGAAGGAAAAAGTGCGCATTGTTCATGATTCTGATTAGTTTCTGTTGGTCAACATGCCCTAAAAACTGTATTCTTCTACTGCATTTCTTTTTATTCGAAATTTTTATTAATGTATCTAAATATGGACCATCGCCCGCAATGTATAATTTTGCTTCTGGATACTTGCTACTTATAGCATCGAATATTTCGATAACATCGTCTACTCCTTTTTCTTCAATCAATCGAGCTGCAGTAACAAATACGGGATCCACTAATCCTCTGCCAATAGTTGCGGAGATACCATTTGTAGCATTTAATTTAGTTCCTCTGTAAACGATGTTAATGTCCTCTGGTTCAATCCCCTTTTTGAGCAAGGCGTCCAAGTTCGATCTAGAATGAGTAAATAGCGTATCTACTCGTTTGGCCAACGAGTAACTGGGACTGTAATTTGTCGTTAAATCATGAGCACCTAGAAACTGCGATAGCACCACTTTAGGCATATTCTTATACACTAAATATCCAAACATGGCGGGATAATGACCCCAAAAAAGATGAACAACATCAGGAGTTTCTTTAATCAGTTTATGAAACTGACCTACTACTGAAGGAATCAATATTAAGCTCTTAATCAAATGTCTGGGGGACGTTTTTAAATTTATGACTAGCCAAAACAGCAGGTCGAAAAACATCACTGGGTGCGAAAAAACAAACCATATACTCCTAAAAAACACATTAACATTAAAATGTGTAATTGAAAGTTTATGATGCCCCCTTTTTTCAATTAGATCTAGATGATCTTTATGTCTATTTCGTAAGCCAATAATCGTAACCTCATGCCCTTTACCTATCAATGAATCAATATCTAAAGAAGCAAATGTTTCACTTGGAACTGGGAACTGCATTGTTACGTAAGTAATTCTCATTTTTTGACACTCTAAAATAAAACTGATAATAGCCCCCCACTAAACCTAACAACGTGTAATAGAAAAAAGACAATCTGACTTGTTCAGTGAAATTATTGCCAATTGACAATAACGGGACAGTCAAAAGCCAAAGTAAAACAGCCATAAAAAAAGCATAATCGGTATTTTTCGCGTTCATGCTCTTTAAAATTCTGAAGCATTGGTAAGCCGACAAGAACAGGATAAAGAAGTAGCATAGAAAGCCCATTAAACCGTATCTAAACAGTAAGTAACTGTATATAGATTCAACCAACGCCATTTCACCTTTTGATGGACCATTACCGAACAGAAAAATGATAAGGCTAGAATTCGCCCTATCGATCGCAAAAAGGAACTGATTAAGTCTGTGCCCTGCTGAGTTACCTATATCACCATTTTCAAAGAAGCGAACAAACTGCCCGGTCAAATAGCTAAAATTCTCTAAAAGATACGGCAAACTAAATAGCAACACCAATACTAAAACAATAAAACAAAAATAATACAAAAGCAGACTAACCCTTATCTTATTTTGTTTAATATTAAGACCAAAATATGTTAAAACCATCGGGGTTATAACAAAAAAACCAACAATGAAACCAGCCACTACCGACCGAGATTGAGGCAATATCAGCATTATGAGCGATAGTAAAAAAACAATAATATAACGAGAAAAACTCGAGAATAGTAGTTTAGAAAAAAAGTAGTAAACAAAAAACGTCATAAAAAAAGCATAATCATAAGGATTAGAAAAAGGAGTTGAAACCCTTCCTGATTCTATATTATTTAACCCAGTATACATAGTACTAATAGGGTAAAGATTAATATAATGATTTAACCCTAGAAGCACGACCAAAAAAAATAAATAGACAAGGCTACGTTCAAAGAAAATTAATCTACTACTTTTAATTGCTAAAAAGAAAGAAAATAAAAAAACAAGAAAGTTAAGGGCTGGCTTATGAAGTTCATAAAAATCCCTCATGATTAAGTCAGTCCCCTCCATCAACACTCCAGCAGACATCGAGACAGGGATAATAATAAGAAGAACTAAAAAAGGCACTATATACAAAAAAGCTAACTTGCAATCACCTAGATAGGAAAGCATATTTTTTCTCTTTCCCTCGATTAGGAAGAAGATGGCAAGCACCGTGATCAACAAGCCATTAACAATACCTAATCCCGCCCTTCCCATATGCCCATGAAATGTAGGCATAATCATAGAAAAAAACAATAAAAATAAAAACAGGTGCGAGCTATTTATTCTTGTATGCAATTTATTCTCCTGGAAAATTCGCAAATAGTATTCACTAACCTATGTTACCCACAGAAAACGCATGGATATCCACATCCTAGAAACTCCTAGAAACCTTCACAGCCCGTCGCTAACTACTATCAGTCCATCGCATACTTCATTCACTTGCGCTAGATGGCGGCTTTGAAAGTCTTCTCTTTCTTTGAATAAATTTAAAACCATTTACTTTATTCGTCCAAAAACCTCTGCTCAGTAGTGCCACCCTATTAATGCGGAAGTAACCTTCCCCATCTCCAACATCGAATTGGGCGTTCGCCCTTCGCGGTGGTTCCCTGTCAGTAGTCAAGTTCACGCTTCCACTTATTAATTAATAGTCACATTCGTAATCTGGGAAACTTGATCTTTTTTATCTAAAATCACGCATTTTCAATGCTATCGACTATCATCATAACTCCAAATATTTTTCAGCTACTTGCTCCAGACTAAATTGCATTGCACGTTTTTTTGCTTTCTCTATTTGTTCAATTGAAGATGGCTTCTCTAACTTATTCATAATCGCTTCAGCCAATTTTTTAGTCTTGTTAGGTTCAACTAATGTACCAAACTCACCATTGTTTAAAATCATTTTGGGTCCACCGGGGCAGTCAGTAGAAATAACGGGGGTTTCTGATGCCATAGCTTCAACAATGACATTCCCAAAACCTTCCCAATCCGATGTTAGTACGAAAACATCAGCGGCTCTATAATAAGGGTAAGGGTTTTTCTGAAAATTAATTATCTCGACAACATCGGCTAGCCCAAACTCCTTGATTAATGATTTTAAATTACTTTCCTCTTCACCTTCACCTAAAATCACTAATCTTGAACAAGGAATTCGTTTATAGATAAGATTAAACACGTTAATTAATAACGCTTGATTTTTTTGCTTATGCAAACGACCAACATTCAAAATAGTTTTATATTTACAATTTCCAAGCCACCGATGTCTTAGTTTTTTATCTATTAAAGATTCGAAATCAGGTATTAGAACGGGATTACCGATGACTTTTATCTTTTCAGTGCAACAAATCTTATTTTCCAGCAAGTCTTTTTTTGTATCATTCGAATTGGCTATGATTTTACTTGCACGTTTATAGGATTGGCGCATTAAGAAAAGATATAAGCCTTTCTTTAAAAGTGGCATAGATCTAATAGCATCCATTGTATTTGCTTCGCGATATATAGTTTTAGTTTTTATAAAATGCGACGACAAACCAACAAATATGTTAGTATCACGAATAATGGAAACTACTAATTCTGGTTGTTGTTCTTTCAAAGTTTTTAATAGTTTAAAAAAAACATAACGTGTTCTAGATTTTAAGTCAATAACTTTTACCTTTTCTGAAACTAGGTTCGCATAAGGCCCTTTCGCATTAAATGCAATAATCGAGATATCCCAGCCCATATCAACATAATAGTTTGCCAGATTAATGGCAATACGCTCAGCCCCTCCGCCATTGAACGATGGAGTAACTATACAAATTTTTTTACCTTTCAAGTTTGTCCCTTATAAAAATATGGAAGCACTGTAAACTTACCAATATCCACACGGAAAACGCATGAACATCCGCGTCAAGAAAGGCTTCCTAACACGGTCGCCAAGTACTCTTGGTCCATCGCGCTCATCATTCGCTTGCGTTGAATCCCGGCTTTAAAACTCTTCTTTTGCTTTAATAAATTCAAAACCATTTTCCTTATTCGTGCAAATACTTCCGCTCGGTCATCCACCCCAATTCGGCAGGCATCCTCTTTTAATCCAGCATCCAGCTGCCAGTGCATTGATTCAATTAACCAATGCGAACGAGTGGCATCATGTAACTCTTTCGCTGTCAGAGCTTTTGAGCTTTTGAGCTTATATAATAGCTCACGGAGATATCTGATTCTTCAGCGTGTTTTCCTTTTTTTCGAACACTCACCATGATGCCCATCGTTTTTAATTCTGGCCAATCATAAGCCAAATCACCTAATACACTTAAATCGGTATTAATCAGTGCACATCGTGTTTCCAAACGCCCATGCGATTTCTCTTGTGATGAATAGCTATCGCCATCAAAATGTTGAAGCATTGAGGGGCGGTAATAATTATCAAACGCTTCAACTAACCTGCCTTGATTTTCTTTAACAGCAAGCAAGTAATCAGCATTTTTATCGATGATTTTCTGTGCGATTTTTCGCTGACAACCCATGGGATCAATGGTAATCAAACAACCTGAAATATCGAGCAATTCTAGTAGATTAGGGATCGCAGTGATCTCGTTCGTCTTACTGTCTACTTTTGACTGTCCGAGGCATACACCATTTGCGGTTGCGACTGCATTAACCATATGAATAGCAGCTTGGTCTGTTGCTCTGTTATACGATCCTTTCAGTGCTTTTCCATCAATAGCAATGACTTCACCATCTGTTAGTTCATGACATAATTTCATCCATTCTATAAAAGCGTTTTGTAATGCTTCTGTGCTCATGATTCCCATCACTCTTGCGATCGTATCTGACGATGGAGATGTTTTACCTGAGAAGCCAAAAAGTAATAAAAATCACGTTGCTTACGTCCATAATAACTAATGCCTTTCCAGGTATCGAGTCCAGACAACACCGCACAAATTTTTATCAAAATAATATCTGATAACGTATGTTCAACTTTACCTTCTTGGCGAACATCTCTAATGGAAACGAAATGCATAAATGGACTTTTATCTTCTGTCATTTTAAATCGCCTAAACGTTAGGAGACCATTAAATCTCACTAAAAAGGATCAACAAATTTATCCCTTATTTTCACTTACTTTAATCAATAAACATGGCATGACGCAAAGTTTTAGCCTTAAGTGAAAACTTAATCATTAAATCGTACCCCAGACATGCCGCGGATCTTCATGCGTTTTCCCTGGACCAACGTGAAAAAAATAAACAAAGTCATAAGGCTTGGTGTGTCTGTTAGCTAGCGAGTTGATTGATGGGAGTGATCCCATTGGGATCAGTGTGTTAGGTGAATAACTTGATCAACAAAAGCAGTTTTACATCGGCGATGACAGCAGTTTACTTCCTCTGGCCTTTTTAATCATAAGTGTTAGACTTATGATTTGAATTCAGGAGACTCTGAACCTTTTCAACATACAGTTTATCGATTTTTTTAGTTGAAGACTCCCCGAGGATTATTTTAGAATTAGCTATCAGGTTCCATTTGCTAATTTCTAGTGAATCTAAAACAGCATCTTTCCACTTATCTACTATAAGTGGAAGATAAAACCCACCCTGCCCCCAATGAATCACTGTGTCGGAAATACCCTCTATTTTATTGCTAACGACGGGTATGCCACAGGCCTGAGCCTCTAAAAGAGGAGTTCCTAAGCCTTCAGATTTTGAAGGAAACAAAAAGACATCGCTAGCTTTAATATATTCATCAAAGTTCTCCACAAAACCTGTTTTAACTTCTACTCTCGCCTCCAAATCTAGCTCTTTAATTCTATCATTAACCCTATTGAAGTAATTTGTTTCTTCATTCTTCAACGGACCCGCTAATACAAGCTTGAACTTGTCTGGTAAAGCTGCGAGCAACTCAACTGAAAATAGTTGATTTTTTCTGTCAATATAGTTAGCTACGTGGCAAAGTATTATATCGCTTTCATGAAATTTGGTAAGTTGATGTCTAAATTTCAATCTATTTTCATAATCTACGAAAAATCTAGCTTCGTCAACCGGATTAGGTCTAAGCCAAACATTTTTTGCTCCAAAATCCAAGGCTAGCTCCTCTAATTTCTTTGATATAGCCACAATCATGTTTTTATCATTAATAAAAACTTTTTTTATCATTGGTTCGAGATGAATTGGATAGTATGGAGTGTCTACATCGTTACACAACTCTCTAATTACCGGCTTTCGTTGATACTTGAAGTAAAGAGTTAGGAAAGTTACAGACCAACTATTACCAAAAGTGTGTAAGTAGTCAAAATCATTAGTCCTATTTTTAATATATTGCCAGGAGTAAAAGAATTCCCAGACAGCTTTCGCAGCGACTAAAAACTTCCTTATCATTCCTTTCTTTCTTCGCACGGGGAAAGGTGGTGCTATTCTGTTAACTTCTTTGCCATCAAATATATATTTCTTGTTTCCCAACTCATTGGTAGAGTTTGCAACAACCTCATACTCAATATTATAGCTTGTACTGAGTCGCTTGTATGTATTGTGAGCGCGAAGTCCGGATCCGGAGTATTCTGGCTGATACTTGCTACTAACCACTAATGCTTTCATATCTTTTCTCTAGTCTCTTTAATATAATCTTCTGCATGCCATGAAACATGGTTTCGTGGTTTTTTAAAGATGTCTTTAACCATACGAAAATAAGACGTAGTATCGTGCATGTGAGTCACATCCATCCAATAATTAAACACGGCTTTTTCAAAAAAATGCCATCTCTTTCTACCTGAAGCCCCTAAAAGACCAAAAGGTATTTTGCACATAAATCGTAGTGGTATTACCCATTTAGGGGTGATTGTTTTTTTATTTATTGGAATTTTTTCATCCCAAACGCCACCAAAGTTACTTAAGCAGAGCATGTCTAAATATAACTTTTGGTTTACTTTATACTCTGCAGGAACTTTTGCCCAAAACTCTAATAATTCATTACTCCATAAAGGCATTCTCCAGTCATAGCCATAGAACTCATAAACTTTTTGACCACTAATGACATATTTACTTTGCCTTCCCATCAATTCAGAATACTCATATAAAAGATGATCTTTCTCTCGTTCTTCTGGTAAACCACCAATAGCTAGAAATTGCTTTTCTAGGCTTTTTCTAATATAGCCTAAGTTATCGTTTGTTTTTTTATAGCCCCAAAGCGAAAAGTGCTTATTGAATATTGCTCTGAAAACATTATCGATCCTGTCACTCTCAGCACTCATATGATGATTACGCATGAGCGGTGTTATATGTCCTCCTGATATAAAATCACCACTATTTCCGTTAATAAACACGGCATCGTCATCTATAATCTCTAATTCTTTAAGGTACTTCAATGAAGATAGACTTTGAATGTAAGGTACTGAAGATAGCGTTTCAGAAAAAATTTTATATTTTTGAAAATCTGAGGATGAATAAAATGATTTTTCGCTACTATGAGTAAGGGGAATGAAGACCCATTTAAATCCTAGTTTTTTCGCTACAGATTCTGCTACTGCAGCTTCGAAGTTATTTTTAGAACCATATGAGTAGCACAAAACATTCGTTGCTCCTAGATAATGTAAAATGGATGCCACTAGTCTTGAGTCATTACCAGCACTTAAAGGCACAACAATTTGTCTTTCACCGACGTCTTTGAGTAGCTTATCAAATACGCTACAAGTGACCTCATATAATTCTTTCAGATAAGAAAAGTAAGTTTTACGTTCAATAAACCCAAAATAATAGTAATACTGATGAACTGAATTTGAGTAATGGTTACAATGTAATACTTCACCTGCTTGTAAACGTTTTATATTCCTAAATAGAGTTTTCGAGCCTATAGTGTAGCCACTCATAATGATTTCTAGCTCGGCTAGCTCATCATACTCTGAAGGATCAAAAGGCTTCAACGCATTAACTTCATCCGTTAATGTTATTTCTGATGACCGGCCTGTTGTATAAAACAAGTTATGACTTCCCACTCTATCAGAAAAAGCATACACATTGTGATTCTTTGATACGACAATTGCATAATGGCCATCTAGAGACTTCACATAGTTTATTAGGCTTTCCTTGTCATCGTTGAGAACAGCAAGATCCTTAACTATATCGCTCTTATTTTTCCCATAAAAATATCCTTTCAACCAAAGCTTTGTTTTACATGTTTTATCTTCATGGAACGCCCAGCCATTGCAATCTTTTAATGAGATCTTCAAAGTACATATCCCTCTTAATATCTAATTCTTATCTTTCTACTGAAACTTTTTAGAAAACACACCATCGCTGATATACTTTTTATTGAGAGAAAAATCAAGTTGTTGTACATCAATTTTAGCTAGTCCATTTTCGTAAAAGCAATCGACAAAGCTGACCCGATTCTTCAAAATATCCGCCGCCTCTATTGACAGTAGTTGCCTTTGATTTTCACTAACAACAATCGCAGGTGAGTCAGTTGACAAAACCTGATTAAATGCTGTGGAGTCAATCATTTTAAATATAAAAATCGAGTCCTCTTTGCTTGCAAGATCTTCTATTGGTGTGTCATAGACAAATGAAACAGTCGGATATTTCTTCTCTATCAGCTCTCTATTGTATTTTGCGCCTTTGGGATGGACTTTAAAAATCACTTCATACCCGTCTTTCACCAGTTTTTCCAGTAATGTATTTTCATAACTTATTTTTCTTAAATCGTCATCCACACCATAAAACTGGATGCCTCCTGGACTGCAAGTTCCAACATAGATAACTTTCCTTATCTTTTTTGCGTCGACTATATAATGTCGTCCACAACTATTTTCAGTTTCGATCTCTCGCATGGGTTTAAAAAAGTTTTCCTTTAATCTGTTAGAATACTTTTTATTAAGAAAATCAGCATCAATCTTATTAAAAACATAAAAGTTATCTGGTATTTCATATTCGATAAAAAGGCGGGGATCAAACGGGTAGTCTAAATGACGAATTGCTCCAGAATGCATTGTTGCGTTGGTCTTTATTCCCTTTCTTTTGAGCACTTCAAAGATTACCCTAGTAAAGTAGTTGCCACAAGTTCCCGAATAAACCTCTTTAAAATTTAACTTTTTTTTATCAAGATATTTTAAGCTTTCATTGAAATCACGCTCAGCTTTAGACATGATAGAATAGACTATTTTTCTTAATGTATTTTCTTCTTTTTTATCCTCTATAGAAAAATGAGAACATACATTTCTTATAAAAATTTCAATCGCACGAATTATCTTGTCATCGCTACATAGTGTATTCTCTTTATCATTTTTTTTACAAGGGAAAAATAAGCTCTGGTGTACCTTGGTATATTTCACACCTTCTTTTTCTAGATAATCATAGAGCCATGGATTACCATTAAAAACTACAACTCTATCCCCTAAAGCAGAACCGGTGAATAATTTCAAGTTAGAAGCGAATCGCTTCAAATTATCTTTCAATGGATTAACTAAATCTTCTTTGTAAGGTTTAATCAAAGGGAGTGTGTTTTCCTCGAAGAAATCAGCAATATAAGAACCAGCAAGGCCATTTCCTCCGGCTCTTTCTACAAAACTCACCTTATCTAAATACCTTATAGATAGTCCTTTAGATAAAATATCTTTCTTGATTTTTATCATTTTTATAAAGTTAGCGATGTTTATTATTAATATTTTTTTACTAATCCTAATAACTGTTCCTACAGTTTGATCATCATCATATATCGATAGAAAACAATATAGATCTTCCACAATCTTTTTGAAATCATCTTCGCTAAAACACAATCCTTGCTGACACTTTTCTTGATAATCAATAGAAGGCAAAGAGTATATATCTAGATAGAAATCTGTCATGTTCATAACTGCTTGCTTAAAGTTTAATGAATATATTTAGTAAGGCTCTATTTCTTTTCGTGTATTAGTTAGGGCTATTTAACCTTGACTCTCTACACATCTACAGTAGTTTTTCAACAAACATCGTATATTTAAAGTAACCTTAGTTCAGATGTATTACAGCTTTTTTTAACTTTGCAGGGATTGCCAGCTGAAACGCAAAAACTAGGAATGCTTTTTGTAACAACACTACCGGCACCAACTACTGCATTTTGTCCTATTTCCACACCCGGAAGTATTATTGAGTTGGCTCCTACCCAACAACCTTTTCTTAATATCACTGGCTTGACTTCTTGGTGGCCCTGATTCGATATGACTTGATTCGGCTCATCAAACTTGTGGTTCGAAACGTAAATGTGAACACCACTACCAATTAGCACATCGTCTTCAATAGTTATATGTTCTCTATGTATACATGTATCTTTGGAAGCAAATAACATACTTTGGGGCCTGATAGTTACTCGTGAGCCTATAAATATTTGGCTTGCGCACACTGCATAAGCCCCTGGCCTAAACTCTGCATCTTTACCAAACTTTCCAAACTTATGCTTACACAGCCAATATTGAAGCTTAATTGAATGGAGCAAGAAATGTGTTAATGGCATATCAGGGCCTAACCTATCTTCTTTTAACCAAAAGATTATTCGTTTAAACATATTAGATACTAAACCCATCATCAACTATAAGATTTTGACCAGTTACATTGGTTGACTGTTCCGAAAGCAAAAACAGTATAGGCCCTAAGGTTTTTTCTACATCTAGCATACCAGCTCCATACGTTTTATTCTTGTATGCTTGTAAAAACACTTCTGGTTGGTGATCAAAAATCCCACCAGGGCTGACACTGTTAATTCGAAAGCGACTATCATTAACGTAAGAAGCTACATACTTATTAAGATGTAAAATCGCCGATTTTATTGCAGCATACTCTACTGGCGTCGTCATATTTGTATTTTTGTATATTTCAAACTTTGGAGCTACTACACCGTAAATGGATGAAATATTCACTAAAGAAAAAGGATTTTGTTCACGCTTGAAATATGCAGCACATTGCTGAGTAAAAAGAAATGCACTCCCCAGATGTAGAGACAAATTCTCGTTAAAACTATCCAAACTCACATCAAAAAAATGCTTACCATAGGTTTTATTGCGCGGGTATGTGGTGTTGACGGCACCGTCTATCTGATCATCCTGTTCTTCAAAAAAGCGTTTCACACTTGCTTCATTCGTGATATCTAATTCACTAAAAGTGAGCTTTCCCTCTAGAGTGTTAACGCCTAACGCAGCTAAACGTTCACGCATTGGATCTAGGCTAATGTCCGCCGCGATAACTGTTGCATTTTGTTTAAGTAAGGCCGGGACTAAATGACTACCCAAGAGCCCACCAGCACCAACAACCAAAATAGTTTTATTGCTCAATAGGTTTTCCATTATTTGCTAGCCCCCATAATGACTTCTGCCAACATAAAATCGTAAATATCATCGATATCTACAGCTCGCTCTTTAGGTACTTCAATACTGGTTACAGTACCAGAAAAAATGCCGTAGTTATTCAGAACAAAGTCGGGAGTAGAAACATAAGCAACTGTGGTGATATCAAATACCTCAGGCGCATCTTGTCGACGAGTTACGTCACTAATTGGTTTGTTAACGAGTTCTACCATCCCTGAGCCTGTCTGCTTGACCATATTAAAAAACGGACTCCGGCTAGCTGGTGTAACGGAGATACACATATTGGCTTTTTCGGTTACACGTTTAGTGATTGCATTTTCGACATCGTCAATGCTTCTTAACGGACTGGTTGCCGGTAAGCTAACAAAACCTTTAAATTCGCCATGGTGCTCATTGACCCATTCTATCGCATGACGCCAGGAAAGCCATTCTGGGCTCGTGTCATTTGCCAGTACCTTAGGGCGGTCAATGACAATTGCACCGCCTTTTTTAGCTACTTCAGCAATCTCAGCATCATCGGTAGAGACAAATACTTGGTCAATCGACGGAGCAGCTAGTGCAACATCAATTGAATACTGGATCAAAGGCTTACCTGCCAATGGCCTAATATTTTTGCCCGGCAACCCTTTAGAACCGCCTCGAGCAAAAATGAAAGCATGATTTGTCATTAGATAATTATCCTGTTATCTCATCTGACGTTACAGTAATTGGATAACGTCGTTTTATTTGTTCGATCAAAGTGATACTTTGTGCAGCCTCGGTAAAAGAGACGGCGTGATTAGGTTTGTCGTTAATCAACCGAATAAAATCAGAGACCATTGTTGTATACATTTTATTTTTGTCCCACGTTGGCTCGCTATATAGCACCTGATCGCCTTGAGTAGAGACGAGGCGGATTTCATTGCCAATTAAATCCCACTCTAGTACACCTTTGCTACCAACAAAGCGACACTGTCGATACGGTTTACGCTGTAAAAAATCTAGGTGAAGATGTACAACCGCTTGTTGGTCAGTGCTAAGCAACATATCGGCACTGTCTTCAACGTCTAACCCTAACTCGTCACTACGACGTAAAATCGCGTGCTCTAATGTAAGTTTGCCAAGTAACCATTGGGCATAATCTAATTCATGACTAAGCTCAAGTAATGCACCACCACCTAAGTCTGACCTTGCAGAGACACTTTCTCGGTAATCTTTGTTTGGACGCCAATCTGGTAAATATTGGCCAACCTCGATATGAGCATGATAGAGCTGGCCCAAGATGCCAGAGTCAAGCAATCTTTTCATCTCAACAGCAGAAGACAAATAGCGCATACAGAAACCGACTGCTAATGGTGTCTTATTTTGATTCGCAGCTTCTTCTAGTTGCTTTAGATCATCAAGATTTGACGTCACTGGCTTCTCAATAAGGATAGGGATTCCAACTTTAATGAGGGGAGTTGCATGTAAGGCATGAAAAGTCGCGGGTGAAGCAACAATCACTAATTGAGGTTGCTGTTCAATTAAAGCATCGATAGAAGCGACTATATGATCAGCATCATTCACAGGCTCTTGTGGTATCCTGCCACTGGCTGACATCGCATAGAGCTTTGCATTCGGAAAAAGCTGTTTTAAATTTCGGCGATGACGGATAGCGATATTACCCAAACCAATAACTGCAATGCGTTCCATTAATCTAATCCTATGGTCTGAATATCCACTTGTGCACGATTAAAATCATCCATCCGTCCAATATCTAACCAATACTCGTGAATTGGAAACATATAAACTTGATTGTTCTCTTCCATATGTTGCTCTAAAAGAGTAGGCATATCGATATGTTGATTTTTCGGAACTGATTGAACCACATGAGGTGCCACAACATAAATGCCCGCATTGACGAAAAAGCGCTGAACGGGCTTTTCGACCATACTCGTCACCTTGCAATGCTCACCTTCGATAACACCATAGGGAATTTGGTATTCGTACTCCCTCACACACATGGTCGCATCGGCGTTGTTGTCATTATGGAACGCTAACAGTCGCTCAAAGTCCACATTGGTCAATACATCACCATTGATCATAATCAGCGGAAGGTCGTTAGGTAAGTTATTTGGAAGTAAACCTAATGCGCCTCCAGTCCCCAAAGGTGACTCCTCGTGGACATAAGTGATATCCACCCCTAACCACTTACCATCGCCAAAGTGCGCGCTGATCCGCTCTGGCATGTAATGAGTCGATATATAGAAGTTAACAAAGCCCGCTTTCGCAAAATTACGGATGACAGTTTCCAAAATAGGCTTATCACCCACTTTTAACATCGGTTTTGGGCAATCATCGGTTAAAGGTTTTAAGCGCGTGCCAAACCCCCCGGCCATAATAAAAACAGGATTTTGATAAACAGGCTTTTGTGGAGCATTGAGTAACGCTAAATCAACTAGCTGCTCTTCACTATTCAGCAACGGGATTGACAAAATCCCTTTCTCTTGCATTATTGCTTCTAATTCAGCGCGTGGCGTTGAGATAGGTGCTGTTGTCGGTGATGGATTCATGACTGCCGTGACCAAGGAATCCAAGGTGACATTTTTGAGTAACCCGCGACGAATGTCACCATCCGTAATGACACCCACAAGGCGGTTATTAGCTTCTACAACTAAGGCAACACGTAGCGCTTCGCTATCGATGATTTGTAATGCGTCTTTGATTGTGCTGTTTGTTGATATAAGGGTATTTTGCCAGCGATAACTCATAAAGAACCTTTTACGTGTACTTTTCAGTGCTTCGAATAGGGTAATGTGTGGCTTCTTTATCCAAGCACATCGTCAAGGTCGCCCCCGCAGCGACAATTGCATCATTTTTAATACTAATATTTTGCAAAACCGTCGCGTTAGCACCGATAAAAACGCCCTCATCGGTAGTCACTTGCCCACATAGAACCGCATTTGGCGCAATGTGGTTATGTGCCGATATGTAACAATCATGTTCAACTAGCGCGCCCGTGTTAATGATCGTGTTCTCGCCGATCGTCGCGCCTGTTTGAACAACTCCTCTGGTTAAAATCTGCGCACCTGACGCGATGCTTGCGTATGGGGAAATGTACGCATCATTAGCGATGACCGTTTCAAATTCATACCCTTGCGCGGTGTAACGCTGGTATAACTTTTGACGTAGCGGCGATCGAGGCAAAAAACCAATACCGTTAACCAGTTTTATATCCGCAGCTGAAAACTTATCGATGGCATCGTCACTCTGAAAATACGCAACACCATCAAAAATTGGCCGTTCGCTTACGTCATCGGGACTGATCACTGCGATAATTTCACGCCCTTGCCCCATTAATATGTCAGCTAAAACACTTGCATGCCCGCCACCACCAATCATGATAAGTGGTTTCTTTTTATTCAACAATCAAATCTCCGGGCTGGTAATCTTGACTTGCCTCGCAATCGAGCAAGTCCCAATATCGATAGGGGGATAGACCCGTACCAGGGCGCTTGATGGTGACATTGCCTGAACTAAAAGCATCACCCGCCGATATAGCTTGGCTCGCCACCAAGCTTTTTCGCGCGACCGCTTTATTTTTGGACTCCGACACGGTAGGAGACTTAACCCCTGTGCCAAGTGCCGCTTCGACATTTCGGATAGCATCAACCATATTACCAAGCTCATGCGGCTCCAAAGACGCTTTATGATCGGGGCCTTCCATATTTCTATCTAAGGTAAAATGCTTTTCGATCAATACTGCACCACGTGCAGCGGCAGCAATCGGAATCGTAATCCCTTCACTGTGGTCAGAATAGCCAGCCGATAATCCAAAGGCATGACCGAGAGTATCCATTGCTCTGAGATTAATTTCCGTTACCGGTGCAGGATATTCAGTGGTGCAATGTAAAATAGTCACTTTCTCCCTCAGCGCCTTCTGCCCTGCTTCTGACGCATAAGCCTGCTGAAAAGCCGTTAGCGATGGAATGGTATCAGTGGGTGCAGTATAACCAAACGCAATCACGCCCAGCGCCATCTCAACCTCCGATAAAGTTGACATGCCGGTTGAAACAATCAGATCACAACCGGTCCGCGCATGCTCCAGCACCAGTGGCGCATTTGTTAATTCACCAGAGGGTAACTTGAGCCGCTTTAAACAGATGTCATTGACAAGAAAATCCAAACTTTCAGAATCAAATGCCGTCGAAAGAAACTCGATACCCAACGATTTGCAATGCTGAACTAACTGGTGATGGGCTGCATAGGAAAGTTCAAGCCGGCTCAACATAGAAAGTTGCGACTCTTCCTTCTTTATATTAGCGACTTGATAGTCAGCCTGCACAGCATGCTCTGTCACGAGACTTTTTGCTTTAAAGGTTTGAAACTTCACAATGTCTGCACCGGCTTGGTGTGCAGCGTCCACGAGTTGAAATGCTAGCGCTTCATCACCATTATGATTGACACCCGCTTCGGCAATAATTAGCGTCATAAAATCTCCTTGATTAACATAAAGGCTTCTGCTGCTTCAGCATTACATTGAGTTCCGCGTACACAAGCTAAAGACTCAAGGGCTTTTCGTGAGCGAGGAAACGGAAAATCAGCCACTTCAGATTCAAATATTTCTAGGATATCTAGCTTTTTCTGCAAATATGGTGTTATATCGACAAAAACATTGGGACGAAATCCCCCATCTTCTGGCTTAGTGCCAAAATCTGTCTCCGACATGGTTTCATACGCTAAAACTTTTTTGATAAAAGGATAGCGGAATGATTTAGTCGCTGACATCACAGCATCAAACACTATTTCATGATCACTATGAGCGTCGTTGCGATAAACAGTAAATACAATATCAGGTCGTATCTCACTAATTAAACGACTTATAGGACCAATGATGTCACTCTTGGACAACATCTCCAGTTTTGCTGGTGAAAAATCTAATTCATGTCTAGCGGAGAATGCATATTTTTGATGAACCTTTTGTATTTCAGATTTTCTTTTTTTTATTTGTGAGTCTGAAAACCCTGCCTCAGCAGTCATTCCAGTGACAAGTAGCCAATGAACTTGATGGCCTTGCTCAACTAGCTTTAGGATTGTTCCCCCACATCCTAATGTTTCGTCGTCAGCATGAGGAGAAACAATTAATACCGCCTTATCATTCAACATACAGTGGGTCCTCATGTTTTTTATATAAAGTAGAAAAATCTATGGTCTTTATAAGTTCAACAGCTTTATCCGTCGCATGTCCATCGCCATAAGGATTAGATAATCCGCGAATAAATGATAAGAAATTTTCGTCTTTGACTTTCTTGAGAGCATCTTTCACTTGATGCAAATCAGAGTCTGTAAAAATAACATTTCCCGCCGTCAAACGCCCACGCTGCCTCAGGCCAATATTAATGCATGGAACTGGTACGCTTGCAGCCTCAAGAATACCCGCCGATGAATTCCCGATGATTAAATCACAACATTTAAACAACTGAACAAATAAATCTCTCGGTAAATTCCCGTACAAGGAAACATTTACGTCGTTAGAAACCTTTTTAAGAGCTTCCCTAATCCCTGAATAACCAAAATCACTATTTGGTAAACCAACAAAAACATGATAACCATTTTCAACAAGCTCATAAATAACATCGTTGACAAGGCTTGGAGCTATTTCTATTTCACTATCAACCGGATGAAAGATAAAAATAGCGGCCGGCCTTGTAACTCTATGTCCTGCAACAACCTCTAATATATCTTCGCGAATAGGTACCTCTTTAAATTTATCTAATGCAACACTTCCAATGTTAAAAATCCTGCTTGGTGGCTCACCTATCTTAAGCAGCCTTTTTTCATGCTCTATAATGCTAACAAAATGGCAAGTTGACAATTTAGATACCGCATGTCGGATCGGATTATCTATATGTCCATCACATGCATGATCACCACCGAAAAAATGAATAGTAGGAATTCCTAGATAGCCACCAAGAAGAGCTCCTATCATAACGTCTTCTCTATCACCAGCATAAATTATTAGATCTGGCGAAAATGAATTAACTATATCAATACTCGACAGTAATAAAATCGAGGCACTTTTTAATCTAGCTGAATTAGAATCAGAGTCAACCAAGCTGTCAATTTGACATAGGATATTAAGGCCATCACTCTTTATATCTTCCACAGTTAGGCCGAACGATGGTGAATTATGACAACCTCCCACTAAAAGACGGAGCTCTATACCAGGCTCTTTGTTTAGCTTCTTATAAACATAACTCATTAAGTCATATTCGGAGCGAATTGATGTTATTGCTAAGATCTTCATTAAAAAACATCCGACATACACATTTGAACATTGAAAGAAATCTCATCCTCCATGTTAAATGCTCGGTACCCAAACCTATATGGAAATAATACATCCATATCATCCTCATTCTTTATATCAGAACATGGTGAAATTATATTCACAGGCTTGTCTGGTTGAAATCCAAACAAATCATTAACTGTATCATAGTACATAAGATCATATGCATTATTTATTTTCTTTACACCAATTCCATAATGAATATCCCAAGTTTGATTCGGTTTATTACAGCGCCACTCTTTAACTTTTTTTTCTGACATATCAAGCTGAAATGAACCTGCAATCTCTGCTTCCTGTATAAGAGAGCATTGAGAATGCCAATCATTAGGATGAACCTGTCTTACTTTATATTCATCAGGTACTATCCACCCCAACCTTTTCCTAAATCCTGCTATAGAATTATTGTTTGGAAATCCATACACAACGCTTGGAGTTTTATTTGTCTCAATCTTACCATATACTCTTTCGGCTAGTAATTGGAAAAGGCCAAACCGGCGAAAGTCAGTTGATACCATCGTTGTCATTGACAAATATCCAATGAGATTTTTTTCTTTATTTGTTAGCACCTGAGGTATAACAGCATAATGCCCAATAACTTTTCCATGAAACACAGCTAGAGAAACTATTGGTGGCCCACATGGGTTATCCAGATATGCCCACTCCCATAGTTCTTTATCTAACTCTTTTCCAAAACACTCAGAAAAAAGGGATTTAATTTGAGAAAAAAAACTCACCAGAACATCTATGTCATTAACATCTATGTATTCTATTTCACCTTTCATAATCAGAACTCTTTAACTTTGTTTTTTTAAATTCGGGATATATATTTCCGCACTACCAGTAATCACTTTAGAATTGCCGACTTTGCAATACGTATCAAAATAGACTCGCCTTCGTTCTAAATCTATATCTTTAACTTTTACATAGGCCGTAACTGTATCGCCTATATAAACTGGTTTTCTAAACTTAAGGTCTTGAGAAACATATACACAGCCAGGACCAGGAAGTTTCATCCCAAACAAAGCAGAAAAAAAACTTACACTAAACATTCCATGTGTAATTCTTTTCCCAAACCTTGATTTTTCCGCATATAGCTCGTCCATATGGACTGGATTTCTATCACCAGAAATATTTGCAAAGTTCTTTACATCAGCTTCTGATATTGTCTGAGAATAGGACTCAACCATACCAACTTTAATCTCTTCCAACATGTACATAATTTACTCTCTTTTGTTAGCTCTTTGGTGCTTTAGTCACTAAATGTTGGGAAACTGGGTAGATTAATCAGGTGCGCTTCAATCAATTCTGACTGTGTGAGATCGCCACATAACGCATGCTTAAACATCGGTAATCGGTGCATTAACTGCCAGATAGGCCGTGTCATTACGCCAGCGTCGTTCGTCTCAGAAAGCAATGTATTTCGGGTTTCCTGATCAGGACACAAAATCGCGTTTAACCAATAGTTTGATGAGGCATACGCAGGCTCAGTAATAAACCTTACATCACTATTGGCAAAAAAGGCTTGATACTGCTGAGCAAGCTGCCGTTTTTTGGCTAAATAGCTTTCTAACACTTCCATTTGTGCGCAGCCTAGTGCTGCGTTCAAGTTTGGCATCCGATAGTTAAACCCTGGTTCGTCGTGATAAAACTCATAAGGATGCGGCACTTTGGCTGTTGTGGTGACATGCTTCGCGCGCTGGCCAAGAGTCTCATCGGCGCACAGCACCATACCCCCGCCACCGGTTGTAATAATTTTGTTGCCATTAAAGCTGAGTGCACTGCACTGCCCAAAGGTGCCAGTATGTCTACCTTTGTAGTATGAGCCTAGACTTTCCGCTGCATCCTCTACTAGCGCGATGTGCCACTTTTCACACACCGCCACCAGCTCATCAAGCTCAACGGGATGGCCAAAGGTATGCATCGGCACAGCCGCTTTAATGGTCTGTTTTGTTTCTCGGTGAATACAGCCTTGCTCGGTTAATTCAGCATGTTCTTGTAAGTAGTGCTCCATGGCTTTTGGACAAAGTCCTAAGCTAACGGGAGACACATCAATAAATAACGGCTCTGCGCCCATGTGATAGACGGCGTTGCAGGTTGCCACAAAGGTCAGGGCTTGCGTGATCACCAAATCGCCACGTGTCACGCCAGCAATATGCAATGCCGTATGCAGCGCCGCGGTACCGTTCACCGTTGCGACAGCGCGGAGGCTCCCGGTAAAACACGCGACACGCTCCTCGAATTGCGTCACATATTTACCAACACTGGAGACAAATGTACTGTCGATAGTGTCGGCCACATAGGCCTTTTCATTGCCATTAAATGTCGGGGCATGAAGCGGAATAAATTCATTGGTTTGGTAGAGGTCCCGCACAAACTCAACTAACTGATCAGACGCCATGGTGCACCTTACATTTTTCCATCTAAGTATTTACCTGTTTCTTTATGCCCAAAGCCCGGGATCATCTTAAAAAACAAGGCAACAATGTCCGCTTTCGTCCACGACTGTTGTCGCTTCATCTCGCCGATCTCTTCTTCAAAAAGGGCTAACAACGCATTTTGATAATGTGGTTCATTTTTTATGATGCCCAGATGTTGGAAACGGGCCATATCTAGCGTCTCGTTATCAGTGAAAAACTCTTCAAAGTCCTTCTCACCCGTGGTGTCGCTCTCAGTAAACAGGCAAGGCCATTTACCTTGTGCAGGAAGCGTCTTCGCAAGCGCCCGCGCTTCTTCTTCACTGTCGCACAAGTGAGGTTGATAGCCTCTATATTCTAGGTACTTAACCGCGATATCGGCGAAAGAGATGAGGTGTAAAGACTCACTCAACTTGGGGAAGAAGATGTCGCGATTTTCACCAAAAATGCACGACATTAAGCAAAGCTCACCAGACTCCTGCGGCGTCACGAAATAGCGCTTGATATCGTTGGGGGCGACAATGGGCTGTTTTTTGAGCAACCGCTGATTAAAGCCATGAAGCAGGGAACCGTCAGAAAATGCGACGTTGGCAAAGCGTGCGGTTGAAATGGGGAGCTTTTCACTGCTACGCATGAGGAACATTTCCATAATACGCTTTGATGCACCCATCATATTAACTGGGTTGGCGGCCTTATCGGTCGAAACGCAAAAGTATTTTTTTGCCCCCATTTTAGCCGCTTGATCAACAGTTTTATTGGTGTTAAACACGTTAGTTTCGATCATTCGCATCAACGTGAAAGGATCTTTTTCACTCCGAACATGCTTCAGTGCCGACAGGTTCAAGACGTAGTCGTACTGACCGTCAGCTTTAATAAATGCATCATACTCCAGCGAGCCAATATCAAGTGCGAACGTTTGGAAATCACCGGTGATATAGCCGATTGCACTGCGCACATCTCTTACCAGCTCAACCAGATTGTTTTCACTAATATCAACAACATGCAGCTTTTTAGGATGACGCTTGAAGATTTCTTTAGTGACCGCTTGCCCAATCGAGCCTGCGCCACCCAAAACGAGAAAACGCGATGAAGCGACAATCCGCTCAAGTTCAGCGCTTGCGCTTTCTATGTCTGAGGAAAAAAGCGCTTCCTCACGACCGATGAGTTGTAAAATGTTATCCATTCAATGCCTCAGCTATGTGCTGCCATATTTTTGAAAATTGCATTTTTTTCGTAAAGTTCAGCATACGTACCGTGATCAATGACTTTGCCCTGTTCAAGCATATAAATACAATCACACTGCTGAACAGTACTGAGCCGGTGAGCGATCATAATAATGGTTTTATTGCCAGCAAAGTCATGGATGGCATCCATCACTAGCTTTTCAGTAATGCCGTCTAGCGCACTGGTTGCTTCATCAAGCACTAACACATCTGCATCATCATAAAGCGCCCGCGCTATACCAATTCGTTGCCGCTGACCGCCTGACAACTGCACACCGCGCTCCCCTACTCGGGTATCTAAACCGTTTGGCAGCTGCTCGAGTAATTCTTCTAAATGCGCCATCTTAGCCGCTTTGCGAACTTTCTGTTCGTCAATTTCGTCAACTGGTAAGCCAAAGGCGATATTTTCACGAATAGTGGCATCGGAGAGAAAAATACTCTGAGGAACAAAGCCAATATTGTTTTGCCATGCACGCACGTTCTCGGCTGTGATTGGCTTTCCATCGACCTTTAAGCTACCTTGGCTGGGCTCAATAAGGCCGAGTAAAATGTCAATCGCTGTTGATTTACCAGATCCTGACGCCCCTACTAAGCCAATCACTTGATTTACAGGTAATTCTAATGATAGTCCTTGTAGGGCTGGATCTTCTTTACTCGGATATTGAAAGGTGACATTATTCAGCTGAACATGATGTGTAGGTTTGAGTTTGTCACGTGTCGAGCTAGTTTCAGCCGCGTACTGGCTAGCAATAAGATCTTGTTCGAGGTTATCAAACGCCGATAGATTACCTCGAATTTGTGCCACCCCCGTATAAATTTGCTGGAATGCAGGGAGCAACTTGAAGCCGGCTAAAGCATATACTGATAAGATGGGCAAAATTTGCCCTGGATTGCCGTCGTATGTTTTGACTAAATAAAGCACCAGAAAAATCACCGAACCGAATGCGATCAGCTCCATCGCATAACGCGGTGCTTGTGATAGCCCCTTGGTAACGCCTTGAGCATGGCCAAACTTTTCACTAGCACTTTGGTAACGCTGATTAAAGTCAGTTTGTCGACCCAATAATAACGTATCTTTAATCCCGCCAAATCCCTCATTCATTAAGGTGAAACGTTGTCGGTTGGCACTGGTGATATTAATACCGTTTTGGGACAGTTTTTTACGCACAGTCCGATAGAGAATGATATACGCTATAGTAAAAACAGCTAGTCCAGCCAAAGCAACTGATGGATTGTAAACAAAGACCGCAGATGCCATAACTATCGCGAGTACAGCCTTGGCGACCAGCTGCATAGTTGGTTGAATAATAGTTTGAGTTATTCGGTTTGTCTCTTGCGCAACTTTATTGGTTAACTGACTGCTGCTTCCTCCTGCATGAAACAGCCAAGACTGACTCATATAATAACGATAAAGGCGCACAGATAATTCAGCTCCAACTTGTTGTGCATAGAGAGATAATCGCCAGGAGGTATACATAGAAATGATCGCCGCTATAGTAAGAGATACGAGAACAGCAACACCCACCCAAAAAATAAAATCGGTTGGACTAGCTAATCCGCTATATTGATATAGATGCGCGAGCTTCCCGTCTCCTTGGAGTTGCCCAATATCCCCAACCAGAGCCATAAAAGGGCCAATAGCAACTACACTTGTTAGCTCGGCAAAAGCCATTAACACTACCAATATTTGCAGCCGGACAAGTCTTTTACGTTGATCTGCCGTTAGTAGATTAAACAGCGTTTTTAAACGGTTATACATTTAGATTCAGTTACCTTTCGGGCTCTACCCACGCTACCGCCATGAGGTGTCGCTCCCCCTGTGCGCATAGTCAGAGTTTGTGTGACTGTGCAAGGCGCACGGTCAGTACATTTTAATGGGTTTTGAGTTTACCTGCTAACTTTTGTGGGCAAAAGGCTTAGTGGCGAAAAGTCGAGGTTGCGCAGGCGGTGTGGTGGGTTTTTAGGCATTAATCCGCGAATTCCTTGAGCTTGGTACGCAATGCTTGCTGAGTCTCGGGTTCGCCGTGGATTAAGTGGATCTGCTTGGGAGGTGGTTGGATGCCTTGCACAAACCTCACTAAGTCGTTTTGGTCGGCGTGGGCGGAGTAGCCGGAGATGGTGTGGATTTGCGCGTTAACGTTGACTGGGGTGTTGTCTATCCACACCTTTTTGTTGCCTTGTTGTAACTCTCGCCCGAGGGTGTGTTGGGCTTGGTAGCCGGCAAAAATCACATCGGTGCGTTTGTCTTCAAGTAATGCGGCAAGGTAGTTCATGATGCGTCCGCCTTGGCACATACCGGAGGCGGCGACCACAATGGCTGGCTCGCCGGTTTGTTTGAGGCGATTCACCAACGCCATATGTTGACTGTGTTCATCAATGGTGATGCATTGCTCAAAGGCTAGCGGATGGCGGTGTTGGTTGAGTTTGGTTTTGGCCTCTTTGCTCCACAGCTTTTTAAACTGGCGATAGTGACGCGTCACCTTTTGCGCCATGGGCGAGTCGAGAATAATAGGGAACGCATCATCAAGCTGTTTTTGGTGAATAAGCTGCTCAATATCAAATAATAGCTCTTGAGTGCGGCCGATACTGAATGCGGGGATCAATATCGCGCCACCGTCTTCGAGTGAGCGTTGAATAATAGCCTCTAGCCGCTGTGCGCGAGTAGTGACGGACTCATGGGTTTTATCGCCGTAAGTGGACTCTAAAAACAAGATATCGGCGCGACTTGGCGGGGTTGGGTCGGGCAATAATGGCGTGTTACTGGGCCCTAAATCGCCAGAGAACACCACCCTTTGTTGGTCCGGCAGTTTTAATTCGACATAGGCCGAGCCCAAAATATGCCCGGCCGGTTGCAAGCGCAAGTAGGTCGCAGGCTGTCCTTTTTGCTTGGGCTTTAGCCGGTGCCAGCTGTTGTAAGGCAGAGTCACCATCAACTGGCGGATACATTCTAGTACCCGCTGACGATGGCCATAATCCATATTGAGTTGCAGTTTTAAAGTGTCGTCAATTAACAGTGGCACCAAGGCGGCGGTGGCTTCAGTGCAATAAATAGGGCCGTTAAAGCCCCCCGCCAGTAGCCATGGCAGTAAGCCACAGTGGTCGATATGAGCGTGCGTGAGGATCAGCGCGTCAATGCGTTTGCCATTAAAGTTCACCCTCGCCTCTCGAGCGTCATCACCTTGGTATTGGCCGCAGTCAATCAGCAAGCGTAAGCCGCTTGGTTTTATATTCACTTGGTGACACGAACCAGTCACGGTTTGATAGCCACCATGGTGGGTGACGGTGAGGGTTTTATTGTCTATTGAGGTGTTAGGCATGGCCACGTCCAGGTTGTTGGTTCAAATGTTGTCATCGTCGCCCATGGTATCTATGTACCTACCATCTTACTCATCATCTGTTCTATCAACGGGCTTGGGTGACCGGTGTCGTCGGTGAGAAAATAGGTATGACCCCAGAGGGGATCGAAGTGGTCGTTAAAGGCGTCGCAGTCGGTTACCGTCACTTTGTTGGCGGGAAGCGCGTCAAGGTTTTCAGGGCCGGTCATACCGAGGCGGCGGGTGACGGTGCGGTGACGTACATTCACCACTTTTGAGGCGGCCATAGCTAAATCATCAGCGGCATAGTAAATATGCACTTGTTTGGCGGCATCGAGGACGGCTCTTCCTGGCTGGTGCGGCTCTAGCGCTTGGTTATCAACATCGGCGGCCATCATAAAGATATGCCGAAACCATTGTGGCATGGTGTCGAGCCCGGCATGTTGGTGCCAGTGGGTAAAGGTGCTGATGAGCGTGCGATTCCCCATGGAGTGCGCGAGTAGGTTCATGCGCCGTTTGCACGGTTCAGTTTGTTGCTCAGGGGCGCGACGCCAGTTATCAAACATCGCCAGTAAACGACTAAACGCCAAGCCGGACGCGGTGGCGGCAAGTTGATCATCCCAGTAGTCATCAATAACGCCAAGCCGGCCATCTTCATCACACGGCCAGATAATCGGCACCACCAGTATGGCGTTAGGTGACAGGCGATCACATTGGTGTTGTAAGGTCTGCGCCATCGGGAAAATATGGCTTTCCATTTGGTTGTTATAACCATGGAGCAAAAAGAGTATCTGGGTATGCGTGGGCAAGGCTTTCAGTTTGGCCATAAACGGCTCTGCGGTGATCTCTTGGTATTCACCCTGCCCGGCGCGTTGGCAAAAATACACCCATTTCGAGATATCGGTGTTTTGGTTATCAAAGCTGAGCCAGCGGCCAGCCTCACTCGTCGACCCTTGTTCGGGAATACGGCTGGTAATAAATAACATGGCATCATCCATCGGTTATGAATGTGCGATGAGATTACGCGAGATCGATGGTTGCGTTGTATGGTGTTAAGAGGATTTTGCGAGGGAGAAGACGAAAAGCGTCAGCCCAGCCAATGACATCGCCGATATATAAACCAAGCGCAGGAAGTGCGGCTTGGTGGTTTTGTAACGATTTCAGTTCATGGTTCAAATTCCGTATGCATTCCCACGCAGGAGCGTGGGAACGAGTAAACGGCATCGTCGAAATATAAACCAGGCGTAGGTCGGCATAAGCGCCTTCTCGGTCGCGCAAGCTTGGGGGGATTTCCGCCGCGCGTCATCCGACATTAGTGGTAAAATTGGCGCCGATCGTGATAGGCGCCCGTTGGCAATGTGCCCATATCCAACAATGTCCCGGGGCTTGTGTCACCTACGCCAATGGCACCATCGACGTATAGTTTGTGGTGCCAAAAATCAATCCGCGCCGAACAAATCGCGGGTGTAGACTTTGCTTTCTACATCACGGATCTCGTCAACCATGCGGTTGGCGACAATCACATCGGCGCGTTGTTTGAAGGTATCCAAGTCTTTGATCACGTCTGAGTTAAAGAAGGTGTTTTCTTCAAGCACGGGCTCGTACACCACCACTTCAATGCCTTTGGATTTGATCCGCTTCATGATCCCTTGAATGGCTGAAGCGCGGAAGTTATCTGAGCCCGATTTCATTACCAAGCGGTATACGCCTACTACTCTCGGCTCCCGCTTGATAATCGCATTAGCAATAAAGTCTTTGCGGGTGGTGTTGGCATCAACAATGGCTTGAATAATGTTGTTGGGCACGTCTTGGTAGTTGGCGAGTAGTTGACGGGTGTCTTTGGGCAAACAGTAACCGCCGTAGCCAAACGAGGGATTATTGTAGTGGTCGCCAATGCGTGGGTCTAGCCCTACACCTTCAATGATCTGGCGTGCGTCCAAACCGTGGGATTCGGCGTAGCTATCCAACTCATTAAAGTAAGCAACGCGCATCGCCAAGTAGGTGTTGGAGAAAAGTTTTACCGCTTCAGCTTCGGTAGAGTGAGTAAACAAGACGGAGATGCCCGATTTGACTGCACCTTGTTGCAACAAGGTGGCAAATTGGCGCGCGCGCTCGGATTGCTCGCCGACAATGATCCGAGACGGATACAGGTTATCGTAAAGCGCTTTTCCTTCGCGTAAAAACTCAGGCGAGAAGAGAATGTTTTCGCAGCCCATTTTGCGTTTAATGTCTGCGGTATAACCGACTGGCACGGTCGATTTAATTACCATCACCGCCTCCGGGTTAATCGCCATCACATCTTTAATCACTGCCTCGACTGAACGGGTATTAAAGTAGTTGGTCTCAGGATCGTAATCGGTGGGGGTGGCAATCACCACAAAGTCCGCGCCTTGGTAGGCCTGCTCTTTGTCTAGGGTAGCAGTAAAGTTTAGTGGTTTTTCTGCTAAAAACTGTTCTATTTCGGCATCGACAATCGGTGATTGCTGGTTGTTTAAAAGACTGACCTTTTCTTCCACAATGTCGAGTGCAACCACTTCATTATGTTGCGCCAGTAACATGGCGTTTGACAGGCCTACATAACCTGTTCCAGCAACGGCAATTTTCATTGGATTTTCCTAAGTATATGTTTTGGGAGAGAAGCCATGCGAGCCTAAAATTCCCTGGGCGTCAATAAGTAAACATTCAAACTATGTGCCGAGTCAGGGCTTATGCCACCTAGGTTGATGGTATCATCGACGCTCATAGAAGCACTACTCTGTATCTTCTCGCTTAAACGCAAAACGTACGAGTACAATAGCCACACCCAGCATTCCACCGAGCAAGAAGCCTAAAACAGTAATCAGTTTGCGTTTAGGTTTTATCGGTGACGTGGGCTCTGTTGCTGGCTTCACGACTTGTATTAATTGTGTCGAAGGATGATTAAGCATTGCCAGCTTATAGGTTTGCTGAGCGGCATAGTCGCTCAAAGAGGCACTAATCGTTGCAGCGCTTGTGTCACGAATTTCGGCTTTTAAGACATCAACTGAGTGCTTTAATTTTTCGCTAAGGTGGGCTTTGTAGGCTTGGTTAGCAAATTGCGCCACACTCGTGACTTGCTGGTAAACTTTCGCAGGATCGGTTCCCTCGGCAGAGAGTTTAATCACCTCCTCTCCTCTAGCCACTTCATGAGTGACATTAACTGGCTGGCCAGATAGAGCTGATAATCGTTCGGTGACAGACCGTGAGAATAAATTGATTTCTAGTTCTTGGTTCACATAAACAAGGCGTTCATTCTCTTTATTTGCAAGTCCATAGGGATCCACCACTGCCGATATGGTCGCTTGGGCACTGTACACATTGGGCTGAGTAAATGCGTAAGCCGCGGCCACCAGCATACAAAGCATACTTAAGCCAATCACCCACCATTTTCCCTGCCACAAAGCGGCAAACAGCTCTCTGAGATCAATTTCATCATCGTGGGGCTGTTGAAAGTACGGTGGTGCCACATACTGAGGCTGTGCAGGTTGCTGTTTATCGCTCACTCTATTGTCCCTATTGTTTATTTATTTTTTGCTTGTTAGCAATTGTTTAACCCCTAGCGGTCGGCAGTGTTACCTGAGTGCTATGCTCGAACAGTCAGATGACGCTTATGATAGCGTTTACGTATAGGTTGCAAAAGTGTGCAGCCATTATTTTGCTCTCATTTCTTCTCACTTGGCTTAAAAAAGCACACCTCTTTTAAACCACAGTTCATGCAGGCATGGGGTTATCTGTCGTGTCGGGCACCAGCATGTTTAGGTTGTATTGACACTCTTTTTGCAACTGCCCCGAGTAATACAGTGAGGTTTCTAGGTTGCAATACCGCCCTTGCCTCGCAGCACTGAGCCAGTTGTAGGAGCCAACCGCCATGTGGCTGTCGTCCGCCATCACCATTTTGCTGTGCACCCCATCGACAATATAAACCTCAATATCGAGAGCCTGTAGCCGTTCGATACACTGGTCGAGTTGTTGCCGCTTTTGTGGATCATGCCGGTTGTTATGTGTGGTGTTGAAGTGCCTGTCTGTGTAAATCGTCACCTTCACGCCACGTTCAACTGCCTGCTGCATCGCGTTATCTAACCCCGTTTCTTGTAGTGTTCTCGCTTGCAGCCAAGGCGATATAATATCAACCCGCGATTCGGCATGCGCGAGTAACGTTATAAGGAAGTGATCATGTTCTTGCGCATTCCATAAGGTTTTGGGTTTATCGCTAAAGCGCAATAAATCAGGCCTTTCTACTGGCGCAACGGTCAGCGCGTTGTTATCACGCCATAGCAACATCTCGCCCAACACGTGGCGTGGTGAGCCCATGCGTGCATGAGTAAGCATTTGCATATCAGCAAACACAATAAAACTGTCTTTCGCACGGGAGACCGCCACATTGAGCATGGTGGCATCTGTATCGATAAACTGCCCGTCCAAGTGACGGCTGTATACATGAGAAAAGATCACGAGTTTTTTCTCCGCACCTTGCAATGAATGCACGGTGCCCACTGTCATTTTCTCGTCCCCCTCACAGAGAATGCCATTGTCTTTACAGGCTTCTTTAATGGCGTCTACTTGCGCTCTAAAGGGGGTTACCACGCCAACCGCTTGTTCTAGTGGAGCCCCAAATTGGCTTTCTATTTGCTCACGGTTGTCTCGCAGCCAATGAGCAATGGCTATCGCCTCGACACGGTTCGACGTGCTCCCTGCCTCTCGGATGGCGGCACCGTCAACGTGGGCATAGCCCAATGCCGGAAACCGTTCACTATTCGTTTCTTCTGAGTGTTCAGCCGGGCCGCGCTTGGGTAAGAGTAAGCCGTTGTAACACAGCCGATTACAATATTCGATAATATCGTCATAACAGCGCCGATGCTCTCTAAGTAACATCCCTGGCTCTGCGTCTGAGTGATAATGGATATGACTTGCCTGTTGCGCCACGTGCATCACACTGCCTTGCGTAACCAAGCGTGCTATTTCTTCGGTTTCTTCGTAGTCATCCGCCAGCGCCTGTAAACCAGCACTGAACAGGTTCCCCTGATCAACCACGGAAGAGAGTGAGCGCACTGGTTGAATTTGTTGGGTATCTCCAATCACTAACGCTCTTTTGGCAAAAGCCATACTGGCCCCTGCTACTTCTGGGGAAACTTGCCCGGCCTCATCAACAATCAACCAGTCAATACTGTTGAATAGATAATCAGTTATAAACTCTCCCGCACTGTGGCGTTTTATTGTCATGTGAGAGGGTAGTGCATGAAAGGTTGAGACAATACAGGGAGTCAGCATCATGCGTCGACGCCAACGCGCCAAGCTGGCTTTTTCGCCACTTTTTTTCGCCTGGCTATCAAGATTTTTTCCCAAGGCGTAGCAGGCTAACAACCATCTCACCTCCCAATAGTGGACAGTGACTCGAAAAACAAAAAAACGGACATGAGTATCTAACCACTTGTCCATGGTATCAATGTCGACAATCTGATCTTTGCCACTCGGCGGCGGAGCACTGTATGTGTCAAACAACATATTACAGATACCCATCCACTTTTGCTGGTACGTCAGGTACTGCTGCTGACAGTCATACAACGCATCAAGCTGTTGCTTTTTCGCTTCTCGCTGTTTTTCTTGCTTTGCAAATGCCTGATTGAGAGCGGCTTCAAATCGATCGATACCATACTCTCGGCACAGCGCCTGCGCGGTATCACAAAGCTGGGTATCAACAAAGTGCGCATAGCTAGCATGGCGCTTTCTTTTTACGGCGGGTAAAAACGCGAGCGTAGATTCGATTAGTGATTCTTGTGATAAGAAAAAACGCCACTGATTCAGGCTTCCCTTTAGGGTTTGGCTAGCCGCTTGAAGCTCTGCTAACTCAGTTTCATGTGCAGCTATCACTGCGGCTGGATCGCTACCTAATTGCTGGTGATATACCTGCCGCTGCTTGTCGTAGTCGAGCCAACCTTGTTGTACGTTTTGTAGTTGGTTCATCGCAGTTTGCAGCTTGCCGTGCAATTGCTGTTTTATCTCTTTTAGCGCTTCTTTTGGTTCATCACTCAAGGCAAGGCTCGGAAAAGCCTGACGTGCTCTATCAATCAAGTAATGTGTAGCGCTATACAGGGTATCTTTGTTTTCTAGGCCATTATAAAAGGCATCCGTTTGATAGAACTGATCCGCTTCTTGTTGTTTTGACTTTGCTGGCAGATAACCACCGTAGCTTACGATACCGGGCAGCCACCGCCCCGCCATCGGACCGTCACCTTCACCGAAGTCTTTACCAAACGCTTCAATAATATTGGTGACCGCTTGGTTATTGGTCGATGCGGCAACAATAATAGGCGGCTCACTGTCTTCTAACGCTGCTTTAGCCCACAAGGATGCCACAGTCGAGAGCACAAACGTGGTTTTGCCCGTCCCTGGAGGACCATTGATGGCTAGCATATTGGCTGATTCAATCGCTAGCGTGCTGGTCAGGGCATCACGTTGCGCATCGGCAAGGGGAAATGCATCACCGGAATGCGCAATTCTCGTACTTATCGACGTGGCATAATCTTCACATGGCCGTCTGTTATTGCACGTGTAGGTGGCGTAGGTATTGAGTAGCGGCAATGTCGGCTTGTTTTCACGAATCAAGTCATACGCATTGATGATATGAAATGCGCTACCTGACGTTTCAATTTTTTCTAGATAAGCACCGTCGGGTGACACTTCATACAAGTCTTTAAAGCCCCTTTCGTCTAAGTAGGCTTTGCAGACGGAGGCGTATAGATCCCGCGCCGTGTTATACGCCTGATCCCATACTATCGCGTGCTGTTCTGGGTTATCACGCTCCAACTCCTCAACATCAGACTCTGTTAAGCACTGTATCGACGCGTTAGATAAAAAGTGATCGACCTGTTCAACGGTTGACACGGTTATCACGTCTTGATGCTGAGGCGCAAGGGTGTCACGGGAGACGAAAGGCGCAGACGCGGGATAGAGTCGGCCTGATCGCGTTATCCACACGGGGCAAATAATCGGCGCGATATAATACGGTAAGGCGCTGTTTTTCTGCTTCCCGTGCTCGATGATATTCCTTTTAACAAACGCAAACGTCCATATATGCGCTTTAACCGCAATGGTATCCGCCGGTTCATTGCTGAATAATTCACCGTCATTTTCTTCTGAGCTCAGGCAGCCTTCTACTAATGAGGAGGAAGAGATATTACGTTTTTGTGCTAACTCCTTTCGGTTAAAAAATCCCTTGGTACTGTCAGCATCCGCTAAACAGTTACGCCAATACGCGGCCCACTTCATCCATTCCATGCTTTATTGCTTATATCTCAAATTTAACTGCGACTAGGTTAGCGTTTTTAGATAAGGGATAAAAGCAACTTGGACAATGGCTGTGAGGGTGAAAATGGTTTGAGATCATCGTTCGGTGAGCAATACATAGCAAAAAACCGCCACGAAGGCGGTTTTTTTTAACGATGGCGGTGAGAGAGGGATTCGAACCCTCGATACGTTGCCGTATACACGCTTTCCAGGCGTGCTCCTTCAGCCACTCGGACACCTCACCATGTTGTGTGTTACGCGAGCTATTTATTGAGTGGTCTAACCTACCCGCTGTCGCGTTAACGGGGCGTACTATAGAGAGTTGCCGCTTTGCGGTCAAGCTGTTGGTGATGGCTTTGGGTTTAAATGGCTATTCCATCACCAAAAGCATCGCTATGTCTGGAAAAACTGAGCTAACTCCACCCGATTCAGTCGCCAACGTGTTGAGCAACAGTGTACGAGCGATGGAAGCAACCACACCTGAAAGCTGTTAAACTCATGGCATTGTTCAAAATACAAATAAGAGTGTTATGACGTTATCAGACTTTCTCACCCAGCATGCCGATAGCGAGCAGCTACTTAACGAAATGCAAACCCGTGGTGTGGTCACCGCGATGGCGGCCGCGCCTCATGTTATTAGCCCTAGCGAGTGGCTTCCTGTGATGTGGGGTGGCGAGGAACAAGCGCCGTTTGAGAGCCATGAGCAGTTTGAGCAGTACGCCAATCTGATTGTGGATATTTGGAATGAACAGCGTCAGCAGTTGTTGGAGAAAACCTGGCAATGGCCGGAAGGCTGTTTGCTGGATGACGCTGAGATTGTCAACCAAGCGACGCGCGATTTCGCCGAAGGATTGTTGCAAGGCTGGAGCCTGACCCGTGATGACTGGGAAACGCTGATGCCGGAAAACACTGACGGTAATGCCCTACTCGGCGGCGTAGTGCTGTCTATTAGCTTGCTTTACGACCCAGAAACCGCGCTTTCCACCATGGAAGCGCAAGGCGCGGAAGAGCTGGCACAGTTTGAGGAAATCTTTAACGCCATGCCTACCATGTTGTGTGGTTTAAGCCTCCACGGCGCGGCGTTGGCGGAAGATGCGGAGTAAATAACCGGTGGTGCCATTGGCGTAGGTGACACAAGCCCCTGCACGATGTTGGATAGGTGTAGATTGCCAACGGGCGCCTGTCACGATCAGTGCCAAATTTAACATCGGCGCCAAATTTGGCTTTCATGTCGGAGGCGCCGTGCAACGGGCGCGCGGCACACATCGTGATAATGATTGGCATTGTGCTGGCGCTTGTCCGACCTACGCCTGGTTTATGTTTTGCTGGTTTGTTAGGGGACGAAAATAGTTCCGGCATGATGTTGCGTATACGCAAGTTGCCAATGGGACACTGGTTGACTCACGCGGTTTCAGTATCACTACATTCCGTACTATCCAATGACTCGCCGTTGAGCAGCTTTTCAAGCTTTCTTTTGGCGGGCTTAAGCGACTTTTGCGTTCGCCAACGACTGATTAGTGGTACCTTTTGATATAGCCAAGCGCGTTTTTCTTTAGGGGGAACAATGCCGTCAATGATAAAAAACTGATTCGACTGAATAATGACGTTATTAAGGTTTGTATCAATAAAGCAGATATTCGTCTCTTTCAGATACTGCAGTAGCTCATTAAAGGTCTTTGATGCCTTTTCTCGAGATAGCTTGCCCTTCTCCAACAGGCTTAAAAAGGTTTCATTTTCGCTATTGCCAACAAAATCAAAGACTAACCCTTCGCCTAAATCTGTATCGATAAATCCATAACATTGCGGTAAATGGCTGGTATCTACATGCTTCTTGATTAGATACTGATAATAGTCCCACTCCCTTGCGTTCACATCACTCGGCTGGTTCGCTTTCATGATTTTAATGCACTTTGTTGGGTCGTGGGGATGTAGGTAACAGTCTCGCGTCTGTCCGCTGCCAATTGGCTTATGGTTCTGTAAATAGATCATTGTCTCTAGCCAGTTTATTATTCTTTTCGTCTAAAAAAGCAAACATGAAGATTATCGATCTGTCATCAGACAGTCAAATGTATGTCAGATTATTTCCGGCCATTTCTCACAGGAAGGACTAAGCGTTCACGAGAGGGTTGTTAGGGCGTGGGGAGCGCACGCAGACTGATGGCGGTGGGCGCCTGTCACGATCAGTGCCAAGTATAACCGCTCATGTCGGAGGCGCGCTTTAGCTTGGGTATTCATGATTAACACCGCACCGGCGCTTGTCCGACCTACGCTTGGTTTATATATCGATGATCCCATTGGCGTAGGTGACACAAGCCCCGGG
>NZ_MUEZ01000013.1:0-114048 GCF_001996015.1 Salinivibrio sp. ML198
CAGCGCGTCCGTAGCTCAGCTGGATAGAGTACCTGGCTACGAACCAGGCGGTCGGAGGTTCGAATCCTCCCGGACGCGCCATTTTGGCTCCCCTTCGCACATCGCCTCGCGGCATGACTTGTCGCCAATCGGGCAAAACCGACCGTTTTCGCGTCTTCATCCTCGTTTCTGTGACGTCCTCTTATTTAAACACGTTTACCTTCTTGCTGTTTATCATCCCGGAATGTTTGTCGTGCCCGGCTTTCAACGATCTTGGTCGCTTTCGGAAAAACGCTTTTTCCATAAGTGCCACAGTCGTGAAGCTGGCATTGCTTTTCTTTACAGTCGCGCGCTGTCGCTCGCCGTTGTTATTCGCCTGCTGACCGTGAGTTTGCATAAACATCCCGTTGATCCGTCTTTTTTAATCAGTGAGTGAAAATGCCCATTAACGGACGTTATGAGGTAACAAAAACGCAATAGTCAGATTGTCATTTATGCGAATTGTTAGTATTTTGAACGCCGATGATGAATTTGCCACCAAGATAAATGGATAATAACGGGGGCAATCACTGCTTTGATGTAAGCAAGAGTGAGTGTGACAAGGAAGAAAATCATGGATTTAGGCCCGCTTTTAGAACAGGCAATGATGCTGATGTTAACTGGCATGGTTGTTGTGTTTGTATTTCTCTCGATATTAATTTTTTTGGTCCGCCAACTGGAACGTTTTGGCGACCCTCTCCCACCTGCCGCGGCGAACGCGGCCGCTCAGCCCAAAGCCCAAGCTGCACCTGACGCATCACAGCCGTCATCGGATGTGATTGCCGCGATCACTGTGGCTGTTCAGCAGTACCGCCAACGTCACCGTTGAGTGGTCAGGCACATATAAAAAAGGAGTTTGTTATGTCTACGCCGTTAGCTATTACCGATGTGGTATTACGCGATGCCCATCAGTCGTTGTTTGCCACACGTCTGCGTTTGGACGATATGTTGCCAATTGCTGCCGAGCTGGATCAAATTGGTTTTTGGTCATTGGAAACCTGGGGTGGGGCGACCTTTGATGCTTGTATTCGCTATCTGGGTGAAGATCCTTGGGTACGCTTGCGAGAGCTCAAAAAAGCGATGCCAAATACCCCGATGCAGATGCTGCTACGTGGTCAGAACCTGTTAGGTTATCGCCACTACGCTGATGATGTGGTGCACAAATTTGTCGAGCGCGCACATGCAAATGGCATGGATGTGTTCCGAATTTTTGATGCCATGAATGATGTCCGTAACTTCCAAGCAGCAGTGGGGGCGGCGGTGGATGTCGGTGCGCATGCGCAAGGCACGATCTCCTACACCACCAGTCCAGTGCACACCATGGACACTTGGACAGATTTGGCCAAACAGTTGGAAGATCTTGGCTGCCACTCGTTATGTATTAAAGACATGTCTGGTTTATTAAAACCTTATGAAGCACACGAGCTTGTAAGCCGCATCAAAGCAGCCTGTGATATCCCCTTATCCTTGCACTGCCACGCGACGACGGGGCTATCGACGGCCACAGCCGTCAAGGCGGTTGAAGCAGGCTTGGATGTACTCGATACTGCCATTTCTTCAATGAGCCAGACATACGGACATACGCCGACGGAAACCGTGGTGGCGATGCTCGAAGGCACTGAGCGTGACACGCAGCTTGATCTGAACAAGCTAGAGTCGATTGCGGCTTATTTCCGTACTGTGCGCAAAAAGTACGCGCAATTTGAAGGGCAGCTCAAAGGGGTCGACTCACGTATTTTGATAGCACAAGTGCCCGGTGGCATGCTGACCAATATGGAGAGCCAGCTCAAAGAGCAGGGGGCGGCCGACAAAATGGACGAGGTGTTAGAGGAAATTCCTCGGGTTCGTGAAGATTTAGGCTATATCCCCTTAGTCACCCCGACCTCGCAAATTGTCGGCTCTCAGTCGGTCATTAACGTGCTAACCGGTGAGCGCTACAAGAGCATTACCAAAGAAACGGCAGCCCTTTTGAAAGGGGAGTATGGGAAAGCCCCCGCGCCGGTTAATGCCACCCTCCAGGCTCGCGTGTTAGACGGCGAAGAGGCGATCACTTGTCGTCCTGCCGATAAACTGGCACCGGAAATGGATGCCCTGACCCAAACACTGACCGACAAAGCCGCGGCCGAGAATGTCACCTTGGCGGAGCAGACCATTGATGATGTGCTGACTTACGCCCTGTTCCCGCAGGTGGGATGGAAGTTCTTACAAAACCGAGGTAACCCTGAAGCATTTGAACCGGCACCAACCGGGGAGCCAGCCTCTGCGCCCGCCGCTCCTCAGCCATCAAGCAGTGGCGACGTGGAAACCTATAGTGTGCGTGTTAACGGCCAGGTCTATCAGGTAGATGTAGGGCCAGATGGGGCGCTGGGTGACATTCAGCCAGTGAATCAGGTGTCAGCGTCGGCGAGTGCGCCAGCCCCTCAAGCCGCACCAAGCAACCTTGAGCCGGTAACGGCACCTTTGGCAGGCAACATCTTTAAAGTGATGGTGACCCCTGGTGAGCACGTGCAGGAAGGTGATGTCCTAATCATTTTGGAAGCGATGAAGATGGAAACCGAGGTGCGGGCAGCCCATGCGGGCACTGTCCAAGATGTACAAGTGAAAGAAGGCGATGCCGTGACCGTTGGCATGCCGTTATTGCACTTAGGATAAGAGGGCAGCATGGAAGGATTAATGATCCTGTGGTCGGAAACTGGACTGGCAAACTTCCAGTGGCCACAGCTTGTAATGATTGCCGTGGGCTGCCTATTACTCTTTTTAGCGATTCGGCGCGGCTTTGAGCCCTTGCTTTTGTTACCTATCGGTTTTGGGGCGATATTAGCGAATATTCCCAATGCGGGCTTTAACGAGCCGGGCGGCCTGCTTTACTACGTCTATCATGTCGGGATTGATACTGGCGTGTTCCCCCTCCTGATCTTTATGGGGGTGGGGGCGATGACCGATTTTGGCGCGCTGATTGCTAACCCGCGCACCTTGTTGCTAGGTGCGGCGGCACAGTTTGGTATTTTTGCCACTTTGTTTGGTGCCATTTTACTTAACTTGGTGCCAGGCATGGCGTTTAGCCTGCAAGATGCGGCCTCCATCGCGATCATTGGTGGTGCGGATGGGCCGACGGCTATCTTCCTCGCCAGTCGATTATCGCCGGACTTGCTCGGGGCCATTGCCGTGGCGGCGTACAGCTATATGGCATTGGTACCGATTATTCAGCCCCCGATCATGAAGTTGTTCACCTCTGCAAGTGAACGCAAGATTGAGATGAAGCAACTTCGTCATGTGTCGAAAACCGAGAAAGTGCTGTTTCCGTTGGCGGTACTGATGATGACCATCTTATTTTTGCCCTCGGCAACGCCGCTGGTTGGTATGTTCTGCCTCGGTAACTTGATGCGAGAGTGTGGCGTGGTGGATCGCTTATCGGGCACTGCCCAGAATGAGCTGATCAACATTGTTACCATTTTTCTCGGTCTGGCTGTGGGCTCCAAATTGGAAGCCGACAAGTTCCTCCAGTTTGAAACCCTTGGCATCTTGGTATTGGGCGCAGTCGCGTTCAGCATCGGGACGGGAACAGGCGTACTGATGGCTAAACTCCTTAATCGCTTTAGCCGCGACCCTATCAATCCATTGATTGGTGCGGCTGGGGTGTCGGCGGTTCCCATGGCGGCCCGTGTGGTTAACAAGGTCGGATTGGATGCTAACCCGCATAACTTCTTACTAATGCATGCGATGGGGCCAAATGTGGCTGGTGTCCTGGGGTCTGCGGTGGCGGCCGGTATTTTGTTGGCGCTGGTTGGCTAACCGTCAGTGATTTGACACCGAGCAGATAAAAAGAAAATAGCGGTAGGCATTGAGTCTGCCGCTTTTTTTGTTAAGACTAGAGGTTTACGCTTTGCAATGGCTCTGTGCTTAATCTCTTCGTTAAGGCAAATACCATTACTGTATACGCCAGCATAAGCACAATGGCATGCGAAAGGAGTCAATATGTCGAACAATCTCTCTCTTGCAATCACTGAATTTGGCGCACCAGAGGTACTTACCCCGGTCAACCGTTCGATTCCTTCTCCCTCTGAAGAACAGGTGCTGATTCAAGTGAAGGCTGCAGGCGTTAACCCCATTGATGCGAAAACGCGTGCCGGACTCGGCTGGGCCGCTGAGCATAATCGCGATCATTTGCCTTGGGTGCCTGGCTATGATGTTGCAGGTGTTGTGGTGGCGAATGGCACCAATGAAAGCAAGTTTGATGTTGGGGATCGTGTCGCTGGGATGATTGGCTTTCCGACCGAAGGCGGGGGATACAGCCAATATGTGGTCGCTGATGCCGGATTATTATCAACAGTACCGCCAAGTGTGCCAATGGTAGATGCCGCCGCAGTACCATTGGCTGGGCTGACGGCTTGGCAAGCGCTTGAGCATGGTAAACTGGTGCGTGATGAAAAAGTATTGATTTTAGCGGGCGCCGGCGGCGTCGGGCACCTTGCGGTCCAGTTGGCCGTGCGTCTCGGGGCGCAGGTTTATGCCACTGCCTCTGAAAACAATCATGCCTTTCTACGTCAACTGGACGCGACCCCGATCGATTACCATCAAGCGCATTGGGCCACCGGCAATGGTGAATTTGATCTGGTGATTGATTTGGTGGGAGGGGACACCGCCATTGATGCATTAGCAAGCCTAAAAACAGGTGGGCGTATCGTCACAGTCCCCACCAATACGCGCGATACCATTACCTCCGCCGCTGCCGAGCGAGGGCTGAAGGCGACAGGTATGTTGGTTGATCCAAATACTTGGCAGACCCAGCGCTTGCTCGATATGCTGGACCAAGGTGAACTTAAGATCGATATCGCTGCGGTCTACCCGCTTGAGCAGGGCGCGCAGGCACATTGCGCACTCGAGGCAGGCCATACTCGCGGTAAACGTGTGTTGGAAATGCCTTCGTCTTAACCTCAGGGCTTCGTCTTCCGGCTCTCGTCGGGTTGATGAGGCCGTGGCGTCGTAGAGAGTTCGCGCTGAACCAATGATAATACATGGGGTCGAATGGACGATTGGGTGCTGCTGGCAACGCTGTTTGCCACCAGCTTTTTAGGTGCGACCTTATTGCCAGGTGGCTCTGAGGCCAACTTGGTGTATTTATTAACTCAGCACTCATTCGCGGATGGGATCGTTGTGGCGATTGCCACGGTAGGCAACACACTCGGTGGCATGACCAATTACGCCATCGGGCGTTGGCTGCCTGATTATCAACCGCATCAATCATGGCACCGCCGAGCGCTCGCTGGGCTGCAACGCTATGGTTATGCTGCCTTGCTATTAAGCTGGGTACCGATTATTGGTGATCCGCTTTGCGTGGTTGCCGGTTGGCTGCGCCTTCGACAATCTTGGTGCTGGCTGATTATCTTTGTTGCAAAAGCATCGCGCTACCTAGTGATTGTCATCTCAATCCGTTGGGTAGCGGGTTAGGAACTATCATATGCCACGTTTATTGCTTGCCACGTTTTTCTTTCTATCTGTGTTGTCTGGATGCCAGTTGACTGGCTCAGCCCCAACCCAAACACCTGAGGGCGTCACTTGGATTAAAACCGTCGCGCCTCCGCCAGGGAGTGCGCAAGTCCCGTATCAGCAATTTGAATTAGATAATGGACTGACGGTGTTGTTGCATGAGGATCACTCCGACCCTCTTGTCAACGTTGATGTACGTTACCATGTGGGCTCTGCCCGAGAAGAGCCGGGAAAATCAGGCTTTGCGCATTTTTTTGAACATATGATGTTTGAAGGCTCTGAGCACGTAGATGATCACGGAAAACGTATTAAAGAGGTGGGGGGCTATAACAATGGCTCGACCAATCGCGACACCACCCAGTATTACCAGACCGTACCGGCCAACGAGCTTGAGCGTGTCCTTTGGCTTGAATCTGATCGCATGGGCTTTTTGCTGGATGCGGTCTCTCAGCGCAAATTTGAAGTGCAGCGTGACACGGTGAAAAACGAACGGGCATTTCGGATAGACAATGTCCCGTATGGCCGCGTTAACGAGACCATTAATCAAGCACTCTACCCTGAGGGTCACCCATACTCATGGCCGGTGATTGGTTATGTTGAGGACCTTAACCGTGTCGATGTTGGCGATCTCAAGCAATTCTTCCTGCGCTGGTATGGGCCGAACAATGCCACCTTGACCATTGGTGGCGACATTGATGTTCAGACAACCTTAGCGTGGGTGAAAAAATACTTTGGTGATATTCCTCAAGGCCCATCAATACCAGAGGCGAAACCGCAACCGGTCACGCTGGACGGCTCTCGCTTTGTGACATTGGAAGATAAGGTATCGCAACCGGTATTGGTGATGACCTTTCCTACCAGTGTGCCTGAGACGGACACCACGACGCGCCTGGGGGTACTGGCCAATGTATTGGGGCAAGGGCGTGACAGTGTCCTTTATCAATCCCTGGTACAAACGGGGCAGCTGTTAAGTGCAGGCGCATCGCACCAGTGTGGTGAGCTAGCTTGTACGTTTGAGGTCTACGGTGTCGGTCGCCAAGGTCAATCTCTGGCTGAGATCCGTACCTTGTTAGCGCAAACCATGACGCAGTTTGAGGCAAAAGGCGTCAGTGACGAGGATATCAACCAAATCCAATCCATGGTGGAAGCCGATAATATCTTTGCGCTACAAAGTGTCGACGGTAAGGTCTCACAGCTGGCCAGTGATTATACGCTCTACGGTGATGCAAACCGTATGAATCAGCGCCTTTCACGCCTGAATGCGGTGACCCCTGACAAGGTGATGGAAAGCTATCGGCAGTGGATAAAAGATCAGCCCGCAGTAAACACCAGTGTGGTCCCTATTGGACGGACGGACTTGGTCGCTGCGCCCGCGAATTTTATCTATCAACGTCCAGAATATGAACAGGCACAGACGCAAAGCCAGCACGACACGTTAGCACGACGTGAACCCCCAGAAAATTTCGATCGCACCCAGATCCCGGCTCCTAATGGGAGTGTCACGGTTAATGTGCCACGCATTTATCGGGCCGACTTGGACAATGGGATGCATCTGGCAGGCACAGTGAGTCGCGAGACACCCACGGTCACCTTGCAGCTTCGTTTACCTGCCGGCACCTTGATGGAGCCTAACGATCAGCGAGGTATCGCTAACTTAACGGCAACCATGGTGACCGAGGGCGCAGCAGGTATGTCGGCCGCTGAGCTCACTCGAGCCCTAGACAAGCTGGGCAGTCAAGTCAATATCGACGCGGACAGTTACCATACACAAATCACGGTAACATCACTGAAAAAGCATCTGGGTGAGACCCTGAAACTCGTGAATAAAACCTTGCGCGCGCCGACCTTTGCAGAAGAAGATTTTGATCGTGTTAAAGCCCAGTTGTTGGAAGGTCTGGCATCTCGCGCCGATGATGCAGGCTGGCTAGCCAGCCAAGCGACAAACCAGCTGTTATATCAAGATGCCACCTTCCGTGCGCCAGAGGGCGGCGTCGCGGAAGATATTGCAGCGATGACACTTGACGATGTTAAACACTTCTATCGCCAGCACTACGTATTGCGAGGCAGCCAATTGATTGTGGTGGGCGACCTTTCTCGTGAACATGCGATCAATCTCGCCAACCGGATCACACCGTGGCAAGCGCAAACGCAGCCTACGGCTCAGGTGGCGCGTGCTGTCCCGAAAGACTACGACCAGGCACAAATTTGGCTGGTAGATAAACCGCAAGCCCCACAAACCAGTATTCGTATGGTGCGCCATGGTATGCCATACGATGCCACCGGCCCGATGTTTAAAACCCGCTTGGCCAACTTTAATTTAGGGGGCAATTTTAATGCGCGCCTGAATCAAAACTTGCGTCAAGATAAAGGTTATACCTATGGCGCGCACAGTGGTGTTTATGGAGGCCGACAGACAGGCACCATAGAAGTCAGTACCGATGTACGTGCTGATGCGACGCACGATGCGATTAAAGCGCTATGGCAAGAGATGGCGCATGCACAAGAAAATGGCTTTTCGGCACAAGAATTGGCCTATCTGCGTCAATCGAGTGGTCAGCGTGATGCGCTGAGTTATGAAACGCCATGGGAAAAAGCAGGCTTGATAGCACATATTGAAGCCTTTGATTTAGACGACAACTACCGAGAGGCACAAAAAGCCTTATTGCAATCAATCTCATTGCAACAGCTGAATGCCCAGGCGGCACGTTGGTTTGATCCTAACGACTATCAAATTATTGTGGTCGGGGATGCCTCTCGTCTTGGTGATAGCTTACGTCAACTTGGCTTGCCAGTGCGCACGTTAGCGCTCGATTACCGATAAGCCTATTTGGATAAACTTACTCCGCTGCGTGATGGCTTTTGAGTAATAGCTTGTTTATATTGACCGCCACGCAGCTTAAAAAAATAAGAGATACATTTTGACTGACTTTACCCAACGGTTAGCGCGTTTAGCGCAAAACCCAGATGCATTAAAGGGGATTGGCCGCGGATTGGAGCGCGAGGCATTACGCATTACGCCAGCAGGTCATTTAGCGCAAACGGCGCATCCAGAGACACTTGGATCCGCGCTGACACACCGTTGGATCACGACGGATTTTGCTGAATCACTGTTGGAGTTTATTACGCCGGTTAACACGTCGGTGAAAGGGATGCTGGATGAGTTGCAGGATATCCATCGCTTTACCTATCAGCAAATGAGCGACGAACAGTTGTGGCCTATGTCAATGCCGTGCGTGGTGGCATCCGAAGACGATATCACCTTAGCGCAATACGGCAGCTCAAATATTGGGCGGATGAAGACCTTGTATCGCCAAGGGCTCAAGCATCGCTATGGCAGTGTGATGCAAGTGATCTCAGGGGTGCATTTTAACATCTCTTTGCCTGAGACATTTTGGCAGCATCTGTACCACTCAGACACGGTAAGCCAAGCGTCAGTCACCCAAGGTTACTTTGATCTTATTCGTAATTATTATCGCCATGGTTGGATGATCCCTTATCTATTTGGTGCGTCACCTGCGTTATGTGGCTCGTTTATCAAGCATGCGCAAAGCCAGTTGCCCTTTGAGCATATGCCGTCAGGTACGTGTTACTTACCCTATGCGACGTCGCTGCGCTTGAGTGACTTAGGGTATACCAATAATGCACAAGCGGATCTGAAAATTGGTTTTAACACCCTAGAACAATACCTTGAAGGTTTAAGAAGCGCGATTCGTACTCCCTCACAGGCGTTTGCCAAGTTAGGTATTCGTGATGGCGAGACGTATCGTCAGCTCAACACCAATGTGCTGCAAATTGAAAACGAGCTCTATGCGCCTATACGCCCCAAACGGAATGCCGAAAGCGGTGAAAAGCCGACCGAAGCGCTTGAGCGAGGCGGTGTCGAGTACATTGAGGTGCGCTCTTTGGACGTCAACCCATACAGCCCGGTGGGGATTGAAGAGGATCAGATCCATTTTCTTGATCTCTTTGTCTCCTGGTGTGCGTTATCGCCTTCTGAGCCGATGACCGACCCTGAACTCAATTGCTGGCGTGACAATTGGAACAAGATTGTACTCGAAGGCCGCAAACCAGGATTAACCCTAACAACAGGATGTGAGGGCGAGACCCTGACGCAAGCAGAGTGGGGGTTACAAGTGATGGGGGAGCTTAAGCAGTTAGCGAAAGTCATGGATCGCGCGGTCGACGACCATCGCTATGAAACCGTATGTGATAAAATGATCGCCTGTTTTGATAACCCAGAATTCACGCTATCTGGTCGTGTTCTGGCAGACGTGATCGCGCAAGGCGGTATCGGCGGCCTAGGGCTAAGCCTTGCCCGTGACCATAAAGCGGCGCTAGCGGATGTGCCTTACAAGATCCACAGTGATGCCGACTTTTTACAAGAAGCCAAAGAGAGCGTCGCGCGTCAAAAAGCGGTCGAAGAAAGCGATACACAAAGCTTTGAAGCTTTTTTGAATGCTTATTTTAAAGACGTGCCCATGGCCGAAAGCTGGTAATTGGACGGACGACGATGAGCAGGAAGCGCTTTTTCCGTCATATTGGCGCATTCTTCACCGTGGTGATGGTATCAGGATGTGCCACGCCACCACCGGATAATCCCAATAACCTCTGTGAGATATTCGACCAACACCCAGATTGGTTTGAAGCAGCGGTTGAGATGGAAGCGGATTGGGGAACGCCCATCCAAGTGGCCATGGCGTTCGTCAAGCAAGAGAGCGCGTTTGTGCATGATGCCCTGCCACCCCGTGATTATGTGTTAGGCATCTTGCCGTGGGGGCGTGTTAGCAGTGCCTATGGCTATGCGCAGGCGCAAGACCCGGCTTGGTCTGATTATCAAAAAGCCACAGACAATGGCGGCTCCCGCACTGACTTTGCCGATGCGTTGCAGTTTATTGGTTGGTATACCGATGCAACCTACCGCCAACTCGGGGTGTCTAAATGGGATGTGTATCGCCAGTATTTGGCTTACCATGAAGGTAGAGGTGGATTTCAGCGCGGCTCGTTTGAGGGGAAACCCGGGTTAAAACGCGTGGCGCGTAAAGTCGAACAACAAGCAAAGGACTACGGTTGGCAGCTAAAAGGTTGCCGACAACGACTCGAGGATAATCTGAGCTGGTGGCCATTTTAAGGGGCACTGCGAGGAATAAAGGAGGTAAGATGCCACTACTAGATAGTTTTACGGTTGATCATACACGTATGCATGCGCCAGCAGTGCGGATCGCCAAAACGATGCAAACACCCAGCGGTGATACGATTACCGTTTTTGACCTTCGTTTTTGTCGCCCTAACGAAGAGCACTTGACGGAAAAAGGGATCCACACGCTCGAGCACCTGTTTGCCGGCTTTATGCGTAAGCACCTTAACAGCGATAAGGTCGAGATCATTGATATCTCTCCTATGGGGTGTCGTACTGGCTTCTACATGAGCCTGATTGGGGAGCCCCAAGAGCCTGAGGTGGCGAAAGCATGGGAACTGGCGATGGAAGATGTGTTGGTTGTGCCATCGCAAGACAAGATCCCTGAGCTCAACGAGTATCAATGCGGGACGTATGAGATGCACTCACTCAGCGAGGCAAAAGATATCGCTCGTGCCATCATAGATGCAGGGGTGACCGTGAATAAAAACGATGATCTTTCCTTGCCTGAGTCCATGCTACAAACGTTGCGCGTTGACTAGTGTGCCTCTGTCTTGAACGTTAACGGCAGTCCATATTGGGCTGCCGTTTTTCTTGGTATTCATGGCTTTCTCCCTTTTTTGTCTTGATTGCTAGATAAATGCCTGGGAAGTGTAGGCTTTGTTGCATCTTTTTTGCCTCATCAAGCACGCTTCTCGCTTTTCTCGCTGCGTCCGTGCACGGGTTTCGCTAAGCTGACACTGACTTGGAAACAAAAAGGCTGTGGGATAAAAGTGAGTTTACGCACCAGACACCTAAATGACGCGATCCGTTTTTTCCGTTGGTTGACTGGGCTCACCTTGCTGATGGTGATGTCCAGTGCCCACGGATCACTCAATGGCTTTTGGTCTTACGATGAGTACCTTGCCCTGCACCCTGAGCAAAAAAGCTTAACCACCGAATTGGACGCTCAGGTACAAGCAGAGCCGGTGCCTTTTTTAGGTGCCATGGAGCCAATAAAAATCTCTGTGGTGGTGCCAGGCGAGCAAATATCCGATTACTGGCAACGTAACGTACGTGCCTTCGAGCGGCGGCTGAATGCACTTAATATCCCATATGAGCTCCAACAAGTCACGACGCGCCCCAATACCGATATTCGTGAACAAAGCGCCTCGTTGTATGCGGCGCTGCGTGATGGGGCCGATTACCTCATTTTTACCTTGAACAGTGTGCGCCATCGTAAGTTTATTAACCATGTGTTATCCCAGAACAAAACCAAGCTTATTTTGCAAAACATCACCACGCCCGTAAAAGCGTGGCAAGATAATCAACCATTCTTATATGTGGGGTTTGATCACCAACGTGGTAGCCGTGCGTTGGCAACCTATTACCAAGAGCGATATCCTGAAGGCGTGAATTATTCGGTGCTTTATTTTTCGCAAGGTTATGTCAGTGATGCACGGGGAGATACCTTTATTGAGGCCATGAGCTCGCACGCTGATAGCAACTTGCTGTCTGCCTATTACACCAAGGGTGACCGAGAGTCGGGTTACCAGGCGGCCAAAGCGATGCTAAACAATAATCCAACGCTCGACTTTATTTATGCGTGTGCAACCGACGTCGCGTTTGGCGCTGTCCAGGCCCTCGATGAGCTAGGCCGTGACACGGTTGGACTCAATGGCTGGGGAGGTGGCTCAGCAGAGCTTGACGCGATTGCCGCCGGTCAACTTGATGTGACTGTGATGAGAATGAATGATGATACAGGTATCGCCATGGCCGAGGCGATCAAACGTGACATTGAGCATCAACCTGTGCCTGTGGTCTATTCTGGGCGGTTTGAAGTGGTCACTCGCTACGATGATCCCAAGCGAATAGAGGCACTTAAGAAAAAAGCATTTAGGTATTCGGACTAAAAAATGGCCATATCGGGTTCGCCGAAGCTGTCACTGTCTCAATTACTGACCCGTTTGATCGTGGTCTTTTTCCTCTTTGTGACGGCCGGGGTGTATATACAGAGTTATCAGCTTACTTTGGCGGGGATTAATCAAGAAATTACCCGCACGCTGACGCAGACGTCTCGCCTGTTGCAAAATGTGTTTGACAGTCGTCTCACATCACTACAAATCCACCAAAATACCAATGCGGCCAGTGTGACACTGCAATCAATGGTGGCGAATGAGAACAGCGCGGCGTTGGATGACTATTTTATCGAGCAAGAACAGCAAGACGTGGCCAACACCCCCGATTTTCGTTTTATCGCCAAAGACGATCGGGTGCTGTGGCATGATGGTAGCAGCCTCTTTCATGGTATTGATCGTGAGCAGTTAGAGCAGCTACGCCTCCAGTTAAGGGGGATTAATCGGTGGGCGTTAACCACCATCACCACAGAGATGGAGCAGAGCTACCTGTTAATGCGACGCACACCGATTGTATTTCAATCCAGCGGCAAGCTGGGGGGCTACTTATATGTGGTGGTGATGCTTAATGGCAACTTCTCGTTTGTCAAAAGTTTGCAGCGCGCGAGCGGTACGCAAGCGGTGTGGTTGTCTGCAGATAATGTCACTCTCGCCTCGACGCTGAGCAGCAACGATGAGATTGGGCGCGATCTTACGCTGCCCTCGCCAGGAGAGAGCCAGGCGTTTCGCCACTATTTGGTGAGCCAAGCCAAGTTACGCATCGCCGGTGAGCCTTCAAAAATTGCTCTGTTGTCGGCACAGCAAAATGACAATGTGGTGGCACTGCAACGGCAAATGGGGATTAACCTGCTGCTGACCACGATGGTGATTATCGTGGCAGCGATCTGGGTTAACCGATTTGTGCAAACGCGCATCGCGGATTCATTGGAAAAATTGATGCGTTATACCCAAGGCGCGCGCTCGCGACAGCGCACCTTGCCTTTTGCGGGCTCGGATATTGAAGAGTTTAACCATATCGGTAAGACGCTGGAGTCCACATTTGATGCCTTGTATGAAAAAGAGCGCTCCCTACAAGACCTGTTTGACTATGCCTTGTCGCCCATCATCGTTTGGGACACCCACTTTGATATCACACGTATTAACCCCGCGGCCAAACTAAAGCTTAACTATGACGAGCAAATCCATGCCTCTAGTTGGCTCTACGACCAGTTTATGTATGCGATTACCCCTCATCTACAACGTGCATTAAACGGGACGATTTTAAAAGGGGTGAATATCGAGATTGATCGTCGGGTTTACCGTTGGAACTTAGCGCCGTTGATGGTCGACAACCAAGTGAAAGCGGTGATTGGGCAGGGGCAAGAAATCACTTCTTTGATTGAAGCGGAGCAACAAAGCCAACGCGCTAAAGAAGCGGCAGAAGCCTCTGCCCGTGCCAAGTCTGAGTTCTTGGCTAAGATGAGCCATGAAATTCGAACGCCGCTCAATGGTATTTTAGGTATAACCCAGATATTGAGTGATAAGGCGAAAGAAAAAGAGCAAAAAGAGCTGCTAGGGAGTCTCTATCAAAGTGGTGAGCACTTACTTACTGTGTTAAATGATGTGCTTGATCTTTCCAAAATTGAACAAGGAAAGATGACTATCGAGCACGGCGACTTTTATCTGCACGACATGATTCGCACGGTTGAGAATATCTATACCCCGATTTGTGAGAGCAAACAGATTGCACTGACCATTGATGCTCCCGTCGCCGATGACACCATGGTGTGCTCTGATCAATCACGTCTGACTCAGATCCTGTTCAACTTGATGAGCAATGCGGTGAAGTTTACCCATGTTGGCAAGGTGGGGATGACCATCAAATTAGTCGAGTCGGGTGAGCAAACACGCTTACATATAGAGGTCACTGACACGGGGGTGGGGATGAATCAACAAGCGCTATCATCCTTGTTTGATCCCTTTGTACAAGCCGATTCCAGCGTCACGCGCACATACGGAGGCAGTGGCTTGGGCTTATCTATCGTGAAAAGCTTACTCGACTTGCTCGGAGGAGAGATTGATGTGACCAGTGAGCCGGATAAAGGTAGCCGCTTTATGGTCACTGTGCCTGTGGCTGTGACACACGCTAAACCGGCACAAACCGTAGAGGCCGACCCTTTTGACCCCGCGTCTTTGGGCATAGAGCGGTTGTTGCTGGTCGAGGATAACAAAATCAATGCCATGGTGGCTCAAGCCTTTTGCAAAAAATACCAGATTGAAGTTGATTGGGTGAAAGATGGGGAGCAGGCCCTCGAGCGTCTCCAACAAGCGCATTATGATCTGGTATTAATGGACAATCATATGCCGAAGCTTGGCGGCATTGATGCGACAAAAGCGATTCGTAAAACGTTGGGTCTCGATGTCCCCATTTATGCGTGCACGGCCGATGCGTACGGTCACGTTCATGAGGCTTTTTATCAAGCAGGTGCCGACTATGTGATAGTGAAACCGATCAAAGAGGCCAGCTTTATTGAGGCATTACGGCATTATACCTGTACGGAAAACAGCTCTTCATGATGGCAGTGGTAACGGGCGATCAGATGATGACCTAAAAAGGGCAAGCACAAAAAAGGTGGGGAATGCCCCACCTTTTTTGTGCGTTCATCTCATGGCATGGCTTTTTCAGCGTGCTAGTGCCGTGATATGGCTGATGCGAAGTGGCTCAACTAGCTGTTTACACTCGCTTGTGGTTGCTTAGCCGGCAACACCTTCACTTGCTTAATCATATTGTCTGCGACATCGACAATTTCAATATGGTGGCCATCAATCTCCACACTTAAGCGGTTGTTAGGGATATCTTCCAAATGTTCGAGGATGAGCCCATTGAGGGTGCGCGGCCCATCGGTTGGTAAAGCCCAATTAAGGCTCTTATTCAAGTCGCGAATATTGGCGCTGCCCTCAATCAGATACCCACCGTCGGTTAATGGTGTAATTTCTTCTGCCAAGCTTGGAGACAATGATGTTGTAAATTCACCCACGATCTCTTCGAGAATATCTTCCAAGGTCACCAAACCTATCATGTCGCCATATTCGTCAACGACCAAACCAATACGTTGCTTATTGCGCTGGAACTTCAGCATTTGCACGTTCAGTGGTGTGCCTTCAGGAATGAAGTAAACCTCGTCGGCGGCACGAAGCAGCGTTTCTTTGTTAAATTCGTTTTTCTCAACCATTAAGCGGTACGCTTTGCGCACGCGCAGCATGCCAACGACTTCGTCGATGGTGTCGCGATAGAGTACCATCCGTCCATGCGGAGCATGAGTGAATTGGCGCATGATCGACTTCCAGTCATCATTGATATTGATCCCGGTGATTTCATTACGGGGTACCATAATGTCATCCACGGTCACTTCTTCTAACTCAAGAATCGACAGCAGCATATGCTGGTGACGGCGAGGGATCAGACTCCCTGCCTCATTAACAATCGTGCGCAGTTCCTCGGTGCTTAAGCTGTCTTTGCCATCCGCCTTGGCGCCTAATCCCAGTATCCGTAAAAAGCCATTGGTAATAAAGTTCACCAAGCTGACCAACGGATAGAACACTTTCATCAGAATGGTCAGTACAAAACTGCTGATAAAAGAGACCCGTTCCGGGTAGAGGGCGGCGAGGGTTTTAGGGGTAACCTCAGCGAAGACCAAAATCACCATCGTCAGTACCCCGGTGGCGATCGCAATACCGGCATCGCCATAAAGACGCAACCCCAATACGGTCGCGATTGACGAGGCAAGAATATTTACCAGGTTATTGCCGATCAGGATAAGCCCAATCAATCGGTCTGGCCGAGTGAGCAGTTTTTCGACCCGCTTAGCGCCGCTATGGCCTGATTTAGAAAGGTGGCGTAACCGGTAGCGGTTAAGGGCCATCATGCCTGTCTCAGACCCGGAAAAATAACCGGAAATGACGATAAGCAATACCAAAAGGGAAATTAAAATTCCCGTCGATATGTCGTCCAACGAACTGTTCCTTACGTTTGTTTTAAAATCAGAGCCTATGCTCGAGTGTATACTACCGCCACGCGCAGGGGCCGGTTGCCCTCTGTGATGCGCGCGCTGTCTTAACCCGCGATCAGAATCTCACGGACAAAACGACTGCCAAAATAGGCTAAAGTGAGTAGAAAGGCGCCCACAATACTAAACCAGACCACCCGGCGTCCACGCCAGCCTGATTGATAATGCCCCCAAAGGAGAACGCCATACACGACCCAAGCGGCCATAGAAAGGAAGGCTTTGTGCGCTTTCCCTTGCGCGAACATATCATCGACAAAAATAAATCCTGTCATTAGAGTGAAGGTTAATAGTACCTGACCCACCAAAATGATGTTGAAAAGCTGTCGTTCCACCATCATTAAAGGAGGGACATTGTGATTAATGACCTGGCGTTTTTTATGTTTGAGTTGATAATCCAACCAGGCCAACTGCAGCGCATAGAGCGTAGCGATCATCAAGGTTGAATAGGCGAACAGCGCCAGAGAAATGTGCAATAGCACCTCTGGGTGCGATTCGAGATGGGTAATAAAGGCACCGGGCAGCAGGGTCGCGCTCGCCAAGTTTAGCCCAGCGAAGGCATAAACCACCGGGAGCAAGAACCACAGCCGCAATCGAAAAATTAGCCCTGTGGTCATCATCGCAATGATAAAACTCACCAAGGAGGCGACGTTGAGCATGCTAAGATTCTGTCCTGTGCCGGATAAAATCAGGTCTTTTAACAAATAAGCATGCAGCGCCAGCGCAGCCACGGCGGTGAAAAAGACCGGCTTCGCACTAATTTGATTGTTGCTGGACAAGCCGGGGATGATCTGCAAAATGGCGGCCAGATAAAGCATTGATGCGAATAAGGCTGTCAGAATTTCCATCGTCACCGATCAGTCAGTTAATCAATAAGAATGAAGGTGTGAGTATACCTTGCCTCAATCTTCGTCGCTATCGATACATGCAAGCGATGGGGGGATTGCGGTATAATCTCAGTAATTTCGCGACAGCGATTGCACCCAGATGAAAAATCATGGGCCAATAGGACGAGTGGGCGAGTAACGCATGTTTGAAAACTTATCAGAACGTTTATCCCGGACGCTCAAAAATGTGAGCGGCCGTGGTCGGTTAACGGAAGACAATATCAAAGAGACCCTACGCGAAGTGCGTATGGCGCTGCTGGAAGCCGATGTCGCGCTCCCTGTGGTTCGTGATTTTGTCAAACGCGTCAAAGAACGCGCCGTTGGCATTGAAGTGTCTAAAAGCCTGACCCCAGGGCAGGAATTTATCAAGATTGTCCAAGCCGAGTTGGAAGCGGTGATGGGCGATGCCAATGAAAAATTGGATCTCGCGGCCCAACCGCCCGCAGTGATTTTGATGGCAGGCTTGCAAGGGGCGGGTAAAACCACCAGTGTGGGCAAGCTGGGTAAGATGCTTACCGAGCAAGAAAAAAAGAAAGTCTTGGTGGTGTCTGCGGACGTGTATCGCCCTGCGGCGATTAAACAGCTGGAAACCTTGGCGGGTGAAGTCGGGGTGGATTTCTTCCCCTCGAGTGCTGACCAAAATCCCGTTGATATTGCCAAAGCGGCGGTTGATCACGGCAAGCTGAAGTTCTACGACGTGGTGATTGTCGATACCGCGGGTCGCTTGCACGTTGACGACGCCATGATGGACGAGATCAAGGACGTTCATAGTGCGGTCAACCCAGTAGAGACCTTGTTCGTGGTTGACGCGATGACAGGTCAAGATGCGGCAAATACCGCCAAAGCCTTTAATGACGCGTTGGCGTTAACGGGTGTGGTATTGACCAAAGTTGATGGTGATGCCCGTGGCGGTGCGGCATTATCGGTGCGCCATATCACCGGCAAGCCGATCAAATTTTTGGGTGTGGGTGAAAAAACCGACGCACTGGAGCCTTTCCATCCTGACCGGGTGGCATCCCGTATCTTAGGGATGGGCGATGTCTTGTCGCTTATCGAAGATCTCGAGCGTAATGTCGATAAAGACAAAGCCGAGAAAATGGCCAAGAAGTTTAAGCAGAAAAAAGGCTTCGACTTGGCCGATTTTCGCGACCAGCTTGAGCAGATGAAGGGCATGGGTGGCATGATGGGCATGATGGATAAGTTGCCTGGGATGTCGAATGTGCCCGACAACGTGAAAGATAACGTTGATGATAAAATGTTCTTGCAGATGGAAGCGATCATCAACTCGATGACACCCCGTGAGCGCCAGCGTCCAGAAATTATCAAAGGGTCGCGTAAAAAGCGGATTGCTGCGGGTTCAGGTACCCAAGTACAGGACGTGAACCGTCTTCTTAAGCAGTTTACCCAAATGCAGAAAATGATGAAGAAGATGCAAAAAGGTGGCATGCGCAACATGATGCGCCAAATGAAAGGCATGATGCCACCGGGTGGTGGCCCAGGTGGGCCTGGCGGATTCATGGGCTAATCAGATAGCGGACTTGCCTGTCAGCCCAGTGCTGGCAGGCAGATCAACTCGCTGTGAGGCTTGGGACAACTGGTGGAAATTTGACTAAACCAGTTGCATTCACAGCAATAAAGAGTAAAATTCCCGAGCTTTATTTTGGCACGAGGCCCCGCATTGCTTACGCGAAACGGGGCCAATTTTATTAAGTAATGCAAATGAGGACGATATGGTAACCATTCGTTTGGCACGTCATGGCGCGAAAAAACGCCCATTTTATCAAATCGTTGTAGCTGACAGCCGCCAGGCGCGCGACGGTCGCTTCATCGAGAAAATCGGTTTCTTTAACCCTGTTGCTCAAGGCCAGGAAGAGAAACTACGCCTTGACCTGGATCGCGTAAACCACTGGGTTAGCGAAGGCGCAACGGTTTCTGACCGTGTGGCTAAGCTAGTTAAAGACGCCGCGAAAGCAGCGTAAGTCTCCAGTGTCAGGGTTAAAAGAAGAAATGAGTGAGCAAGATACTATCGTGGTTGGCAAGCTAGGCGCGTCATACGGTATTCGTGGCTGGCTCAAGATTTTTTCTTACACTGAAGAAGCTGAGAGCATTTTTGCCTACTCACCTTGGTATATCCAGGTGCGTGGCGAGTGGCAACGTTTCGAGTTAGAAGACTGGAAACGCCACAACAAGGGGTATGTTGCCAAGCTCAAAGGGCTGGATCAGCGCGAAGACGCGCAGATGCTGACCAATGCTGAGATTGCAGTAGGGACTGAGTCGCTGCCTGCTTTATCAGATGAAGAGTTTTATTGGCGTGAGCTGTTTGGCATGGACGTGGTGAATGCGAAAGGCTACCACCTCGGTACGGTGACTGACATGCTCGAAACCGGCTCTAACGACGTACTTGTCGTCAAAGCCAACCTCAAAGATGCTTTTGGCAAAAAGGAACGCTTAATTCCGTTCCTTGAAGAGCAGGTTATCAAGTCAATTGATCGCACTGCTCAACGGATCGAAGTTGACTGGGATCCTGGTTTTTAAACTCCAACGGTAAGCGAGCGGAAATATGTGGGTTGGCATTATTAGCCTGTTTCCTGAAATGTTCCGAGCGGTCACTGATTTTGGAGTCACGGGCCAAGCGGTAAAAAAAGGGCTGTTAAACGTCGAAACGTGGAATCCGCGTGATTTCACCCACGACAGACACCGTACGGTTGATGATCGACCCTACGGCGGTGGCCCCGGTATGTTGATGATGGTTGAGCCGTTGCGCGATGCTATTCACGCTGCCAAACATGCCGCAGGCGATAAAGCGAAAGTGGTTTACCTCTCTCCGCAAGGGCGCAAGCTCGACCAAGCGGGGGTTGAATCACTGGCTAGCAATGACAAACTTATTTTGATTTGCGGCCGGTATGAAGGGGTAGATGAGCGCATTATTCAAACCCATGTAGACGAAGAATGGTCGGTGGGAGATTTTGTGCTCAGTGGGGGCGAGCTGCCCGCAATGACGCTGGTGGACGCGGTTGCTCGGTTTGTACCGGGTGTACTCGGCGACATGGCGTCAGCAGAGGAAGACTCCTTTGCTAACGGGTTGTTAGACTGTCCACACTACACACGTCCAGAAGTGTTAGACGGGTTGGGGGTACCAGAGGTGCTAAAATCCGGCAATCACAAGGACATTCGTCGCTGGCGATTAAAGCAATCGCTAGGTCGCACTTGGCTACGACGACCAGAGCTCCTGGAAAACCTAGCTCTGACTGACGAACAGGAATCACTACTTGCCGAGTTCATAAAAGAACACCGTGCAAGTGCCGAATCAAATTGAGTTTCAGTTTATTCTAGGGTTATAAACAATGAGTAACATCATCAAGCAGCTCGAAGAAGAGCAAATGAAAAAAGACCTGCCTGAGTTTCAAGCAGGTGACACTGTCCTGGTACAGCTTAAAGTAAAAGAAGGTAACCGTGAGCGTCTGCAGCCATATGAAGGTGTGGTTATCGCTAAGCGCAACCGTGGTCTACACACTGCATTTACCGTACGTAAAGTATCAAGCGGTGAAGGTGTAGAGCGTACTTTCCAAATCCATTCGCCAGTTATCGACAGCATTACTGTTAAACGTCGCGGTGCAGTACGTCGTGCCAAACTGTACTACCTGCGTGAGCGTTCTGGTAAGTCAGCTCGAATCAAAGAGCGTCTTAACAAGAAGTAATCGCCCTCGGCGTTTATTGCTCAAAAAGCCCGTCCACTTGGACGGGCTTTTTTATTGTCCTCAACTAACCGCTCAACCGCTCAACCGCTCTTACAACCGTTTACTCGGCCAAGCGACCACTCACCGACAAAGCAGATGAATGTGGCGGCTATGTAGGCAAAATGGCATCTGTACCCTACTAAAAGATTGGCAGCTTAGCTGCTAACGACACGGAGAACAGCGATGTCCTGGTTTTTATTATGCGTGGTGACCTTGATTGTGGGCTATTTCACTTACGGCACCTTCATTACCAAAATTTTTGGGCCTAAGCCGCAGAAAGCGACACCGGCCATGAGCATGAACGATGGCGTGGATTATGTGCCGCTGTCGGACAAAAAAGTCTACCTGATTCAGCTTTTGAATATTGCTGGGTTAGGCCCCATCTTTGGCCCGATTCTCGGTGCCTTGTACGGTCCTGTAGCCATGTTGTGGATTGTGTTTGGCTGCATTTTTGCGGGGGCTGTCCATGATTATTTCTCAGGCATGCTGAGTGTCCGCGCAAATGGCGCTTCTGTGCCTTCTGTGGTCGGCGAGCATCTGGGTAACTTCGCTAAACATTTTATGAACTTCTTTGCGGTGTTGCTCTTGATGTTGGTCGGCGTGGTATTTGTGCTCGGTCCCGCCAAGTTGTTGGGTAGCTTGTCAGAGATGAGCGTGGCGATGTGGGTGGGTATTATATTTGCCTATTATGTGCTGGCGACAGTGGTACCCATTGATAAAATCATCGGCCGTTTTTATCCCGTGTTTGGTGCCTTGCTTGTCTTTATGTCGGTCGGCTTGATTATCGGCTTGGCCGTGAGCGATCACAGCTTCTACAGCCAAGGGCTAGACTTTGCGACTAACTTCCACCCAACTGATCTACCACTGTGGCCATTGCTGTTTATTACTATCGCTTGTGGAGCAGTATCCGGCTTTCACGCTACCCAGTCGCCATTGATGGCGCGCTGCATGCAAAATGAAAAGTCAGGGCGTTTTATCTTCTATGGCGCGATGATCGGTGAAGGTGTGATTGCACTTATCTGGTGTAGCCTGGGCTTGAGCTTCTATGAGTCGAGTGAGGCGCTTAATCAAACGCTGGCTAACGGTGGCCCGGCTGCAGTGGTACATGAGGTTTCTACCTCGCTACTTGGCACCGTCGGAGGCATTATGGCGGTCTTAGGTGTGATAGTGCTGCCGATTACCTCGGGTGATACCGCTTTCCGCTCTGCGCGTCTGATTATTGCCGACTTTCTGAAAATTCAGCAAAAACCAATGGTGAAGCGCCTGATGATTGCAATCCCCATGTTTGTGGTGGGCTTTTTGATCACCAAAGCGGAGTTTGGCGTGATTTGGCGTTACTTCGGCTGGGCCAACCAAACCACCGCGATGATCATGCTATGGGCCGCGGCGGCTTACCTGATTAAACGTGATAAATTGCACTGGGTGTGCACGATTCCGGCGATGTTTATGACCGCAGTGACTGTTACCTACTTAGCTAACGCTGAAATCGGGTTTAGCCTACCGATGAATATCGCTACCATCATCGGTGTGGGAGCGACAATTGCTGCCACTATCGCTTTCTTTGTCGGCTACAAACCGAATCCACAGTTGATCGCGGATGAGAAATGATGGTCATGTCATCAGAGCGACTAGCGTGTATGCCCATGGATTGATTTTTATCTAAATGATTGGTCTTACGGCAATATCTGCGCAAATACGCTAAGATCTAAGCCTCAGCTTCTGCTGGGGCTTTTTTATGTAGGGGAAGGGTTTAGCATGATAAAAACGTTTTTAGCACTATGGGGTGTCGTACTGTTGGTCGGATGTGCCGCATCGACTACCCAAGGCTTGGTTGATGAGCAGAACTGGTATGGACTTGGCGAGCAAGATGGACAGCGCGGGTTGCCACAGCGCTCGTTAAGCGATTTGCGGACGTTAGCCTCTGAGGCTGGCGAGACCATCAATGCCAACTATCTCGATTACGAGCAAGGCTATATTCATGGTATTGACGCCTATTGCGATCCCAAGCATGCCTACCAACTGGGATTAGATGGCAACCCCTATATGGGCGTGTGTGAAAGTCGCCCTGGCTCTCAGCGTTTTAGAATGGAGTGGCAGCGCGGCTACAACGACTTTCAAAGCCAAGCAAATGGGCTTTTCTACTAACGCGCGGTGAGAGTTACTGGCATAAGCCCAGCTTGTCTTTCAGTGTTTTGAGATAGCGGCGGCTCACAGGTACCACATAGGCAGATTGCGTGATCACTTCGGCAAGGCCGTTGTCGAGTAACTGGATTTCGCGGATAGTGGCCGGATGCACTAAGTATTGGCGATGACAGCGTATTAAGGGGGTTTTGTCTTCCAAAACCTTGAGTGAAAGGTGCGTGGTAGACTCGCCTTTTGCTGTGAGTAGCGCGACCCCACTTAGCGCGGTACGTGCGACCTCCACCTCTTGGTGAGGGATCAACGTAATTCGATTGTGTCCGGCGCAAGGGAGCAAATCCAACGCGGGCGTGATCACTTGGTAGTCGTGTTTCTGGCTCAGCTCACGGGTGAGTTTTTCCAGTGATTTCTTCAATCGTCCAGTTTCGATGGGTTTGAGCAAATAGTCGAATGCATTTTCCTCAAACGCTTGTACGGCGAATTCATCATAGGCGGTCACGAACACCACCTTGGGCATGGTGTCGGGGTCGAGCATCGCGAGTAGCTCTAAACCGGTCACGCGAGGCATCTGAATATCTAAAAACACCACATCGGGGCGGGTTTGATTGATGGCTTTCAGCGCGTCGATGGCATTGTTGCACTGTCCAACCACCTCAACGCCACCGAGTGCCAGTAACTCATCTTCCAAGGCTTCACGCGCATGAAGCTCATCATCAACAATCAATGCCTTTATCATCCCTGTCTCTCCTTGTTGGGGGCTTGATAGGTTAAGGGCAGAGTAACGGTTGCCCGCGTCCACACATCGGGCTGACAGGTCATTTTCAGCGCGTATTGGCTACCAAACAACCCGCGCACGCGCTTATCGACAATACGCATCCCTAGTCCTGAGTGTTGTGCTGCCGGTTGATAAAGCCCGGCATTATCTTCCACTTGTAAATACAGGCATTCGCCTTCTTGCCAGCCACGGATCACAATTTTACCGCCTGCCATCAATTGACTGATCCCATGCTTCACGGCGTTTTCAACCAAAGGTTGTAAGGTAAAGCTTGGGATCACCGCGTGTAAGATAGCCGGGTCAATCTGCTTTTCAACACTCATACGATCGGCAAAGCGGGCATGTTCGAGCTCTAAGTACGCATCAAGATGACTCAGCTCTTGCTCAAGCGACACCGTTTCGCGATTTTGCTTGAGGTTGCTGCGAAAGAAGGTTGATAAGTGCTGGATTAACTGGCGAGCACGTTCCGGCTCACGCCTGACCACCGCACTAATGGTATTTAAGGCATTGAACAAAAAGTGCGGGTTCACTTGGGCGCGCAACAAGTTTAACTCGGCTTGGGTGAGCAAGCTTTGTTGGCGCTGATAACGCCCGGTCAAAATCTGGTTGGAGAGGAGTCGCGCGATCCCCTCACCCATGGTGACATTGATCGCCGAGAAGAGTTTCCGTTTAGGCTCATAAAGCTTCACCGTGCCTAGCACATAACCATCACCGCCGCGCAATGGGATCACCAGCACTGAACCGAGTTTGCAGTAAGGTGATAACGAACAGCAGTAGGGCGTATCGGCGCCATCGATATAAATTAATTGATCATCGGCAATCGCGCGACGGGTGTAATCTGAGGCAATAGGCGTACCGGGCAGGTGGTGATCATCGCCAATACCGGTAAAGGCGAGGATCTTTTCGCGATCGGTAATTGCGACGGCCCCGACCCCTGTCTCTTGCTGAATAATGGCAGCCACTTGTTCACTGCTTTGCTGATTAAAGCCGCTACTTAAAATACCGACCGATCGTTCAGCAATTTTTAGCGCCTTACTGGAAAACGCCGCTGAATAGCGTTCGAACAGGGTTTTTCGGTCGACAATAATACTCATAAACATCGCGGCACCGACTGAGTTAGCGATCACCATGGGCGCAGCAATCGCGCTGACTAACTCGTATGCACGGCTAAAGGGCTCAGCCACCGCGAGAATAATCGCCATTTGCACCAGCTCGGCGACAAATGTCACCCCTAACACTACGGTAGGGGAAAATAAACGGCTGGTTTGGTTGCGGGACACTAAGTAGCGGTGCATTAAACCACCAATTAACCCTTCGGCGGTTGTCGATATAGCGCAGGCGAGATCGGTAAAGCCGCCTAAACTGTAACGGTGCAGCCCGCCTGTCAGCCCAACCAAAAACCCCACGACCGGCCCGCCCAGTAATCCCCCCATCACCGCGCCAATTGCGCGAGTATTGGCAATCGCATCTTGGATACTTAAACCAAAGTAGGTGCCGAGAATACAAAAGCCTGAGAAGAGGAAATAACAAACGACTTTATGCGACAGCCGTCCTGAGATACTCAGTAGTGGCATAAACGCCGGCGTTTTACTCAGCAAATAGGCGATCACTAGATAAACGCTCATTTGCTGCAAGAGGGAAAGAACCAGGGCCATAACCACCCACACAAAAATCACGGATAGGTTATAGTAACGATTGACGGTTTAAGACTCTATCTTAAATTCTAGTGTAAACTTAAATTTACTAAGTAAATTAAATGATACACTCACTATTGCTTTTAGAATAGAGCCTGGTATTGTCGTGTAAAACCTAATGAACAACTCAAGGCAAGGCTATGCAGCAAGACTCGGTAACCAATATCCACATTCGTGACGAGCAGGTGCTTCTCACACCAGAGCAGCTCCGTGCCCAGTTCCCGATTGAAAAAAGTACTCGTGCGGCGATCAGCCAAGCGCGACAAACCGTGGCGGATATTATTCACAAACGCGATCACCGCTTGTTAGTGGTGTGTGGCCCTTGCTCCATTCATGATGTAGAGGCGGCCAAAGATTACGCGCGTCGTCTGAAAGCCTTGTCGGATGAGCTGAGTGATCATTTGTTTATTGTAATGCGGGTTTACTTTGAAAAACCACGCACCACCACTGGCTGGAAAGGCTTAATCAACGATCCGCATCTGGATGGCAGCTTTGACGTGGAGTCTGGCTTAAAGCAAGCGCGTGGTTTGCTCACGGATTTAGCGCAAATGGGGATCCCGCTGGCCACCGAAGCACTGGATCCGATCAGCCCGCAATACATAGGCGATCTGTTTAGCTGGGCGGCGATTGGTGCGCGCACCACCGAGTCGCAAACCCATCGTGAAATGGCCAGTGGACTGTCGATGCCAATCGGCTTTAAAAATGGCACGGATGGCAATCTGGCCACCGCCACCAATGCGATGAAAGCCGCTGCGTCTGGGCACCGGTTTATGGGGATCAACCAAGCCGGCCAAGTAGCGTTATTGAATACCCAAGGTAACCCAAACGGCCATGTGATCCTGCGCGGCGGCAAGCAAACCAACTACGACTCAGTGTCTGTCGCTGAATGTGAACAGCAAATGGAAGCGGCGGGACTAAATCCGTCTCTCATGGTGGATTGTAGCCACGCTAACTCACGTAAAGATTATCGTCGCCAACCGCTGGTGGCGGAAGATGTGATCCATCAAATTAAACAAGGTAACCGCTCTGTGATTGGCTTGATGATCGAAAGTCACCTCAATGCTGGCAACCAATCAGCGGATCTGCCGAAAGATGAGATGGCGTACGGTGTGTCGATCACCGATGCGTGCATTGATTGGGCGTCTACCGAACAATTGTTGCGTCATGCTCACCAAGAGCTGGCAACCTCTCTTCAACAACGTATTCAACAGGGCTAAATCATGGTGGCAGAACTGAGCCGATTGCGCGATCAAATCGATGATGTCGACAAGCAAATGGTGAGCTTGCTCGCGCGCCGTTTAGAACTGGTCGCAGAAGTGGGAGAGGTAAAAAGCCAACATGGCTTGCCCATTTATGCGCCGGACCGTGAAGCAGCGATGCTCGCTTCGCGTCGTCAAGAAGCACAGTCGCAAGGCGTGCCACCAGACTTAATTGAAGATGTGCTGCGTCGTACTATGCGTGAATCGTACAGCAGCGAAAACGACTCTGGCTTTAAGTGTCTAAACCCGGATTTACGCCAGGTCGTAGTCATTGGCGGTAAAGGGCAGCTAGGGGGGTTGTTCGCGCGCTTGTTTGCGCTTTCTGGCTATCAGGTCACTGTGCTGGATAAAGACGATTGGGAGCATGCGGATACCTTGCTGGCTGACGCGGGTATGGTGGTGGTGTCGGTACCCATTGACGTTACGGAAGCGGTCATTAATCAATTGACCCAACTGCCAGATGACTGCTTATTAGTGGATCTCACCTCCATCAAATCAGGTCCGCTACAAGCGATGTTAGCCGCGCATTCAGGCCCAGTGGTCGGTCTACACCCGATGTTTGGCCCCGATGTGGCCAGCCTTGCCAAGCAGGTGATTGTTTATTGCGACGGCCGACATCCTGAGGCATACCAATGGTTGCTCGAGCAATTTCGGATTTGGGGCGCTGGGCTACACCGGATCAGCGCCATCGAGCATGATGAAGGCATGACGCTGATCCAAGCGCTGCGCCACTTTACGTCGTTTGTTTACGGCGTGCATCTGGCAGAAGAAAACCCCCACTTAGATCAGCTTACCGCGCTAAGCTCACCGATTTATCGCTTAGAGCTTGCCATGGTGGGGCGCTTGTTCGCCCAAGATGCGGGTCTGTATGCGGATATTATTATGTCCTCGCCGCAAAACCTGGCGATGATCAAACGCTTTTATCAGCGTTTTGGGGAAGCGATTGATTTGCTCGAGCAACATGATAAGTCCACGTTTGTCGATGCCTTCGCGCAAGTGGAAAACTGGTTTGGCGACTATGCCCCACGCTTTTTACAAGAAAGCCAAGGCTTGTTGCGACAAGCCAACGACGCCACCCACCGCACCGTGACCTAGTCAAGGCTCACCTTTTCAAGGGGGCAGGAGGGTAGAGAGCCACACAGATAAAGTGAGATAGCGTGTATATCGATATGAGGGACTAAGAACTGGATCGCATGGATAAAGTGATAGGGTATTTATAATCAGGCTCGCACGTGGAAAAGTGAGTCTTTGTAGTAGGCTAAGCGGATTCGAAAGTATTATTTCGTCGCTATGAGATGTACGGTCATTGCGTGTTTGAGGCTACAGCAAGCGGTCGAAAGCGTATTAGAACTATCGTTGCAGAGTCTGTGATTTAGGGATATAGTTATCGAGCGGTTGGAAACAATCTATGGTGTGCTGCCTTGTTGTAGTGCACTGAGCTCGTAGCTCTTTCCGCCGCCTTCTTTCCCCCCATTTCCTTTCGTTGCGACTCTCTATTATCTTAGGGGTTCGTATATGTTTTTGTTGTACGCAGATGAATCCGGCACGCCTGGTGGCGCAGACCAAGAGCATTTTGTTCTCGCTGGCTTTAGTGTGTTCGAGCGCTCTGCACATTGGCTTTCTCTTTAGTTAGATAAAATCGCGGCAATCTTCAATCCACAAGACCCCCACGCTGTTGAACTCCACGGCGCCCCCATGCTTGCGGGGCGAGGCTTTTGGCGGAAGTTTGATAAAGAGTTGCGCCTAGAAGCCATCAAACAGGCTCTTAGCTTAATTGATGGGCGTAAATTTAGAATATTTGCATCAGTTGTAAGAAAAGGTGCCATCTCTCCAAATGATCCTGTTCATTATACCTTTCAACAAATTGTAACCCGCTTCGATCATTTCTTAGCCAGACAACATGTTCACTTCAATAATACCCAAAGAGGTCTGATTCTTTTTGACAAGAGCAGCAAAGAAGCACCGATTCAAGCACTCGCTAAAGCGTTTAAACTCGATGGTCATGACTGGGGGCGGCTGAGGAATATGGCAGAAGTCCCTGCCTTTATCGATTCTGAAGCAACAAGATTGATTCAACTCGCGGACCTGATTGCTTACGCGTTGTTTCGTTATTACGAAAAAAAGGACGGTCAGTTTTTCGACCTTATTGAGCGAAAATTTGACTATTTTGGGGGTGTTCAGCATGGACTTCACACGGTGGTTTAAGCGATATGATAATGATTAAAGCGCCAAAAGCCCACATCGTGGGCTTTTGGCGTTAATGGCTACTCGCGATTATTCGTTGCTGTCCGGCAGCGATACCTCGGTGGGGGAAATGGTCTCTGACGGGTAGCAGCCGAGCACTTTTAGATAACGGGTCAGGGTGGTGAGCTCGTCCAGCGCACTTTGCATCAGGTTGCTGGCCATATTGGCTTCAACATCGACGTAAAACATCTCTTCCCATGGGTTGCCAAGCACGGGCCGAGATTCGAGCTTGGTCATATTGATGCCGCGCTCGCGCAGTACCATTAAACACTCCACCAAGGAGCCGGCTTGCTGCGAGGTCGACATGATAAAGGTGGTCTTAGCAGGGGTCAGTGACGACACTTTAACCGGCTTGCGGGCCACGACAATAAAGCGGGTGTGATTTTGCTGTTGGTTGGCTATCTCGCTCTTAATCGCGGTTAAACCGTAAAACTCACCACTTGCCGCATGACCAATCGCGGCGACGTTGGGCTGGTTTAAATCCGCTACTTGTTGCATGGCTTCAGCGGTGCTGGAGCAATAAATCTTCTTCACTTTACCCAAGGTGTCAATGTATTCGCTGCATTGCTGGTGCGGCTGCGGGTGGGCATACAAGGTATCAATTTGACTTGGGTCTTGGTCACCGACGGTAAGCAGGCAGTGGTCGATAGGCAGCGTGAGCTCACCGACAATCGATAAACGCGTGTGCTGCAGCTGATCGTACACTTCATTGATTGAGCCAGAACTGGTGTTCTCTACGGGTAAGATGCCGTAATCGGCATGGCCGGTTTCTACCGTTTCTACCACCTTTTTAAAGCTGTCGCAGGCCATTTCCACCAGTTCGGTTTGCTTGCGGCTAAAGTATTGGCGCGCGGCGAGATAGGAATATGAGCCTTGGTTGCCCAGGAAAGAAACCCGTGCCACTGGACGCTGATTGTCTGGGTTGGCCAGGTTTTGCAGATAGCGCTGCTGGATAAGTACCGAGTCTTCGATAATGGTGTGAAACAGACTCAATACATAGTGGGCGTCTAGCTGGTGATCTTGCGCTTTGGTCACCAGTTTTTCTAATAAGGCTTGTTCGCGGGCTTGATCGCGAATCGGTTTTTGCACGGCGACTTTGTTTTTGGCGACATCTAGGCTTAAGCGACGGCGCTCGGCCAATAGTGTTAGCAGCTCTTGATCAAGCTGGCTTATTCGCGTGCGTATCTCATCCAGTGGGCGTGGTGTGTCTGGCATACATTATCCTTGTTCTAATACAAAAAAACCTCCCGGTTGGGAGGTTAGTGCGCCAGGCTGATTAGGCTTAGCACGCTTCCTCCCGCGTTGGCGAGATAAAAAAGAAGCGAAAAAAACGAACGAGAATCAGCATTGGGCGTTGTGTTGTTATGTTTGCGTATGGATTAACCATATGGGGCGCAGGCAGGCGTGTCAAGGATCAAAAAGCCCCGCGAGGGCAGGGCTAACATGTTTAGCGAGTTAGGTGTTGCGCTGAGGGTTAGATTTCCTCATCGGCTGGATTTTCTTCCATCGCAACCGTCGCGGCTGATTTATCGTTACGGCGCGCTTCGCCTTTGTGTTGGACCTTATTCAGTTGCTTCTCGAGTTTTTGGCCCACCTCGTTAATCGCTTTGTACATGTCGTCGCTTTCGGCAGAGGCAACCAGTGTTGAACCTGGTAGCCCAGCTTTCGCTTCCACTTTGAACTGGTGGTTTGGCTCCTTACTGATCACAGCATGAGGATTGATGAGTGCCACCTGCCACTTGGCCAGCTTTTCAAAGCGGCTTTCGATGCGCTCACGGATGGCGGGAGTGATTTCGATGTTTTTGCCTGCAATTTCCACTCTCATACTCTTTCCTCTTTGTTCCCCTGTATTAGGTTCATCTTCAGATTACCGCTTTCCATTATTGATAACGTGACTTAGCTCATGTTTAAAGGGGGGAAGGATATCGATAGAAGGATCTGTGAGCACCTGCGAATCCTGACATCGAAAAGGTCGGAAAAGCCTTGAACTCAATGCCAAAAATGCTACGTTGGGAGAGGTCACGAACGCTGATTTACCCGCCAGTCAGGGTCGCCTCGCGCCTGTTTATTTTCCTCGTTTTCGCTTGTGGTTAAAATGTGCCACAAACCTGCTTGTGCTTTTTGGCGTATTGCGGTGACGCGATAGTGATTCAAGCAAAGCGGACATAAAAAAGGCGACCAAGTTGGCCGCCTTTGAACAGAACTAAAATCGGGCTTGATTAGTTATTCGCGTGTAGCTCGTGGTTGAGCTCGACCGCCGTTTTGTTGGTTAAGCATTCAACCGCTCCCGTTTTTGAGTTGCGGCGTAGCAATAGGTCCGACTTACCGGCCAAATCACGTGCTTTGATGCTTTCGACCACATTGCCGTCAGCGTCGAGCATGGTGACTTTGGTGCCTGCGGTGACATACAGTCCTGACTCGATGGTGCAACGATCGCCTAATGGGAAACCAAGGCCAGCATTGGCACCCAACAGTGAGTTCTCACCAATTGAGATCACAATCTGGCCGCCGCCACTTAGCGTCCCCATAATGGATGCACCGCCGCCAATATCGCTACCTTGACCGACCATCACACCCGCAGAGATACGGCCTTCAATCATGCTCTTGCCTTCGGTGCCGGCATTGAAGTTGATAAAGCCTTCGTGCATCACCGTGGTGCCTTCACCCACATGGGCGCCCAAGCGAACACGGGCGGTATCAGCAATACGCACACCGGCAGGCACCACGTAATCGGTCATTTTCGGGAATTTATCCACGCACTCAACGGTCAATGTTTCGCCTTTCAGACGCGCTTCCATCTGACGCTCAGGCAGTTCCGGCAAGTCGATTGGGCCCTGGTTGGTCCAAGCAATGTTGTGCAGCAGGCCAAAGAGTCCGTCTAGCACCACACCGTGTGGTTTGACTAAGCGGTGCGAGATCAGCTGAAGCTTGAGGAAGCCTTCAGCCACCGATGCGGGTTTGCTGTCGTTTTCTAGAATAACCAGCACCAGTGGCTGTGTGGTTTGTTGAGCCTTGCTCGCAAAGTTAGCTGCCTTTTGAGCGCCAGCGGCGGCGAAGGCTTCACTGATTGCAGCGCAGGTTTCTGGTGCAACCTCTAGTACCTGATTACCGGCGCTATAATCGGTTAGCGCGCTTAGGGCACTTACCAGATCATCACTAGGATTAAGCAGGGGCGCTGGGAAATAGGCTTCAATGATTTTACCGTCCTGGTTTTGAGTGGCGGTACCGAGTGCCAGAGCAAAGCTTGCCATTGGGGGGAATCTCCTTGTGTCGTTGGGCTTAAAACATCAAACACTTCATCTTAAAGACAAGCGGCGGTGGTTGGAAGCGCTTAACGGCTGGCGGAGGCAAAAACCGTTACAGGTCAGCGCACCGATTCATTTTGATGCATAGTCATCAGGAGACAGGCATAAAAAAAGCAAGCCAAGTGGGCTTGCTCTTTCGCGGATGCTAAAAGGGTCAGCAATCACAACTTTAGGCCGCATCGGCGTCTTTGTCGTCGCGACTCTCGTCCGCTTTGTTCTCGCTTTTTGCCGGCTTTTTCTTTGCCGCCTTGCGTTTTGCGCCCAGTACTTCAAGCACCGAGTCTTTGTGTTGAGCAAGGTATAGCGACAAGGCTTCACGCTTTTCTTCGTCGTCTACCAGTTCGCTTTCTCCAATCAGATCGAACATGGCATCCGCCATATCCAACATTCTGTCGTAGGCGTCGGCTTCAGCTTTGGAGGTAAATGTCATCTTTTCTTCTCCCTCGCGTTCGACCACGTACTTGACGATAACGGCCATAATTACCCTCTCTTCGTTGATTTACTGTCTTTTTATACAGTAGGATAAGGGCCATTGTCCACTGACCCGGCCATGATTGTGACATGAGAGAAAAATTTAGCACCATTTATCAACGTGCCGCTGAGCGCAAAGGCGGTCAACGCGAGGTAGAGCGCATGTTGGTGGCACCGCTTGCGCCTCATGCCTTGTGTGAGATACCGGATGATCGCTGGTTAGCGGCGTTTAGTCAGAAGGTGTTTCAATCGGGCATTAGTTGGCAGGTCGTCCGTAAAAAGTGGCCGGGGTTCGAAGAGGTATTCTGGGGCTTTGATATTGAGAAAATGCTGCTGATGCCACCGGAAATGTGGGAAGAAAAAGCCACCAACCCAGCGATTATTCGTCACCTTACCAAGGTGATGACGATTCCGCACAACGCGGAAATGATCCACCGCGTGCAGCAATCGCACGGCAGTTTTAGCCAGTTTGTCGCCGATTGGCCCAGCGAGGATATTGTCGGTTTATGGCAGTATTTAAAAAAACACGGTAAGCGTTTAGGCGGTAATACCGGTGCTTATACCTTGCGCCGAATGGGCAAGGACACCTTCTTGTTCACCCGTGATATCGAGCACTACCTGCGCGCGACTAAAATCGTTGATAGCGGTCGAGAGACCAAGCGGGCGATGCAAGCCGCGCAACAGGCATTTAATGAGTGGCAGCAAGAGTCGGGGCGTTCACTGAACCATATCAGCCAGCTGATCGCATTCAGTGTGGGTGACAATCGCGTGTAATCGCTCAGCGATTTGCCGCATTATCACGCGCTTAACAAGTCGTGTGCGAGGTCGCGGTGTGTCGGTAGCGGTTTGCGCTTAGTACGGCAATCGGCCACAATCGATGCCAGTTATCTTTCCCATGTGAGCGCCTTGTGTTTACTGTTTATCACTCTAATCAGCTCGATCTGTTAAAATCGCTGTTGGTCTCCCTGATCCAGCAGCGTCCGCTGTCTGACCCCTTTCAAAAAGAACTTATTCTGGTGCAAAGCCCCGGCATGGCGCAGTGGTTAAAAATGGCACTCGCCAACGAGCAGCAGATTGTTGCAAACGTCGAATTCCCACTTCCCGCTACCTTTATCTGGCAGTTGTTTGTGCGGGTGTTGGATGGCGTGCCTGAGCGCAGTGATTTCAATAAAGAGGCGATGACATGGAAGCTAATGGACATCTTACCCAGCTGTCTGGATGCGCCAGAGTTCGCTGATTTAGCCGCGTATTTGGAAGATAGCCAGGATCAGCAACGCGCTTACCAGCTGGCCGAAAAAGTGGCCGATATTTTCGACCAGTATTTGGTCTATCGCCCCGAGTGGATGCTGGCATGGGAGCAAGAGCAACCGGTACCCGAGCTTGACGATGTGCAGCCTTGGCAGCAAAAACTGTGGCGTCGCTTATACGATCACACATTGGCGCTGGGCCAATCGCCTTACCATCGCGCTAACTTGTATCAAGAGTTTATCGATACCTTAACCAGCCATCAGCACAAGCCTGCGGGGCTGGCTGATATTGAACGGGTGTTTGTATTTGGCATCTCCGCGCTCCCACCACGCTATCTGGATGCGTTGCAAGCACTGGGCGAGCATGTGGAGGTGCATTTTATGTTCACCAACCCATGCCGTTATTATTGGGGCGATATTCGCGACAAGCGCTATCTGGCTAAACGTGCCGCATTGGCGCGGGATAAAATCAGCCGAATTGAAGACATCCCCGCCGAGAGCCAATTGGCACTGGGGCTTGATGAGCCCGAGCACGGTGAAGTAGGGAACAGCTTGCTGGCGTCGATGGGAAAACTGGGGCGCGATAACTTACTGCTGCTCTCAGAAATGGCCTGTAATGAGATTGATAGCGGCTTTGTTGAGGTCAACCGCGATAATCTGCTCCATCATCTCCAAGCCGATATTTTGGATTTGAATGAGCCGGGCGATCCCAAGCAGACTGAAACCAGTGCGGCGAAAACAGAAATCGAGCCAGATGATGCTTCCATCGCAATCCATGCCTGTCACAGCCCGATGCGCGAAGTCGAAGTGCTGCACGATCAGCTACTCGCGATGTTTGAGGGCAACCCATCACTGAGCCCCCGCGATGTGATTGTGATGGTGGCGGATATCAATGCCTACAGCCCCGCCATTCAAGCGGTGTTTGGTAATGCGCCGAGTGAGCGTTTTATTCCCTTTTCCATCTCAGATCGCAGCGCCGATCAAGAAAGCCCGGTGTTAGCCGCCTTTTTGCGTCTGCTCACCCTGCCTGATAGTCGATGCAGTGCGGCGGAACTATTGGAAATTCTTGAGGTGCCGGCGGTGTCGCGCCGTTTTGCCATCGACAGCCAACAGTTTGATCAGATTAAGCAGTGGGTGGAAGAAACCGGCATTCGCTGGGGGCTTGATACCCATACCGCGAGTCAATTTGCCTTGCCCGAGCAGTATCAGAATACGTGGCTATTTGGCCTGAAACGTATGCTACTCGGCTACGCGATGCCGAGTGAGGCCGGCTTGTTTGCAGACACCGTCCCTTATGATGAAGTCCAAGGGCTTAATGCGGAGCTGGCGGGGCGTTTAGGGTTGTTTATAGACACATTGATCCACTACCAGCAACAACTGGCGATTGAATGCGATGGCAAGGCGTGGGTGGCGCGGTTGACTCAAATGCTGGATGACTGCTTCGCCATTGAAGGGGATGAAGAGTTAGCAGTCAAATTAATCCGTACCCAGTTAGACAGTTGGCTGACACAGCTTAGCGATGCCGCCTTTACCCACACGCTAACCTTGCCCGTGGTGCGCGATTACTTTAATGGTCGCCTCAACAACGAGCGAGTCAGCCAGCGCTTTTTGGCCGGACAGGTCAACTTTTGCACCTTGATGCCGATGCGCTCTATTCCCTTTAACGTGGTGTGTCTGCTTGGGATGAATGATGGCGTGTACCCGCGCACTGTGCCTAGCGTCGGATTTGATTTGATGGTGGGCCGCACGCGGGCAGGGGATCGCTCGCGTCGCGACGATGATCGTTACCTGTTTTTAGAAGCGTTGCAGTCAGCACAGCAGCGTTTATATATCAGTTATGTCGGGCGCTCAGTGCAAGATAACAGCTTAAAAGTCCCGTCGGTGCTGGTTACCGAGCTGCTTGAATATTGTACCCAAGGCTACTGTTTGGCCGGTGACCGCGATTTACCCGAAGTCCAGTCACGTCAGCGGCTGGAAGAGACGCTTATCCAGACGCATCCGCTCACTCCCTTTAGCCCAGAGGCGTTTGCTCATGATGGTAGCTACGCGCAAGAGTGGCTACCGGCTGCCAAAGGGCAAGGGACGCAACTGCCGGCATTTATGGATGATGCATTAAGCCCTGATCCGGATAGTCATATCGATCCTGTGATTGAGTTGGCTGAGTTGCAGCGCTTTTGGCGGTTGCCCGTGCGCTATTTTTTCCAACGCCGCTTGAAAGTCTTCTTTGAGCAGTTAGAAGCGCCGTTAGAAGAATTTGAACCCTTTAGCTTAGATACCTTGCACCGCTTTCAGCTGCGCGATCAGCTATTAGCCCACTTTATTGAGACTGATGACAGCCCCCAAAGTGTGCAGGACTTTATGGCCCGACAGCGAGGACAGGGCAAGTTGCCCTTAGCGTACTTTGGCGAATTGACCTTGGATACGCAAGTTACGGTGATCCGTGATATGTACCAACGCTTAACGCCATTGCTCGCCGCACCGCGCCCCGATCTTGAACTCAATCTGACCCTTCCTACTGCCTTGGGTGAGGTACAACTGCAAGGTTGGCTCAATCGGCGTTATCAAGACTGCTTGGTTCGCTTTCATTGTGGCGATCTGACTGTACGTCATCAGCTTTCAGTATGGATTGATCATTTATGCCAATGCGCAATGGGCGAAGCCGTGCCGAGTACGCTGGTGGGAGTGAAAGAAACCATTGAGTTTTCCCCACTCAGCAAAGATGACGCGCGAGCACACCTACATGCCTTGGTTGAAGACTATCAACAGGGCCTGAATCAGCCACTTACCTATCTGCCAAGCTCAGTCGGGGCGGGGATAAAAGCCCGAGATAGTAAAAAAGGCTTTGATAACAGTGAAACCAGCCAAGACAAAGCGCTGAAATCGATACGCGATGCCTTTGTGGGAGGCTTTAATCCTGGCGAAGGACAAAACCCTTACGTTTACCGTGTTTGGCCGCAATGGCGTGAAAGCCTCGGCCAAGCGCTGTTAGCAACAGGCGATCGCCACTTAATGCCGATGTTAGCGCAGCGACAAAAACACTAGCATGCAGTGAAGTCCGCATCATAGGCGCGATGTGGCCTCTGTCTCTTCCTCTCCACGCTTCCCCCTGTTAGCCAAGTTGATGCTTGGCTTTTTATTGTGCATCGATTGTCTTTAAAAGCATGATTTTTGATGTTCTTTTTGTGTTTTTATTCATTATAGTTGAGTAAATATCTAAATGTGCGCGCTAAATATCATTAAAGAGTGAGCAGGAGGTGCGTCAATACGTCGGCGTTTAGTGCGACAATTGTTATCAATTTGTTGGTCAAAGATTGCGCGACTTGCGCCTCGTTAGGGGTCAATCTATTTGGGGTCTAAATATTTTTTAAACGATCATTTGAATAGTGGGTTTCAGAAAAAGTTATCATAATATCAGTATCTTGTGGTTTTTTAATTTGTTAGTGGACGTATTAAATGTGTGGTTTTGTAGGGTTTTTACGATGTTTTTTATTTGAACGTGTAATTAACTTAACGCACAATGTCATCGAAAATTCACATAACAAACCATGAAAAAAAGGAAGTGCCTTCATGCATAAATTCTCAAAAAGCGCAGTGGCAACCTTAGTCTCTGGCCTTTTGTTGGGTGCCTCAGCGCACGCCGACGTCAGCATTACTCAAGGTAAGACTGCAATCCCAGATGGCGAGGCAACGCATGCCCAAGACATCACGGTAAAAAATGAGCATGTCGCGTTCGCATTGGCGGTTGAGTCTGCGCCACCATGGGGCGTGCCACGTGGTACCTTGGTGGACCTCGCGGCGGTGAAAAATGGCAAAATTGATCTAGACCGAGTCGCTTTTGCAGATTTCATCCCTAATAGCTGGTCGGCTTGGCCGAACGATCGTAAGTCGATTGACATTGTGGAAGACAGCGATGAAAAAGCGGTGATCAAAGTGAGCCGTAACTTCGACAAGGTCGACATTACCACTTGGTACACCTTGGAAGCGGGTTCTGATTCGATTGGACTCAAAACCGTGATGAGCAACCAAGGCGAAGACGACCTTGAGCTAGAATCAGGCCACACGATTTGGCCGGATACGGGCTATCAGTTCGCGGTACCAGGTCTTGAAGGCAATGAAGAAGCGATGGCCGATAATGCCCTAGCCGATCGCATGGTGGCGTATGACCGTGATTGGGCGTTCGCACTGCATGCGCCTTATTTTGATCGCATCAAATATAACGGCCGCGATATGTATTTGGGTCACACGCTTAAAGCGGGCGAGACCCGTACCTTTGACTCAAAGCTCCAGGTTGTTCCCAACGGCGATATGGCACCGATTGTCAAAGCGGAAGCCGAGCGTCATGGCGAAGCGACGGGCACCATTAGCGGCCAATTGCGCGCCGACAACGGTAACGTGCCTGCCGATGCGATTGTGATGATTGAAAAAGACGGTCACCCTTACGCGTGGACGCTTGCCAAAGAGGGTCAATACAACATGGCATTGCCAGAAGGTAAGTACCAAGTGTATGGCACGGCAACTGGCCATGCGAACAGCCAACCGCAATCTATTACCGTCAGTGCCGATAGTGAACAAACACTGGATTTCACATCGCTGAAAAGCCCAGCGACGCTTGCACTTAACGTGGAAGAAGCGGCCTCTGGTGTAGCCAAAGATGCGCGTGTGACTATCATTGAAGGCCAAGCGCCACCGGTTGAATTTTTGGGTAAGCGTACCTTCTTCACTGATTTGCTGCCTGCCGGCCATGCCGAGCTAAAACTGGCACCGGGTGAATACAAGTTAGGCATTAACGCCGGTGCGGGCTTTACTGCAGAATCACAAACTTTGGATGTAACGCTCGAGTCGGGCAAAACCAACCAACAAGTGGTGAAAGTGCCTCAGGTGACTTTCCCTAACCGTAACCATTGGTATGGCGCTGACTTGCACCACCACGGCAATGTGCTGGAAGGGGTAACACCTCCAGAAATCGTGGTGCGTGCTCAGTTGGCAACTGACTTGGATCTGACCTTTATCAGTGATCATGACTCCACCATTAATCACAAAGTGTTTGCTGACCTATCAGCAAAACGTGGCGTACCTTTCATTCCATCGATTGAGATCTCGCCATCGTGGGGACACATGAACCCATTCCCCATCGACAATGGCGCCGCGCTGACGGTCGATCCGGGTACTGATGACGTGCACACCTTGATTGATGCTGCGCATGAGATGGGCGCAGAAGTGGTGCCGATGAACCACCCATATAACGATTATGGCTACTTCACCAATATCGCTAAGGATGCGGTGCCGGGTGGTAAGACCGATCGTTTCGACCTGATGGAGCTCAACGCACGTGTCGATAACGAGCCGACCCTTGAAAAAGCGCACAAGCTTTGGGATCAAGGCGAAGCCATGTACCTCACAGCCGGTACCGATACTCATGATGCGTGGAACCAGCTTACCGGTCGTATTCGTATGATGGCCAATGTTGATGGTGAGCTAACGCCTCTTGCCTTTGCCAAAGCGTTGAAAGCAGGTCACGGCTATGCCACTCAGGGGCCCATTCTGTACCCACAAAACATCATGTTTGGTGAAACCGCCAAGGCTGGTGATAAATGGGATATCAATGTAGTCGCCGCTGATGGTCTCAAAGAAGTGCGCTTAATCGGTCAAGGTGGTGAGGTGCTAAACAGCATCACCATTAACCCCGAAGAGAGTACACAGCGCCTTGAGCTATCACTGCCTATTCCTGCGGATGCAGAAGGTTGGATCAACCTAGAAGTGGAAGACAAAGACGGCAGCACGGCATGGACCAACCCAGTTTGGCTTCAGTCGTAAGCGTTACGTCTCAATCAATGAACCAAGGCCAGCCATGCTGGCCTTTTTAATGTTCGCTTTTTAGGGCGTCATCGCTCACCGCCAAGGAGCCACCAAGTCGTCTTGGTGATCCTTTCACTGTTAGGGCTTTATCAGTGTGAAAATAGCGAGAGACCTTGCTTTACACGCTGGCTGAGTGACAGTGCTTTATCGGTCAGTTCACGGGTATCATCGCTGGCTTGGGCATTTTGATGAGACACTTCGGTGATAGCTGCTAGGTTCTTGGCCACTTCCTCGGCGGCAGCTGCTTGCTGAGTGGTTGAAGTCGCCACTTGGCCATTCAAAGCGGCGAGTTCTTGAACCTGAGTTTGTAACGCGGCCATATCACGACGCGCCGCCTGTGCGTCATTGACACATGTTTGTGTTTGTTGTTGACCATCCGCCATACTGCTGACTGCATTGTCGGCCCGAGCTTGCAGCGTGCCGACAATATCACTGATGCGTGTGGTCGACTCTTGCGTGGATTGCGCTAATTGGCGAACCTCATCGGCAACCACTGCAAATCCACGTCCCGCTTCACCCGCTCGTGCTGCCTCAATCGCTGCGTTAAGGGCAAGTAGGTTGGTTTGCTCGGAAATGGTGTTAATGACGGTAGTCACATCACTGATTTGTTGGGTGGAGTCGGCGAGTTCACGTAAGATCTCAGACGTATCGTCGACGCGTTGCTGCACGGTTTCCATCGCGCTGGTAGCGCGTTGCAAACTGCCATCGACATCGTTGATGAGCTGTGTGGCGCTATCGGTTTGAGAAGCATTCGACTCGGTAAGGTATTGCACGTCACGTACGGCGGTAGAAAGCTCTTCGACGGCACTTGCCACAGAGTCGAGAGTGCGATTTTGTTCTTCAACCGCACGAGCGGTGCTGGCAGCCAGGCTTGCGACTTCTTCACTACCTTGATGCTGCTCGCTTACATTGGTATCTACCTGCGAGATCAGCCGCTGCAGCGCATCCAAAGCTTGGTTGGTATGCTGACTCATGTCGCTAATCTCATCGCGACCATACACGGTCGCGCGTTGAGTAAGATCGCCCTCAGCGAGTGAAGATATGACATGGCGCAGCGCCATGAGCGGTGTCAGCATCGCTCGGGAAAGGGCACTGGCAAGTACAATCATCACCGCGCTAATCAGAGCTGTCACTCCTGCTGCGTTGAGCGCTTGCTGCCACGCCTGTGCGCGTAGGTCATCCAAGTAGAACCCTGAACCAACCATTAAATCCCAAGGACCAAAACGCTTCACCACACTGAGCTTTTCTACCGCTTGATGACTACCGGGCTTTTGAAATGTATACCGCGCGATCCCCCCATTAGCTTGATTAGCGGCCTGGGTCAGAGCGGGTAAAATCGATTGGCCATCGGCATCAACAATTTGCCGCGTGTTTTTGCCTACTGCACTTTCGGCACCAGCAATCATCACATTATTGCGATCGACGATAAAAAAGTAGCCGGCTTGGCCATATTTGAGTGCGCTGACAGCATGAAGAACGGATTCGGGGGGCGTGTCTTGGTTGGGGTATTGTCGGTGCATAGCATCAAGATAGTGCCATGCCATATCGACCTTTTTGTGCATCTGGGCTATGCGCTCTTGCTTGATGGCCTCAAAATGGGAAAAAGAAAGGTAAGCGGCCAAACTGACGAGACTTAATACGGCTAAGCCAACTAAAAGTAAGAGCTTATTACGCACCGAGAGTCGGTGGATGAGTGGCATGGTGATACTCCCTGTATGAGTTTTATATGAGTGATAGTTATAAGCAGTCCATTATTAATAGAATTAAAACTAAATATCAAGTCATGATAATGAGTATTAATATCACTTGAGAGGTGTGAGCATGAATAAAAGTCAATGAGTCGGGCAGGAAAATCTTAGCGAGCTCAGCACGGTTGTCTCGGCCTGAATATGTTTTCCCCCAAGGGGTTGCTACAATAGCGGGCAGACTAGGCGATGAAATAATGATATGGAACCGCAGATCCTCAACCCGCTCACCTTGCCACTTGATGGCGTCCGATTAATCGAAGCCTCCGCTGGCACCGGCAAGACATTTACGATTGCTGGCTTGTACCTGCGATTGTTACTTGGGCATGGCCGCGCAGCGCCGTGTCGGGTCGAGCAAATACTGGTGGTGACTTTTACCGAAGCGGCAACCCAAGAGCTGAAAGACCGTATTCGGCGTCGCATTCATGAGGCGCGTTTTGCCTTTATGCGCGGTGAGAGTGACGATCCTATCATTGGCCCTTTGCTTGCAGAGGTAAGCGATCATAAAACCGCGGCGCAGCGACTGTTAGAGGCCGAGCGTCAGATGGACGAAGCGGCTATCTATACCATTCACGGTTTTTGTCAGCGGATGCTGACCCAAAATGCGTTTGAATCGGGCAGCCTGTTCAGTCATGAATTTGTCACCGATGAGCGACAGATCAAAGCGCGCGCGGCGGCCGATTTTTGGCGTCGTCGTTTTTATCCGTTGCCTAAATCGTTAGCCGGTGTGGTGAGCAGCTACTGGCCCGCACCGGAGGCCTTATTAAAAGAGATTGCGCCCTATTTATCCGGACCGGCTGTCACGGTTAAGGCGCCTGATCTCGGCGAAGATCTCATGGCGGCACACCAAGCGGCGATTGCCAAGATTGATGCGGTGAAGCGCGCATGGCGCGAGGCGGGGGAACAGATCACCGACCAGCTAAGCGCCGCCAAGCTCGATGGCCGCAGTTATCGCAAAGACCATCTGGCGAACTGGCTGAATGCGATGGAACAATGGGCCAATACCGAGACGCTTGATTACCAATTGCCCGACAAATTGGAAAAATTCGCCCAACAAACCTTGGCGGCCAAGAGTAAAGCTGAGCCACCGAGTCTGGCGCTATTTGATCACATTCAGGCATTGGTTGATCAGCCGCCGACGTTAAAACCGGGATTGACCGCACTGGCGATTAAAGAAGTGCGGCAGCTGCTCCGCCAAGAAAAACGTCGCCAAGGGTGGCTCTCGTTTGACGATCTCCTTTCTCAGCTTGCCAGCGCACTTGACCAAGATAGCCAAGGCCAGTTGGCCGCGCGTATTCGCAGCTTATATCCGGTGGCAATGATTGATGAATTCCAAGACACCGACCCGCTGCAATATCAGATTTTTAGCACTGTCTATCAGCCGCCAGTGGCGGACGATACCCCTGTATTCGAAGATCAAGAAGAAGGGGGGGAGCGCACCGGTTTAATGATGATTGGCGACCCTAAGCAGGCGATTTATGCCTTCCGTGGTGCCGACATCTTCACCTATATTCATGCCCGTGCGCAGGTGAGTGATCACTACAACCTTGCCACTAACTGGCGCTCGACAGATGGTATGGTGCGCGGGGTCAATGCCTTGTTCTCACGTGCGAAGGCACCGTTCGTTTATCAAGACAGCATTCCCTTTTTAGAGGTGGCCTCTTCGCCTAGTGCCAAACAAAAAGCGCTGGTGGTGGAGGGAAACGAGCAGCCCGCGCTCACCTTTTGGCATCACAGCCCGGATGAATTGTGTACCAAGCAAGATTTTGAACAGACCTTGGCGGTGAGTACCGCACAGCATATCACTCAGGTACTCAATCAATCGGTGGCGGGCAATAGTTATCTACAAACGCCTTCCGGCCAAGCCGACATTCAGCCGCACAATATCGCTGTGTTGGTGCGCACCGGACGCGAGGCACAGCTGGTCAAGCAAGCGCTGGCCGAAAAAGGCGTGGCGTCTGTCTATCTTTCCAACCGTGATAATGTGTTCGCCAGCCCCGTCGCCAGTGATATTGAGCGTATCTTAGTGGCGGTGATGCAGCCTGAAAACGAGCGTAAGTTGCGAGCGGCACTAGCCAGCCCCTTATTTGGCTTGACCGCCGAGCAGTTGGCGTTACTCAATCAAGACGAAGCCTTGTGGGAGCAAGAGGTGGTGGCCTTTAGCCATTACCGTGATACCTGGCAGCGCCGTGGGGTGATGCCGATGCTTCGCCAAGTCGCCAGTGCCCGCCAAGTGGCAGAAAACTGGTTGGCGATGCCGCAAGGCGAGCGCTGTGTGACCGACTTTTTGCATATAGCGGAGTTGCTGCAAAGTGCCAGCCAGCAATTGGACAACCCACACGCGCTGATCCGCTGGCTACAAGAGCGAATGGCCGAGCCGGCTCAACAATCGGAAGAGCAGCAGGTGCGGTTGGAGTCGGAGCGTGATTTGGTGCAAATTGTCACCATCCATAAATCGAAAGGCTTGGAATACGATCTGGTTTACTTGCCGTTTGCTTGTCAGTATCGCGAAAGCAGCCAACCGTTTTATCACGATGAACAGTATCAGCCAGTGCTGGCGCTGGATAATGTCGATGAAGGCAAAGAGCGGGCTGAAAAAGAGCGGCTGGCTGAAGATATCCGCTTGCTGTACGTGGCGGTGACCCGTGCCGTGTATGGGTGTTTTATCGGCTGTGCACCTCTTAAACAAGGTAACAGTCGGCAAAAAGACTCGGCCTTGCACCTAACGGCCCTCGGTTATTTGCTCCAGCATGGAGAAGCCGGTGATGCTAGCCTGCTGGCCGAGAGTTTGGCTGGATTAGCAAGCGCGAGCGATGCGGTGGCTGTGGTCGCCCCACCTGAGCCGGATGATAGCCGTTATGCCCCTCAAACAGGCTCCCACGAGGCGCTAAGCGCGCGTCAGTTTGGCGGCAAGATTGACCGTCAGTGGCGCTTAACCAGTTACTCAGGGCTGCTAAAACAAAGCCATCACATCAGTGCCTTGCCAACATTGGCCAGTTATGACTTGGACGCGGACGATGATCTCGCTGACGAGGAGACGGCGGATGTGGCGGTGGATCCTTGGTCGGTTTTTGCGTTTCCCAAAGGCGCGCGAGCCGGTACCTTTTTACACACCCTATTTGAAGAAGTGGACTTTACCGCCGATTTGATGAGTGAAGAAATCGCTGAGCTTATTACCCATCATCTTAGCTTGGAAAACTATGACCCACAGTGGTGCCCGATATTGCAGCAGTGGATGACACAGGTATTGAAACACCCGCTCAATGAGCACGGGTTGATGCTCAACCAAATTGATAATGCCAGTCGATTAACGGAGATGGAGTTCGTGATGCCTTTGGCCGCACTGGACTGCCAGCGACTGAACCGACTCGCCGCACGGTATGATGCATTGTCTGCCCGCGCTGGCCAGCTCACCTTTGACACGGCGCGCGGGATGCTAAAAGGCTTTATCGATTTAACCTTCCGCGCCGATGGCAAGTATTACGTGCTGGATTGGAAGTCGAACCATTTGGGGGATAGCGTGGCCGATTACCATCCTGAGGCGCTCAAAGAGGCGATGATCGCGCACCGATACGACTTTCAGTACCAAATCTATACCTTGGCGCTGCACCGCTTTTTGCGCCAGCGGATCCCAGATTATGACTACGACACCCATGTGGGGGGCGTGTTTTATTTCTTTTTACGGGGCGCCAGCGATAGCGGCGAGACCGGCGTATTCGCGCACCGTCCCGATAAGGCACTGATTGACGCCTTGGACAACCTCTTTGCTGGAGAGTCGGTATGAAGCAAGCATTAATGGCACTTTACCAGCGTGGGGAATTGCGGGCGATTGATGTGCAATTTGCTTGTTTGATGGGTGAAGAAGAAACTCAGTTAGACAAGGCCGCTATCACAGTATGGGCGGCACTGTTGAGTCGCGAAGTGGGCAAAGGCCATGTCTGCCTTGACTTGCACCAGTGGCAGCCACCCAGCGATGTCGCGTGGCAGCCCTTGCTGGAACATATTGATAGCCAAGCGCCAAGCGAGCAATTGGCGCAGGCCGCAGTCGTGTCCGATGGGATGCAGTCAACGCCCTTGGTGCTTGCCGGGCATCGATTGTATTTGCATCGCTACTGGCATGCCGAGCAGCAAGTGGCGGGGCATATTCGCCAGCGCCTCACGGCGCTATCGGTACCGGATGAGGCTAGACAAACCCTAGATAGCTTATTTGCCGCCTCACAGGCGGAGATTGATTGGCAAAAAGTGGCGGCAGCCACCGCGTTGACCCAGCCGTTTGCGGTGATTTCGGGAGGGCCGGGCACGGGTAAAACCACCACTGTTGCCCGTTTGTTGGCGGCGCTGGTGGCGTCGCACCACGCTGAACGCGCAACGTCTGCAGCGCTCACCATCAAACTGGTCGCTCCGACCGGTAAAGCCGCTAACCGATTGACTGAATCACTAGGGCGGGCGATTGCCGCTTTGCCTGTTGATCATGACGTAAAAGCGGCGCTGCCGACCCAAGCCAGTACCATTCACCGATTATTAGGGGCGATTCCGCAGCGGGTGGCGTTTCGCCATCATAAAAATAACCCCGTGCATGCGGATGTGTTGATTGTCGATGAAGCCTCGATGGTGGACTTGCCCTTGATGGCACAGCTGTTCGATGCCTTGGCGCCCTCAACACGCATTATTTTGCTGGGGGATAAAGATCAGCTTGCCTCTGTGGAAGCGGGGGCGGTGCTAGGGGATATTTGTCAGTACGCCGAGGCGGGCTATCCAGCGGCGCAGGCGGCGCGTTTAAGCCAGTTAACAGGCTTTGACGTACCCGAAAACCCAAATGCGCCAGCGATTGCCAGTGCCCTGTGTCTGCTGCGCAAAAGTTATCGTTTTGATGCTCAATCCGGCATTGGCCAGCTCGCCTTTGCGGTGAACCGAGGAGAGATGGCCGAGGTGGGGGCGGTGTTAAAACGCGGCTATAGCGATATTACCCACCATGTGCTGAGTGATGACAGCTATCAGACCCTGATGCAACAAGCGGTGGCAGGATATCGCGATTACTTAACGACACTCGATAATGCGAGGCTCGAAAACCCGTCATCAATGGTGGATGTGCTGAGTGCTTTTAGCCAATTTCGATTGTTATGCGCATTGACTGAAGGTCCGTTTGGCGTCGCTGGGCTCAACCAAGCCATTGAGCAGCACTTGGCGTCGGCAGGGCTGATCGCCAAAGAGCGTGACACCTGGTATCACGGCCGACCAATCATGATTTTGCAAAACGATCATGCTCTGGGGTTGTATAACGGTGATATTGGGATTGCGGTGCAGCATGAAGGGATCACGCGTGTGGCGTTTGAAACCCACGATGGCGAGGTGCGCTATTTGCTTGCCAGCCGTCTGCCTGCCCATCAAACCGCGTTTGCGATGACGGTGCATAAATCACAGGGCTCGGAGTTTGCGCACACAGTGCTGGTGTGTCCGCCCACCATTTCACCAGTGGTAACCCGCGAGCTGATTTACACCGGCATGACGCGGGCGAAGCGCCAGCTTGATCTTTACGCGTCTTGGCCGGTGCTGCGCCACGGTGTGGGCGCACGCACCGCCCGTTATAGTGGCTTGCCGGATGCCTTGTTGGCCCCTTGAGCGTGGCGAAACCCGCTAAAGCGCTAAAGTCAGCACCTTAGAGCGACGCTGATAGTTGTACAGCTCTTGGCGAGTGTTGGGGAGTGCTGACACATCAGAGAGCAAAAAGCCTTGTTCCAAAAACCAATGCAAACTGTGGGTGGTGAGCACAAAAATAGTTTCGAGCCCTTTGGCTTTGGCACGTTGCTTGAGGTGATTGAGCAGCATGACGCCGCGGTCGCCATCACGATAATCCGGATGAATGGCGACGCACGCCATCTCGCCGGTGCGCGCTTCACTAAATGGGTAGAGGGCAGCGCAGCCTATCACTAATCCATCCCGTTCGATGATGGTAAAGCGGGGGATTTCTTGCTCCAATTGTTCTCGCGAGCGGCGCACTAGGATCCCTTGTTGCTCCAACGGGCGGATCAAATCCAAGATCCCACCGATATCGTCAATCTGGGCTTGGCGCACTTTTTCGGCACGCTCCATCACGATCTGGGTGCCGATCCCTTCAATCGAGAACAGCTCTTGGATCAAGGCGCCGTCTTTTTTGTAGCTGATCAAATGACTGCGGGTGACTCCCGCGCGACACGCGGCAATCGCGCCTCGTAAAAAGCGACTGGTGCCAGAGCCAGTATCGCCAGCGGCTTCTCTCGCTTCTAGAAGTGGCTGGGCTTGGGTGGGCAGTAACTCAGAAATCACCTCATTGTCTTGGTTTAAGACCCCTTGCTCGGAGCAAAAACCAATCAATTTGTCTGCGCGTAACCGAATCGCGACTTGAGTCGCCACTTCTTCGGAGGTGAGGTTAAAGCATTCCCCCGTCACTGAGCTGGCAACCGGCCCCATCAGTACGATCGCGTTTTGATCAAGCTGGCGCTGAATGCCGTCAATGTCGATGCGGCGAATTTTGCCACTATGGCAGTAATCAATCCCTTCATCGACGCCCAACGGTTGCGCGATGACAAAATTGCCACTGATCACATTAATTTGAGCGCCCGCCATGGGCGTATTGTTGAGTCCCATGGATAAACGCGCCGTAATGTCGAGCTGCACTTGGCCGGCGGCTTGTTTGACCACTTCAAGCGCGTGGCTGTCGGTGATGCGTATTCCTTTGTGATATGGTGTTTCCAGGCCGTACTGATTTAAGGTGCGATTGATTTGCGGGCGGGCGCCAAACACCAACACCAGTTTCATGCCCAGGCTATTGAGTAGGGCGATATCATTGACGATATTCTGAAAGTTCTCATCCGCCATGGCCTCGCCGCCAAGCATGATCACCGCGGTTTTATCTCGGTGAGCATTGACATACGGCGCCGATTGGCGAAATCCTTTAACCAGGGCGGTACTTCTTATTTTCACGCGCTCATCCGTTTAATTATTCACTAATATTGCCTTTTTATTCTTTTTGTTCGGTGTGTGTCAACCCCCAAGCAAGTAGATAATTGCAGAGGAGAGGCAAGGATGTACTCTGCATCGTGATGTTTTTTGCACTACGTTTATCATTATTCGCGCAATGTTTGGGAACTATCTCTCAAGATTCGCAAGTGGTTTATCAATGTGGGTCAGTTAGTTCGTTAAAATCACAATAAAACCAATAAGTGAGGTTGTAGCGTGCGGTTAACCAAACAATTTATCATGCTGGTGATTGTTCTCGTACTGGGCTGGGTGAGTTTTACCGTGGCCACCCGCCCAGAGCTGTTTGCGCCACATATGACAGACAAACAGCTTTATGGCGAATGGGTAGAACAAGATGTGGCTCCTTATGCAGCCGACCGATTTGAAATACGTCCTGATGGTGTCTACACCAATGGGAGTCGCGCCACCACTGAGTACCAGTTTGATGGTGATCAGCTTAAATACACGATAGGAACGGAAACCTACCTGTACCGGGTTGAAGACGCAAAGACGCTCGAGCGTATTGAACCTGCTCACTACACATCTTTTTTTGCTAAAGATAAACGCTCATAAGAGGAAGTGTTATCCCCAATGCGACCTGGATCAGTAGTGCTGTGATTCCAACGTGGTGAGCAGCTCGTTGACCGAGCACTGTTTCGTCGCCACCTTTCGCAAGAGATCGGCGGTTTGCGCATCACCACCCAGACAACGCTGAATACTGGCATTAATCACTTGGCGTGTGCAGCCTTCGCTGGCCATCATCCGGATCCATTGGTACTCCACTGCATCACTATCAAGTAGCGTTGAACGCCCAACTTTTAAATCCATCGCTGCTTTACTCCTTTATGTTGCACTTTCTATGCAGTTTTGTTGCAAGGACAGTACATAATAATTATATGACACTTTGATGAATGTCGCCTTGGTAAAGGGAGTAAGCTGAATAGGGTCACAATAAATCTGTATTGGTTTGCAGACAGTTACAAACTTAACATTGAGAACTGATTGCGAAGCGGGGCGGTTTTTGCGAGCCTTAGCGCTATTAACTCACTGATTGGAATATGGTGTGAAAAAAGCGTTAGTCGTGATGGCGTGTGTGGCGGCACTCGCAGGGTGTATGCGTCCCACTGACCGGGGCCAACAATATGTGGATGGGCGATTTGAATCGATACTCACCCCGGTACCACAAGTGGTCTCTGAAAGCCCGCGAGACTTTAGTTTATTCAATGAGCAATTAGCGGAGGTGACTGCCAACTCACCCTCGTTAGTGGCGGAGCATCAAGCGGTTTATCAGCGTTTGCAAGCCTGGTTGGACGCGGGAGGCGAGATTGAGGCACTTGCGGATTATGGCTTAGGGGTGAACCAAATGGCAGGGGGAGATGATTTTGGTAATGTGATGTTTACCGGTTATTTTTCTCCTGTGATAGAGATGCGTCACCAACCGGATGCCCTGTTCCGCTATCCTGTCTACGCCAAGCCCCCTTGTGGTGAGGACTGTCCAGACCGTGCTGCTATCTATGCTGGGGCGTTGGATGGGCAGGGCTTAGAGCTGGGCTACAGCGCCTCCCTTATCGATAGTTTTATTATGGAAGTACAAGGCAGCGGCTTTGTGCATTTTGGCGATAACGACCAACTGGAGTATTTTGCCTACGGTGGCAAGAATGGTCACCCTTATGTCAGCATTGGAAAAGTACTGATCGAGAGGGGGGAAGTGCCGCGCGAAGAAATGTCGCTGAAAGCGATCCAAGAGTGGGTGGCTGCCCACAGTAAAGATGAAGTGCGTGAATTACTCGAGCAAAATCCCTCTTATGTTTTCTTTACCCCTAAGGCAGCTGATCCTGTCAGTGGTACGGCAGGTATTCCATTGAAAGCCGGGGCGTCAGTGGCGGCGGATAGACGTTATTTACCCATGGGCACTGTGTTACTGGCTGAAGTGCCTCAGTTGGATGAGCAAGGCAAATGGACGGGCGAGCATGTATTAAAGCTTCTGATGGCATTAGATACCGGTGGCGCGGTGAAAGAGAATCATCTGGACTTGTATCATGGTATGGGCCGTAAAGCAGGCGAGCAAGCCGGGCACTACAAGCACTTTGGTCGGGTTTGGAAACTGGACGCCTTAGCGCCACAAATGGTGAGCCAGCCATAATAACGGGTTAGGTGAGGCCCTTAGAAAATAAAAAAGCGAGCGTCTAACGCTCGCTTTTTGGTAAGCGGGGTTTGATTATTCAATCAACCCGGCTTCACGGTAGTAACGCGCTGCACCTGGGTGAAGTGGTGCAGACAGGCCGTCTTGTACCATTTCTTCTTTCTTCAGGTTAGCGAACGCTGGGTGGAGACGGCGGAAGTCATCAAAGTTTTCAAATACCGCTTTAACCACGTTGTAGATAACGTCTTCTGGAACTTGTGTGGAAGAAACGAACGTCGCACCCACACCAAACGTGGTGACGTCGTTGTCGTTACCGCGGTACATACCGCCAGGGATAGTGGCTTGGCGGTAATAGTCACGATCTTCAATCAGCTGTTTAGCTGCATCGTTCGCGACTTCAACCAATACGCTGTCACATGCGGTAGTCGCTTCTTGGATAGCACCACTTGGGTGACCCACGGTGTACACCATGGCATCAATTTTGTTATCACACAGCGCTTTGGATTGCTCGGCCGCTTTTAGCTCAGAAATTTGGCCGAACTTGTCCATATCCCAGCCCATTTGATCCATCAATACTTCGATAGTGCCACGTTGGCCCGAGCCAGGGTTACCAATGTTAACGCGCTTGCCTTCCAGATCATCAAAGGTTTTTACGCCCGCATCGGCACGTGCTACCACGGTAAACGGTTCTGGATGAATAGAGAAAACGGCGCGAAGCTCTTTGAATTCGCCCTGATCTTTAAATTTGCTGGTGCCTTTGTAAGCATGGTACTGCCAGTCAGATTGGGCGATACCCATATCGAGCTCGCCAGCACGAATGGTGTTGATGTTGTAGATTGAACCGCCTGTACTCTCTACCGAGCAGCGGATGCCGTGGTCATCTTTGCTCTTATTGACGAGACGGCAAATAGCGCCACCTGTTGGGTAATAAACACCAGTCACACCGCCAGTACCAATGGTCACAAACTGGTTCGCTTGCGCGCTTGCCGCGGTTCCTAGTGCGGCAGAAAAGCCGAGCGCAATCAGGGTAGGTTTCATCGCTTTCATGCTTAAGATTCCTTTTTAAGTTAGAGGTTGCTATCCGGGCGCACCCTCGAAGTTGTATAACACTCAATGACAATATGACAAAAAAGTGTCACCGCGCTATTTTTTCAATCTTTTAACAATATTTGCAAGCAATTGTATTGGGTTAAAACGATTGGGTCATGGTTTGCCTTAGTGCTTGTACAGGTTTAGTACAATATCCCAGCTTTTCCAGTGTGTTGCGTAAATCTGTGATCTGAGCTGCGTTATCTATGGCCTGGCGTTGATCAACGCGTTGGGTGTTGTTTTCAAAGCCGATTCGTATGTCTCCTCCCAGGAGCGCGGCGGTCGTTAGACAGCGGATCTCATGGTGGCCAAATGCACAGGCTGACCATCGCAGGTTGTCATGGTCGGGGAGCGCTTGCCACATGGCGATGATGTCTTCTGGGTAGCCAAATGGGGGGCTTTGATCCCGGCCTGCGACGAACAGTAAATGGTGCCCCTTTGGCGGGATAATGCCGGAGTGACGTAGCTGACGATAGCGCGCCACATCTTGGGGGTGATAGAGAATAAACTGCGTGTAAACAGCATGGTGATGTAGCCACGCAAAAAATGTTCTGGCCTCGGTGGTTTCGGAGGGATCAGGTACCAGCTCTCTTAGCGCAATGGAGACGGCCTCAGGCTTAACGGCTTTCACTAACGCGATTTGCTCTGAGGGGCGATAGCGACCCACGGCTTCGGTCGTGAGTTGAATGACCATGCGATCACCGACCGCATCTTGGACTTGCTGATAAAGCCGATGATTGAGAATGGGGTCCAAACTATGCGCGCCAGACTCATCTCGTGCATGAATGTGCGCCATGGCGGCACCGGCGTCAGCGCATGCTTGCAGGCAGTTAATCAGTGATGGCGTATCAATGGGGACGGCATGATGCTGGGAAGGCTGCAGCCGCGCGCCATTGGGGGCAACCATGATGGTGCGTGTATCGGTCATCTTTTCTCCTTAAGCCTGGGTTGAGAGCAAGACAGACTGCTTAGTGTGGCAAACAGGTGTCTAAGGTTATCCTTAGTTTTTCGGCTATCTCATCAATGTGTGGCTGTTTAATGATGTAGGGAGGCGCCAATAAAATATGGTGCCCTTGTTTGCCATCAATGGTGCCGACCATGGGATAGCACATCAGGCCGTTTTCCAGCGCAGTTTGTTTGATTTGTTTCGCTAGCGGCAATGTAGACGAAAAAGGCTGCTTTGACGCTTTATCTGCCACCAACTCAAGCGCGAGAAAGAGTCCTCGGCCACGAATGTCGCCGACAAAAGGATGGGAATGAAAATGATGAGTGAGGGTGGCTTTTAACGCCTCTCCCTGCTGGCCGGCGGCGTCTATTAGACTATCTTGCTGGATTGCTTTTAATGTGGCGAGCCCTGCAGCACAGGCAGTAGGGTGTGCCATAAAGGTGTGGCCATGTTGGAAAAAGCCCGAGCCGTTAGCGATCGCGTTGTAGATAGGGTCAGCCACAAGCGTCGCGCCAATAGGCTGATAACCGGCGGCTAGCCCTTTGGCGATAGCCACTATATCTGGAACGATATGTTCATGCTCAAAGGCGAAAAAGCGCCCAGTGCGTCCCGTACCGCACATTACTTCATCAAGGATCAGCAAAATATTGTATTGGTCGCAGATCTCACGAATACGCGTAAAGTAGCCTGCTTCGGCCGTCAATGCGCCAGCTGTCGCGCCAACGACAGGCTCAGCCACAAACCCGATGACATTCTCCGGACCTTTTTCTAACAGCATGGCTTCAAGTTCGTTGGCCACCCGCTGACCATATTCGTAAGCGGTCTCATCGGGACGCTGATCGCGATAGGCGTAACAGGGAGCAATCAGACTGGTATCCATTAATAAAGGTGCAAAGGGCGCGCGACGCCATGCGTTACCTCCCACGGACAGCGCGCCAAGTGTGTTGCCGTGGTAGCTTTGGCGTCGGGCAATAAAGTGTTGGCGCTGCGGCTGGCCAACTTCCACCCAATATTGACGTGCCAGTTTTAATGCCGCTTCCATCGCCTCTGATCCGCCACTGACCAAGTAGGCATGATTGATCGTCGCCGGTGCTAAGTCAGTGAGTATGTCGGCCAGTGCTTCACTGGTCTCGGAGGTAAAAAAGCCAGTATGCGCATAGGGAATAGCCTCGAGTTGGGCGCGAATCGCATCCAATACCGCAGGATGATGATGACCAAGGCAAGATACCGCGGCACCGCCACATGCATCTAGGTAGCGCTTTCCCTGCGTGTCAGTCAGATACATGCCGTGACCGCTCGCGATAGTAGGAAGCTCGTGATGACAGTGGCGATGAAATACGTGGCTCATACGATTGCCTCATAGTGACGTTTGCACATGAGTATGAACCGATTGTATTTTGCGCGACAAAGGATATATTTTCACCAGGCATGAAAAAAAGGAATGGGAATGGAAGCGCGTTTGCCATCGATGCGAGTGTTACAAGCGTTTGTAGTGGTCGCCCAGCAAGGCAGCTTTTCGGAAGCGGCTAAGGTATTGCATGTCAGTCAAAGTACTATCAGTAAACAAATCCAACAGCTAGAGCAGTGGATTGGACAACCCTTGTTTACGCGGACTGCGTATGGGGTGGTGCTCAATGCCATTGGAGAGACTTATCTTCAATCAGTCTCCTCAGGGATCCATGAAATTGCCAACGCGACGGCTTACGCACGTCAACAGAGTGTCCAGCAAGAGTCGGTCAGCTTGCTGGTGCCGCCATCTTTTGCCAGTCTGTGGTTAATCCCGCAACTACAAGACTTTAAAGCTCGTTATCCGTCGGTATCGGTGACGGTCAGCGCGAGTGATTCTATTCCGCAGGGGAAAGAAAAAGAGGTTGATATCCTCATCCGTTGCCAGCCACATCAACAAGCAGGCTCCCAGTCAACCTGTCTGGCTAATGAACACCTATCTTTATTAGCCGCTGCCGCTATTGTCCCTCAGCCTATTGAGCGTGCGGCGCTACTTGCTACGGTGCCGGTGCTTTCTCACCTGACCAGGCCGACACTGTGGGAACATTTTTGGCAGCAATTTGGCTTAACGGATAGCAACCCGCAGTATGGCGCGGGGTTTGAGCACTTTTTTATGGCATTGGAGGGGGTGCAGCAAGGCATGGGGATGGCATTAATTCCTACCTTTATGGCGACAACCAGTCTACGACAAGGAAAAGTCGTGAACCCTTTGGGGCTAGGTATTGATAGCGGCTATGGTTATTACCTCTACAGTGCAAGCTACAAGCAGCGCGCCGCAGGCGTTAGCCAAGTTGTGCATTGGCTTTGTGACCGCTTTGCGCGGGATCCCGCTAGACAATTATCGAGCAAGTCGGTATAACGCCCCTCGGTTTGATGAACAAAGAGACGGGTATGACACGCCAGTTATCAGATGCCTATTGGCAACGTTTTGGAGGCACCGCAAGGCTCTACGGCCAGCGTGCGCTCGAAGTATTTAGTCAAAGCCACATCTGTGTGATTGGCATTGGTGGTGTTGGCTCGTGGGCGGCAGAATCGTTAGCGCGAACCGGTGTGGGGGCAATGACATTAATTGATATGGATGATGTGTGTGTCACCAACACCAATCGTCAAATTCATGCACTGAAAGAGACTATCGGCCAAAGTAAAAGCGAGGTGATGGCCGAGCGTGTCACGGCGATCAATCCAGAATGCCAAGTGACTGTGATTGATGACTTTATCTCGCCGGATAATATTGCTGAGTACATCGACAAGCGCTTTGATTATGTGCTTGATGCTATCGATAGCATCAAGCCCAAAACGGCTCTATTGGCTCACTGCAAGCGGCACAAAATCAAAGTCATTACCGTGGGTGGTGCGGGTGGACAGATCGACCCCACTCAGATCCAAGTGGCGGATTTGACTAAAACGATTCAAGACCCGCTCGCGGCGAAGCTGCGTAATAACCTTCGTCGTTTTCATGGCTTCACGAAAACCCAGGGACGTAAGTTTGGCATTGATTGCGTGTATTCTACCGAGCAGCTCAAATACCCTCAGCCTGATGGCAGTGTGTGTGAAAGCAAAGTGTCAGCCGAGGGACCCAAACGCATGGACTGTGCCAGTGGTTTTGGGGCGGCAACCATGGTGACCGCGAGTTTTGGTTTTGTCGCTGTCTCGCGCATTTTACAAAAGCTAATCGCTGCTGATCAGCGTCGCGATCAGGCTAGCTGAGTCTGCTTTACTCTGGGGGAAGGGCGCGTAAGCCAAATTCGCCCATACGAAACGCACTCCATGCTCTTTGGTAATCGCCACTGCTTTTGAGTTGATGAATACCACGGTTTAAGCGTTCTACCCAGCGTGTGCTCTCAGGATGCTGGCGACTCAGTAGAACATGAAGGGGGGTGACACGCAGAGGGGTAGGGTGAAAAGTAATGTGCTGACGCGTGTCATCAGGCATCACAGTGCGTAGGATATCCATCACTACATATTGGTTACCAATAATCACATCGGTTTCGCCAGTGAGTAAGCTTCGCAGCTTCTCGACTTCGTTAGGATAGCGGCGTATCACCACGTCGCCACCTTGCTGATTAAAGTTTGCCAGCATGGCATCTTCTATATAGCTCTCGCTGATCCCGACGCGTAAGCCGTTTAGGCTGGCTAACGACTGCCAATCAAAGTGTCGGTTTTTGAGATGAAAAAACACCACGGTTTCGGTATAAATGGGAGCAGAGTAAACAAAGTCATTTTCACGTTTTGGGGTGTAGCCCCAGCCAACGGTCCCATGAACCGCGCCTTCTTGCGCCTTCATTTTTGCTTGCTGCCAAAGTGTAAACGCGATCTCTATCTCTAGCCCTTGTCGCTTCCCTGCCTCTTTAACGATATAGGCAATCACCCCTTGATGCGCTAAGCGATCTGAGAGGAAAGGGGGGTAATCGCCTGCCAACAATTTTAGCTGAACCTGTGCGGCGGCGATGGAAGGTAAATAAAGGAGCAGGGTCACGAGCAGTATTCGCCGCATAACACCTCCAAGATATAAAACGTCGTTACGGCCAAGGCCTAATGATTGTAGTGGGCGTGGCGAAAATGACTCCAGATCATTTGATACCGCCCATCCGCTTTGAGTCGCCGTAATGCTTTGTTAAAGCGCTCTGCCTGATCATAGCTTTGCTTTGTTTGTCGGCTAAATAAAACGTACAGCGGGGTAATTCTTATTGGTCGCGGATGATGGGCAACGTTTTGTTTTTGGCTAGGGGCCACCTCTTGTGCGATCACCCTTTTGAGTACGTCTATGTTGCCTAACGCCAAGTCGATTTGCTGAGCGAGTAGCGCATCGATTTTTGATTTTTCATCAAGGAATTCTTGGATTTTAACGTCGACGCCTGACTTTTGCAGTTCAGTCAGTGTCTTAACGTCAATAAAGCCTTTGGTCACCCCGATGGCAAAGCCATCTAGATCTTGTGGGGACTGCCAATCAAACTCGCGTTCGGTAAGGTAGAAAAAGCCAACGCTTTCGGTATAAATTGGGTCCGAGTAGATGAAGTTATTCGCACGTTCTTGTGTGTAGGCCCAGCCTATGGTGCCGTCCCATTCGCCGGTTTGAGCGAGATTCATCGACTGATGCCATGGGAAATAACCCAGTGATACCGCGATGTCTGCCTCTTGCGCCGCCTGCATCACGATTTCAGTGATCGGGCCTCCATCAGGCACAGTCTGAGTAATAAAGGGGGCATATTCACCCGATGTCAGGCGCAGTGTTTGAGCCTGTACGCTCATCGAAATGAAAAGAAGAGTGGTTAATAGACAGTACCATGCCCATCTCATATTGACGCTACACCGTTTTGCTTCCATGGCTTTGAGTGTAGTTCAATCATATAAAAAAAGGTGCACCTCAGCGTTTACCACCGAGTGTGCACCACTATTCTCAATATTGAGACGCAGGCTGTGACGTTTGATCAGGCCTGTTCTTCTTCAGGGGTTGGCGTTGCCTGAGCTTGCTGAGCCTCCGCTTCAATAGGCAGGACGTGGCGAACATATTCGCCGGGCGCCGTATCAAGCACAGGATAGGTCTCAGAGCCTATAGAGTATGGCTCCACTTGTTCTTCTGGACTGTAGCTACGTAACCATTTTTCCCAGTGGGTCCACCAAGAGCCAGTGTGATGTGACGCATTATCGAGCCACTCATCGGCACTATCAGGCAAGCTATCGTTGGTCCAAAAACCGTATTTTTTCTTCACGGGGTGGTTCACGATACCGGCAATATGCCCTGACTCGCCCAGTACAAAGGTTTTATTCCCGCCAACATTCAGTGCACCACGATAGGTGCCTTGCCAAAGCGCGATGTGATCTTCTTTGGTTGAAATGAAATAGCTGGGCACTTTGATCTTATTGAGATCAATCCAGACACCTCCAACTTTCACCCCCTTGTCCTGCACCAGTTTGTTTTCAAGGTACAAATCGCGCAGGATAAAGTTATGTGTCTTCGCGGCGACATTGGTGCTGTCACTGTTCCAATACAGCAAATCAAAGTCGACAGGACTGTTACCTTTGAGGTAATTCTCAATATAGTAGTTCCAGTACAAGCTGTTTTCACGAAGTAGGCTGAAGGTGACGCTGAGTGAACGGCCATCCATATAACCACGCGCCGTGTTTTGCGCTTCAATGGCTCGAATCAAGCTGTCATTGATGTAGGCACCAATTTCCCCCGGCTGCGAGAAGTCGAGTAAGGTGGTGAAGAAACTCGCCGATTTAATCCGTGCTTTCATGCGCTTCGCGGCATAGTAGGCGATAGTACAAGCCAGAACGGTACCACCGATACAGTAACCCACACCGTTAATCTGCGATTGGCCGGTAATGTCTTCGATGGCACTGACCGCCTTGACGGTGCCTTGGGTCACGTAGTCTTCGAAACCAATTTCGGCTTGTTCGGCAGAGGGGTTACGCCAGGACATCAAGAATACCGTATGCCCTTGTTCAACCAACCAACGAACCAGTGAGTTTTTCTCGCGTAAGTCGAGAATATAGTATTTGTTGATGAACGGAGGCACGACCAAGATGGGGGTGGTATGCACTTTTTCCGTCATCGGACGATACTGAATGAGTTCGAATAACTCATTTTTATACACCACGTCGCCAGGTGTGTTGGCTACATCATCACCCACGCGAAACGCGTTATTATTGGTCATGCGCACTTTAAGAATATCCGCACTAGACTCCATATCCTGCTTAAGCTGTTCCATGCCGCGCAGTAGATTTTCGCCCTGAGACTCCAATGTCATTTTGAGCAGTTCAGGGTTAGTCGCAATATAATTACTTGGGGCCATGGCGTTAATCGCTTGGCGTGAGAAAAATGAGAGACGTTCACGGGTTTTATCATCAAGGCCTTCAATGGCATCGATGGTTTCCATATAGGTACGCCCAAACAGCAGATAGGACTGTTTGATAAAGTTGTAAAGGACATCTTCCTGCCAAGCCTTATCCTTAAAACGTTTATCGTCGCTGCCTTCGCTCACTACCTCTCCCGTGTTATCACGCGCGAGCATGGCGTTCTGCCAGATTTGCATCTGTTGTTCCCACCACTGCATTTGCACTTGTAGAAGTGCAGCGGGTTGTTGAGCCGCGCCTTCCAGCAACTGAGCAGTGTCTTGCAGGCTGACTTCCTGCATGGCTTGATTGAACGGTGTATTTACGGCTGCCTTGCCCTGCTCAAGATCCTGCCACCATTGCTGGTTTTGTTCTTGCAGCCTGGCAAGGTAGTCCGAAAAGAAGTGATGAAACATAGTCTTGCCCTCTTGATCGGATAAGCACTACAAAGGCCTGCCGTCAATGACAGCAGGCACTAGTGCAAAAACCCTGCCTTTATGCTGGGGTGCCGGCTTTCATATTCTCAGCCGTGAGTTTGTCGATATCTTCTTTAAACTCTTTGGCGATGTTTTGCAGCTTGGCGCTGTCATCCATCATTTGCTGAGACAGCTTGGTCAAAGCGGCCAGCTGTTGGCTGCTGAATGACGTCATACTTGAGACATCTTTCACTTCGCTGGCTGCTTTCATTTGCTCTAGACCGAGCTCGCTATAGGTGCGCATAGCATTCATTTGTAGCTCAGTCAGCGTCTCAACATTTTTGGCTACCAACTTGTTGAAATTAACATAGGGAGCCAGGGCTTTTTCAGATTGCTCAGAAAACGCTTTAAACATATCTGTGTACATGGTGTATCTCCTGATAGTGTTGTGTATGGGTTTCTAACCCAAGGTCGCAAGTGTCCGTTTATGCTTGTGTACGCTTAACAATTAAAGCTGTACCCATGCCGCCGCCAATACACAAAGAAGCCACCCCGTGGGTTTCGCCTCTTCGCGCGAGCTCGTGTAGCAAGGTCACCACAATCCGGTTACCTGATGCCCCGAGCGGATGACCGAGTGCAATGGCACCGCCGTTGACATTGGCACGCGCCAATATCGCATCAGGTGTTGTTTTGTGGTGCTCCGCCAATTGGTGTATGACCCCCAGTGCTTGTGCTGCAAATGCTTCATTAAGCTCAAATAAATCAATGGTGTCGAGAGTCAGGTTGGCTTTCTCCAATGCCGTATTGACAGCCCCCACTGGGCCTAAGCCCATGATGCTCGGATCGACACCGTGCTGAGCGTAGGCGGCAACTTCTGCGAGTGGTGTCAGCCCGTGCTCTTTGACTGCGGACTCAGACGCGAGGATCACCGCACTCGCGCCATCATTGATACCCGAGGCGTTACCGGCCGTTACTGAGCCTTCTTTATCAAATGCTGGGCGCAGCTTGCTGAGGCCCTCTAGCGTGGCGTCTGCTTTTGGGTACTCATCGGTATCAAAAGTAATGGTTTGCTTGCGCTGCTTAATCTCAATCGGGATGATTTCATCTTTAAACCGACCCGCTTCAATGGCTGAAACGGTTTTTTGTTGGCTGCTAAGCGCAAAGCTATCTTGTTGCTCACGGGTAATCCCGACTTCTTTGGCAACGTTTTCGGCGGTGACTCCCATGTGATATTGGTTGTACACATCGGTAAGTCCGTCATTAATGAGCAAGTCTTTCATGGCGAAGTTGCCCATTTTTTGTCCAGTGCGGAGGTTGCCCGCTGCCGCAAATGGGATTTGTGACATGTTTTCAACCCCAGCCGCGACGACAACCTGTGCATCGCCGGCTCGGATATGGGTGACAGCATCCATGATACTTTTCATGCCGCTACCACAGACCATATTGATTGAATACGCAGGGACATGGGTCGGGATATCCGCGTAAATCGCAGCTTGACGACCGATCCCCATCCCTTGTCCTGCGCTGACCACGTTACCCACGATGACTTCATCAATCGCGGTTGGGGCAAGTGATGTTTCACTTAGCGCGCCTTTAATGGCGTAAGCGGCCAGTTGCCCCGTTGGGACGTCTTTGAGCGTGCCTGAGAAGGCACCGATGGCGGTGCGTTTTGCCGCCACAATAAAAATACGTTCCATCAATCTATCCTTGATTTATTGCATGTAGAGGCCGCCGTTTACCGACAGCGTCTCACCCGTAATGTAAGCGCCTGCGTCGCTGGCAAGGTAAGCCACCGATGCCGCAATTTCTTCTGGCTTGGCCAAGCGCTTCATCGGGATCTGGTTGGTGATTGACTCCAACACATCGTCGCGCATGGCGGTAACCATTGGTGTCGCGGTATAGCCTGGCGCCACGACGTTGACAGTGACACCGGCCCGCGCCCCTTCTGCCGCGAGTGACTTACTAAAGCCCATCATGCCGGCTTTGGCGGCGGCATAGTTGGCTTGGCCAAATTGGCCTTTTTGGCCATTGACGGATGAGATATTAATGATGCGTCCTCCTCCTTTTTCGCACATGGCGGCGAACAAGGGCTGAGTGACGTTAAAGAGGCTGTTGAGGTTGGTATTAATGACATCATGCCATTGTGAGGCATTCATTTTCTTGAACACACTGTCGCGGGTAATACCAGCATTGTTTACCAGTACATCCACCGTGCCTTCTTCCTCGAGTAGCTTAGCAATCCGTGAGGCGCATTGTTCGGTATCGGTGACATCAAGCTCAAACAAACGAACTTGGTCGTGGTTAAATTTCTTTTCGTCAAACCACTCTTGGGCGCACTCCGCTCCCCCTGTAAAGTGGGTCGCGATGACGCGGTATCCATCTTCCACCAATTTCTCGGTAATTGCTGATCCTATCCCGCCTTTCGCGCCGGTTACTAATGCCAGTTTTTTCATTTATGACTCCATTCACTACAACAAGCAAACTAAACGAGATGCCTGAAGCCGCATCTGGAACCACTTCAAACCAGAATTACAGTCATCTTTTTCTCACAGCAGCAATAGTTGTGCCAAAAATCAACTTATCATGCTGCCGATATTGTTAGGCAGCCTAACGGATTGGTGTGACCCTTTTATGACTGCCTGCTTCTAAGCTAACGAATCTAGACAAATACGCAAAGTATAAAAACCCCATGTTCCGCATTCGAGATCTTGGTCATACTAATGAGGAAATACTGCAATCAATTGTTAAAATAATGTTTGTTTTGTGTTTGTTTTTGTTGGTTTTAAATCGAATTGCCCACTGCTTGACTAAGTCCATGAAATGGATTGCATTAGTGGTCAGGTTGGTGGGTTTATGTTGAAGTCTGCCTTTTTAAATGGACAGGGTGGTCAGAAAATGATCACTGCTTGTGCGTTGAGTGGAGAGCGGTGGCGACACGCCACCACGTGGATAAAGAACTAACGAGTGACCTGATGAATGTATTCAATGATAGCGTGCAAGCCATTGGTGCGTGACTCACTTAAATGGTGCGCCAGTCCCGCTTGCTGGAAAATGCGGTCTATATCGAGGGTATGAATGGCATTACCGTGTTGACCGTGAACACAGGCAAGCACGATCGCTAATAAGCCTTTAACAATTCTGGCGTTGGAGTCGGCGGCAAAGTAATGGGTGTCCCCCTCTGCCTGATGGAGAAACCAAACCGCGCTCTCACAGCCGTGTACTTGGCTTGCTGTTTGTTTTTGTGCATCAGTAAAGGTTGGTAGCCGTTTTCCCCACAAAATCAATTGTCGGTATTTATCTTCCCAGCTGGTGTGTTGCGCGAGCATCTCGGTGACCGTCGCTTGGTTAAGCTCGGTGCCAAAAGGGTGATGGGGTAACGCCATTGTCTATCCTGCCTTATGATTAAATGTCGAGTAGATCCAGGGTCTTATCTAATGCTGCAATAAACTGTGCGATATCCTGGTGTGTATTGTAGGCCGCCAGAGAGACCCTGATGGTGCCATCGACCCCAAGCGCCTTAATAAAAGGGTGGGCACAATGATGGCCAGAGCGAACAGCAATACCTTGCTGGGCCAACAATTCAGCTACATCGGCATGATGCTCGTCACGCACGACAAAAGAGACCATAGAACTGGTCGCCTGTGGCGCGATTAAATGAATGCGCGGCCTCGTGCGTAAAGCTTCTATAAGTTGTTGGTAACAGCTTGCTATGTGTGCCTCCACTGCTTGGCTGTCTTGTTGTTGGAGCCAATGAATAGCAGCGGCAAGGCCAATTGCGCCGGCGGTGTTAGGCGTGCCTGCTTCAAAACGGGCGGGAATGGGGGCGAGACTATGATGGTCAAACGACACGTCTGTGATCATCTTCCCACCCCCGTGGAAAGGCGAGAGCGCGCTCAGCGCTTCTGATTTTCCATACAAGACGCCAATTCCTGTGGGACCATAAAGTTTATGGCCCGAAAAAACATAATAGTCAGTGTCCAGTGTTTGCATACTGATAGGCTCATGGACGATACCCTGTGCGCCATCAATGATCACGGTTGCACCAACTTTGTGCGCCAGCTGGGTCATTTCCTCGATAGGATGGCGGGTGCCGGTGACATTGCTGACATGACTGATCGCAACAATGCGTGTCCGTGCGGTTAAGCGTTGCTGATATACCTTCATATCTAAGTGCCCCGTGCGAGGGCAGCAGGGGATTTTTACCAGTTGAGCGCCCGTGCGTTGTGCCATCAATTGCCAAGGGATCAGGTTGGCATGGTGCTCCATTTCGCTGACCAGGATCTCGTCTTGTGGGGTAAGCGAGTGGCTTAGGCCATAGGCGATCAGATTAATGGCTTCTGTCGCGCCCCGGGTCCAGACGATATTGTGTGGGTTGGCACCGATAAAATGTGCTACATCTCGCCGCGCTTGCTCAAACTGTTCGGTTGCGGAGAGGGACGCTTGGTGCTGGCCTCGATGGACGTTTGCAACCGGCATCATATAGCTGCGACTGATCGCATCAATCACTGACTGCGGCTTTTGGGCAGTAGCAGCACTGTCTAGATATACCCAGCCTGGCGTATCAAAAGCGGGAAACTGGGCGCGTAGGAAATGGGGATCAAAACCGTCGGTCATAGTTATCGTCCGAAATAAAATCCCGTCTATGATCGCTATCTCGTGGATGTAACTCAAGTCTGTTGTTGGTTCGCGCCTTATTACAGACAAAAAAAAGCACTGAGCGACGCTCAGTGCCAACAAATATGTAATGACAGACAATGTCAAAATACAGGAAGTTAAAAGTGGTAGATACGACTACCTGTCTAACCAGTGTTAGACAAATGCAAACACAACATCGCAACCACGGAAACAGTCTAAATAGAGAGACGTCACAAGTGGATGCGGGGAGCACTATAGGAGTTTGCTGGTATATCAGCAATCGACAATTTATAATGCCAACGATTAGAAAAATTAATGCATAGAGGTGTCAGCATATGGCGAGGCGTCTTCCCCCACTCAACGCGCTGCGTGTGTTTGAAGCAGCCGCACGACATTTGAGCTTTACGCGAGCGGCAGAAGAGCTGTTTGTGACTCAAGCGGCAGTCAGTCATCAAATCAAGGCATTAGAGGAGTTTCTTGGTTTGAAGCTTTTCCGCCGGCGTAACCGTTCGTTACTATTGACCGAAGAAGGACAAGGGTACTTTCTTGATATAAAAGATATTTTCTCTGAGCTTTCCTATGCGACGGATAAAGTGCTGGAACGCAGTGCCAAAGGGGCGCTGACGATTAGTTTGCCGCCCAGTTTTGCGATTCAATGGCTAGTACCTCGATTAGCTGATTTTAATACAGCGCATCCTGATATTGATGTTCGGATAAAAGCGGTTGATTTGGAAGAAGGGTCTCTGACCGATGATGTCGATGTTGCCATTTACTATGGCCGGGGACACTGGACGGGATTGCGCTGCGATCTTTTGTATCAAGAATGCTTGTTGCCTGTGTGTTCTCCACTGCTACTGGAGTCAGGGCAGCCTCTACAAACCCCAGATGATTTGGTTCATCATGTTTTATTGCATGACCGCTCGCGTAAAGAATGGAAAGCATTTGCGAAAGCCCATCAACTTAGTGAGGTGAATGTTGAGCATGGGCCGATTTTTAGTCACTCATCCATGGTGTTGCAGGCGGCGGCACATGGGCAAGGTGTCGCGCTAGGAAACAATGTGCTTTCTCAACCAGAGTTAGCATCTGGGCGCTTGGTTCAGCCTTTCGAGCAAGTACTAAAGAGCGATAATGGCTTCTACTTGGTCAGCCAGCAACGCGATGCTGATACCGGACGTATTACCGCATTCCGAGAATGGATGTTGGCGACGGCAGCGAAAGAACAAGAGAAAATGAATTTATGACAGGTTTAGAGGTTGACGGGCCGGAAACGGCAACAGACTGGGTGATTTTTGCCCATGGTGCGGGCGCTGGAAAGGATCACGAGTTCATGGCTGATATGGCCGCGCGGATAGGGAAACACTGCAAAGTGGTGCGATTTAACTTTCCCTATATGGAAAAGCGCGATCAAGAGGGAAAAAAGCGCCCGCCCGATCGCGCTCCAAAATTACTTGCCCATTTTGAGTCTGTGATTGAGCACGTGGATGGTTTGCGCCCTGCTGGGAGCCGATTATGGTTAGCTGGTAAGTCGATGGGTGGGCGTATGGCGAGTCATTTGACTGATCATGCCTCTGTCAGTGGGGGGATTTGTTTGGGCTTTCCATTCCATCCCCCAGGGAAGCCGGAAAAGTATAAAGGAGCGCATCTGGCGACCGTTGAGCGTCCACTGCTGATTATACAAGGTGCACGCGATACGTTCGGCCGTGAAGACGAAGTGATGCATTATCCGCTGTCTCCCTCGGTTCAAGTGATTGTTGTCCCGGATGGCGATCATAGCTTTAAGCCTCGTAAAGCCTCAGGGTATACAGAGTCAGGCAATCGCCAGTGGGCGGTGGATAGCCTACATCGGTTTATTGAACAACAAGGTCAGCAAGGATGAAATTACATCATTGGGTGTGTGTAGCGGCGATCGGCGCAGGGTTAGCCGTGGGGCTAGGCGCTTTTGCCGCGCATGGATTAAAAGCGGTGCTGTCAGATTATCAGTTAGCGATTTTTAAAACGGGCGTAGACTACCAAATGTGGCACAGTCTCGCCTTATTGGGGATTTGCGGTGTCGCCTCCCAGGTTTCTTCTCGCTGTTTTGCCATTGTGGCTTGGGCTTGGCTTATCGGTGTTGTGGCGTTTAGTGGTAGCTTATACCTCCTGGCGCTGACATCTTGGCATTGGCTTGGGCCCATTACCCCAATGGGAGGTGTGAGCTTTCTGATCGGCTGGGTGGGGCTAGCCATAGGAGCCTGGCGTTCTTATCAGCGCTGAGTCCGCTGACATGAATAAAAGCCTCGCGGGCATTTCTTTCTGGTCTGGATGGCAGATATAATGCGCAGCTTATTTTTACCGCCACACAGCGTGGTGATATGTTCGAGCCAGAGGGTGTTATGAATCAGGTTCTGCTTTATTGTCGTGCGGGGTTTGAGAAAGACTGTGCCGCAGAGATCCAACAAAAAACCACCGACATGGGGGTATATGGGTTCCCGCGCGTGGTCAATAACAGTGCGTATGTCCTGTTTGAGTGTTACCAAGAGGGCGATGCCGAGCGTGTTGTTCGTGATCTCCCGCTAGACTCACTGATTTTTGCCCGGCAAATGATCGCTATCACCGCGTCTCTTTCTGAGCTCGACCCTGACGATCGTATCTCACCGATTTTGGCAGTGGGCGAGCGCTTACCCAAAGGCGGCGACTTACGGGTGGAAACCCCAGATAATGATGAAGCGAAAGCCCTGTTGAAATTCTGTCGTAAGTTCACCGTGCCATTGCGTCAGGCGCTACGTAAGCAAGGCGTGATGCTGGCAAAGGATAACCCGAAAAAGCCGGTGATCCACGTGTGCTTTACCGCCCCAGGCACCTGTTTGATCGGCTATTCACTGACAACCAATAACTCCCCGCATTATATGGGGTTACCACGCATGAAGTTTCCGGCTGATGCGCCGAGTCGCTCCACCTTAAAATTGGAAGAGGCATTTCATCACTTTATTCCCAAGCAAGAATGGGAGACGCGTTTAGCGCCCGGCATGTGGGCGGTCGATTTAGGTGCGTGTCCGGGAGGTTGGACCTATCAATTGGTCAAGCGCTCGATGTTTGTCCACGCGGTGGATAACGGGGCGATGGATGAACAGCTCATGGATACAGGGCAAGTGTTTCATCACGCCGAAGATGGATTTAAATTTGAGCCTACGCGAAAAAATGTCACTTGGCTGGTGTGCGATATGATTGAAAAGCCTTCTCGTGTGGCCCAATTGATGGGTGAGTGGCTGATTGAAGGGTGGGCAAAAGAAGCAATATTTAATTTGAAATTGCCCATGAGCCGCCGCTATGAGCAGGTGACGGAGAACCTCGACACCTTAGGTGCATTTCTTGATGACTACAAGGTGGCGTATGAAATGCGCGCGAAGCATCTGTACCATGATCGCGAGGAAATCACGGTGCACTTACGGCGGGTAAAACGTCAGCGCTAGATGCAGCAGTGTGGGCCTATCTTAGCACCGCATACCGGCTTTATACTTATTCATCACCACTGAACTTCATCACCACTGAATACGGTTACGAGGGTTGGCCCTCAGCGGCAGGTTCAAAACGGATATCTTGTAGGTTAAAGCCTAGTGGGATATCCGTTTTTAGTTGCGCGACCTTTTTACAACGTTGAGCCAGCTCATAATGACCGTTGAGTTTTTTTTGCCACTTTGGTGCCAGATCCTCAGCAGCGAACACTGCATCGATAGTGGCATAGTCGCTCAGCAAGCTGGCGGCCGTTTTGGGACCGATCCCTGGCACGCCACTTATCTCACTACTGCTGATCCCTGCGAGCCCCCAAAAATCGCAAAGCTGCTCTGGACGAACGCCGAATTGTGATTGGACGAAGGCGAGATCTAACCAGCGCTGCTGAAAGTAATCGCGGATCCTGACTGTCGGTTGCAATAGCTGACAGTAGCCTTTGTCAGTCGATACGATTGTGACATCTTGCCGGCGCTCGGCCACTTTTAAAGCCAGGGTGGCAATCATGTCGTCAGCTTCATCGCCTTGAGAAAGCAACGAGTCGACGCCGTGCTGCCAAAATGCATCTTGAATCGCATCTAACCCTTGCTCGAGTACTGCAGGCATTGGTTTACGGTGTTGTTTGTATGCCGGCAAGATCTCTGCGCGCCAGCCACGATCATTACCCAGGTGATCAAAGACAGCAATAATATGGCTCGGCTGGCTATGATTGATGATTTTATTGAGGGTTTTGAGGCAGGCATTCACCGTGGTGTCGATGGCATCGCCTTCAGGCTGAGCCGCGTGGACACGGCGAATGAGGTTCATTGCATCGATAATGACAACATGGAGGTTAGACATAATAAAAACCAGTAATAACGCGCAGCATGAGCCGCGCATTATACCTGTGTTAGTGGCATAACGCAGTGTGCGAGATGCAGGTTATCGATAGCTCGCCGGCTCAGTGCGCGCGTTAAGGCTAGGAAACAATCTCATAGCACGGCACATAGGCGGTGCCTGGCAGCTTCATCCGTTGTTGGTCGACGAAGCTTTGTAACAGTTTGTCCATTTTTGCCATCAAATACTTGTCCCCATCAATTTTAAATGGGCCGTGTTGCTCGATATTGCGCATCCCCTCGTCTTTAACATTCCCTGCCACAATGCCCGAGAATGCCTGACGTAACGCTGAAGCGAGTAACTCTGGGCGCTGATTCATGTGCAAGTTGAGGTTAGCCATGTTTTCGTGTGTTGGCGCAAAGGGATGTTGGAAGTCCGGCTCGATTTTCAATGACCAATTGTACGAGTAGGCATCGCCGGTGGCTTTGCGATGCTCTTTGACGGCAGGCATGGCATTTTTCATTAATCGTGCGGCTTTGGCTGGATCGTCAATCACGATTTCATAATATTGGGTGGCTTCCTCGCCCAATACATCACGAATAAAGGCATCGATATCGCGAAAGTAATCTTCACTTTCTTTCGGGCCGGTTAACACGATAGGCAAAGGCTGTGAGCGGTTATCAGGGTGCATCATGATGCCAAGAATATACAGCAGCTCTTCCGCTGTCCCTGCGCCACCTGGGAAAATGACAATCCCATGCGCGATACGGACAAATGCCTCTAGGCGCTTTTCAATATCTGGCATGATCACCAGCTCGTTAACCATGGGGTTCGGCGGCTCAGCAGCGATAATAGAGGGCTCGGTTAAGCCAATAAAGCGGCTGTCATACGTGCGCTGCTTGGCATGGCCGATGGCTGCGCCTTTCATTGGCCCCTCCATCGCACCAGGGCCACACCCCGTACAAATATCTAGTTCACGCAGACCAAGTTCATGACCCACTTCACGCGTGTATTGATATTCGATGTCGTTGATTGAATGCCCCCCCCAGCAAACCACTAAATTAGGATCGACTCGCGGGCGGAGCGTTTTCGCATTACGCAATATACCGAATATTAAGTTAGTGATATGTGGTGAGCTATCGAGGTTGAGGGCAGGACTATGCTCGAGCTGCACATTGACGTGAATAATGTCGCGTAGTACCGAGAACATATGCTCTTGAATGCCGCGAATGATCTTACCGTCGACAAAGGCATGATCCGGTGGATTAACCAGCTCGAGTTTGATGCCCCGCTCTCGGCGCAACACGCGAATTTCAAAGTTGGCGTGTTTTTCAAGAAGTGCTTTGGAGCTGTCTGTATGGCTGCCTGAATTTAAAACGGCCAATGAGCAGTTGCGGTATAAGCGGTACAGATCACTGCTGGCGCTGGCTTTTAAACGATCGACCTCTATTTGAGAAAGCAGATCCATCGTTCCAATCGGACTAATGTGTGTGATCATAGCGACAACCTCTTACACGCCGACATCCTGTTTAACGCAAGCCAGGCTGTCGAGCGGTGCTATAAAAATCAGTGTGTTAATTAAAAATACACACGCTAGCCACAATTGACCAGTAAAAATTAACACCAGATGATTTGGTTGCGACCACTGTTTTTCGCTTGATAGAGGGCTTGGTCAGCACGCTCTAGCACCGGCGTGGGGGTGTCCTCACCTTGGAAGAGGGTGGCACCAATTGAGACGCTAATTGAAACGCGCTCGTTTTTAAACTTCAACGGGAGTTTGCGAATGGTGTGGCTAATATTGGCCAAAATATCGGTCCGCGTTTCATCATCCGCATCAGGTAGTAAAATGACAAACTCTTCGCCACCAAAGCGGGCAATAAAGTCGGTGTCGCGCAGACATTGGTAGATGCTGCGCGCGATAATTTTCAACGCTTTATCACCGACTTCGTAGCCAAATTGTTGATTCACTTGTTTAAAGTGGTCAAGATCAATGACGGCAAGGCAAAACTCACGCTGGTACTTTTTCCATAACCGGTACTCATGCTCCAAACGATCGTTAAGGGCGGCACGGTTGTAGACGCGGGTCAGCGGGTCTAACAGGCGTTTACGTTCTTGGTCGCCGACGCGACGATGTTGATCGAGGGTTTGCTCTGCTAAGGCGCTAAGTTGGTTCTGATTGTGTGCCAACTGCTCTTCCAAGGCTTGTTCGCGATTTTTGAGCGCTTTGTTTTCTTGCGCGATCACTTTCAGCTCTGCAAGCGCTTGGGTTAATGCGGCTTCTGGGTTGGCTTTTGCCGCGCCTTTCCGTTTGAGTTCGTGTTCAATATCGTTAATGGTGCGGTCGAGGCGCTGATCGACACCTTGATGTGCCAGCCGTAGTTGTGTCGCATGATCATGCGCACGGGTATTTTGTTGGCTTATTGAGACGAGGTCATCATTGACTTGACTGAGAAATTGCTGCGAAGCCCGCCGCTCAGATTGGGTAGCTTCCAGAATCAGCTTGAGTGCCGCCAACGTCAAAGACACCACGGTAGCCGGTGATATATCGGTCAGCAGTTCACGGCGGATTTCAAGCAACTTATCGCCTGCTTGACCGTTGATATCGAGCTCTGTAATCAGGTTTTGTAGTTCATCAGCGACGCGACGTATCTGATCGTTGTCGATGTCTGGTGTTTGTTGGGTGCGGGGCCTAGCAACTTGCAAGGTCACGGCGCGTTCGTAAAGCTGAAGTAACTTAATGAGGTGTTGTGTGCGTTCGGTATCACCGTTCGCCGGTTGCGCTAATAGATCTCGCAAGTCACGTTTCAATTGAGCGGGGAGACCTGTCACTCGCTGTAGTGTTTCACCACTGGTGTGAAATTGCTCATCGAGGTGTGACTGTGCTTTTGCTTGTGTCATGTTTTGATGACCCACCATGCGTTCAATAACGGCTAAACGCGGAAGCAACGCGCTAACATCCTGCGTTGAATACAATACGTCACGGAACTCGGCCAGTTTTTGGTCGACCAAGTTATTTTTACCCGAGCACGTGGCGATAAAGCGCGAAACCAGCCGTTTAAGGCTATGGATTTCTCGACGCGACTTAAGCGCCAGCTCCCGATACGTTGAGGGCGACGCATTATTACCCGCCTGAGCGGGCTGGGCCGACAACGGTGATGGGGTGGACTTAGTCATTTTATCGAGGAAATACCTGATTATATTCGCGTTTTGGCGCCATTGGTAGCGAAAACAGTTTCACTAACTACCTGTAGCTATACCGACTTATTGCTCTGATCATCAATAACTGACGATGGCTTTTTATCAGATTCGTGATCCTTCTGCCAGTTCAATAAGTCGTTCGCTGAAGATTTAACCTTTACCAATCCAGAGTCAATCCCTTTCAAGCAAGCATGACGTAAGTTGGTGTTCACGAAGCTCGCGGCGGGCGCTGTGTTAATCGCGCTAAAGTGTACCCAATGACTTTCTCCGGTCTGTTGCGCGAGATCACTGGCTTGATGAGTAGCCGTTAATAAAATCTCGATTAACTCTTGGTCATTAATCGATGTGTACGCGCGCGGTAAAAAAGGGTATTCCGCGAGACCAATGGCGACTTGCGGCGTGAGCGCTGGAGGTTGGTCACCTGCATTCACCGTTTGTGCCTGACAGCTTTGGTAGTGGCTGACAAAGTCTGCGATCAAAGACTGCACAAAATGAGCAAGCGCGTCAGGCTGGGTATCTTGATCCCAATTGGTCTCGATATAAATAAACAAGGTATCAGCGAAATGATATAAGCGGCCAGATTGAGTGACTCGTTCGGACAAATAGTCGCCAAGCTGACGCTCGATATCTTGCGCCCTTTGATAACCGAGACGCAAAAATAACGCTTTTAGAAAGGCGACATCGAACATGGCAAAGCGTAGCCGATCACTGAGTGGCTGGTGGATCATGTCGTTCAGATACCATTGCTCAAAGTTGGCGTTACTTTTTTCCAACGAACGCGGTAACTTGGCATTCAGCATGCGTAAGTTCCTCAGCCCGGTGCGTGGGTGCGTATAAAAGTCATCACGCAGCTCTTCGAGTTCTCCTTGACGCATCACCGCGGCACGATGACGAAGGTAAACAATGGCCACCAACACCCCAAGGCTGCCTAGTAGGAAATAGTTGACCTTTTGTAGGTGGAGCTGCTCTTGGTGTGCGCTATCTAGCTGGCGCTGCAATTCATCCATCTGTAGCTGTCGCTCGACCACACGCTGTTGTTGTTTAAAGGTATCGGCTTGTTGCTGTTGCTCTGATTGCGTTTGCTGTGCGCGCAGCTTTTCATAATCACGTTGCATCATCAGAGCCGCTTGATACTTGCCTTGCGATTCCAAGGCTTTGGAGAGGGCGTGATGCGCCATCGTCATGGTTTTGCGGTCTTTTTCTACCTCTGCTCGCTCCAGTGCGGTGCGAATTTCTTTCTCTGCTTGCTTTGGTTGAGACAGTGCAAGATGAATACGTCCTTGTAACAACATTGCCTGTGTGGTCAGCGGCGAGTTGGGTAGGCTACCGACCAGTCTTAACGCATCTTGAATGTATCTGTCACTGAGCGGGAAATGCTCTAGCTGATAATAAGTGCGAGCGATGGCTAAGTGGACTTGCGCAAGCGGTTGGAGGCGACCGAGTGCTTGCTCAATTTCAAGCGCATTAAAATAATGCACCAAGGCAAAATTATAACGGGCTTGCTGCTCATAAATGGTGGCTAATAGGCGCTGTGACGCTGATAAACGTCGGCTTAATGAGAAGTGCTCAAAAAAGGCAGCGGCTTGGTTCGCGTGCTCAAGGGCTTGATTGAGCACGCCTTGCTGGTTATACAGCTTGGCCAGCTTCATATTGGCATCCGCAATCAATGCCGTGTATTCGTTCTCGCTTGCTATCCAGAAAGCACTGAGTAACTCGGTAAGGGCACTTTCATGTTGCTTTTGGTCGAGTAAAAAGCCGCCCAACGAGAGCTGAAACTCGACTTTATCCCGCAAGTCTTGGGGATCATTGCTAAGCTGGCTTCGCGCATTCTCATAGGCGACAAGCGCGGTTTCACTGTCTGCGGTCGCCGCGAGAATATTGGCACGCAGTAAAGCGCTTTTAAAGCGGCTTGCTTGGCCGTTTAAGCTGTTTTCCGGCAAGGTTTCAATCGCTTTTTGGGCGGCATCGAGTGTCGCTAAGGCGCGCGTCGAGTCGCGATCAAGGTGCCAGACAAGAGAGGCCTCGGTCAGTAAAACTTGCACTTGTACGTGTTTTAAGTCGTATTCATCGACCACTTGATACGCTTTTTGTAGCGCGGCTTTAGCCTCTATGGGTTGATCGAGATACGCATAGGCTCGGGCACTGATCAAATAGGCATACACGGTATGCAATGGCGTGCGAATCGAGCGATCCGTGTCGTTATTGACGTGTGAGCGGTTGGCACCTGTGGTTAGGCGGCGTTGGGCTAAAAACCGATTGCTGATTTCCAACGATTGCGCTGGAGAGGTCTCGAGAAGCTTTTCGGCATTGGTTAGCACAGGTGAGGAGTGGATAGCGGCAAACGCCGTTATCGACGTTAACCAAAAAAGCAGGCCTACGAGTAGTCGGCTGATGCGCATGCGCCATCCTCTAAATAAAGCGATGAGAGAAAGGCTGCCCGCAGGCAGCCTGTGGTGTTATTGTCTTGCCAAACGGTTGTTTTCGCTTGGTGTTTTACCCATGTTCGTACGGTATGGATTAATATCTAAACCACCGCGACGCGTGTAACGGGCATAAACGGTGAGCTTTTCTGGCTGGCAAAAACGCATGATATCCATAAAAATGCGCTCCACACATTGCTCATGAAACTCATTGTGCTCACGAAATGACACCAAGTAGCGAAGCAGCTTCTCACGGTTTATCTTGTTGCCTTTATAGGCGATTCTCACCGAGCCCCAGTCTGGCTGATTGGTAATCAGGCAATTTGATTTGAGTAAATGGCTGTGAAGGGTCTCAGACACAACCGCGCCTTGAGCGGCACCGTCGAGCCAGTCTGGGTTAAATGTGTAGTCATCGATGCTGATATCTTGGTGATCGATGCATTCACCCGCTAGGCCAGCGATGGTTTCTCCCTCTAACTCACTGAGCGGTGATAAGGTGACATCCACCTCTTCGCCCGCACAGGCGGATAAATCGGTTTGCAATGCGTTAGCTACCTGTTGCCAGTTATCAAAGCGGGTTTGATTAAAGCTATTGAGGTACAGCTTAAATGATTTTGACTCGATCAAGTTGGGGCTAGAGGCCGGTAGACGGACTTCGCCAATCGCGACCTGGGGCAAACCATTTTTGTTGAGCCATGACAGCTCATACAAGGTCCAGGTGTCGTAACCGGTAAAGGGCATCGGCGCATTATCTAGTCCGATGGCCTGACGATTTAGCGCGCGAGGGACCGCACGCAGTTGTGACGGATCGTACTGGGTTGGATAATCTGTTTTTTCGCCAAGTGATAAATTGGCGAGGGCATCGGCATCTTGATAATTGCTCATACGGATCTGCTATTGATTCAAGTAGAATGGGTAAAGTTTACTGAATCTTGCTATAGGTTGCGAATGGAGAACACAGTACATCGTGCCCTTTGGGCGCTAACACAGAATTATATGGCGGTATGGCAGAGTCATTATCAACATTTACCCTGTACAGATGCCTACATTGGCTTGCCATCTCCCTGTGTTGTGAGCGAAAACGATCACCAACTACAATGGCAACCGGTCAAGCGCGACGCTTTGGCCGACTTTGCCAATGTAGAACAAGCAATCGCGTTGCGTTTGCATAGCGATATTAAAGATTTTTACAACGCATTTTATTGTGCAGATTTATCGGTTCGTTATCAGGGGGAGTCGATAAGCTTGCTTCAGGTATGGAGTGATGATGACTTGGCGCGCTTACAAGAAAATATCTTGGGGCATCTGATGATGCAGCGTCAGCGCAAGCTTACGCCGAGTGTCTTTATTGCGACCACAGCCGATGAAATGGTGATCATTGCAATTGATAACATGAGCGGAGAAGTGATCAGAGAAACCCTTAATAAAGGGACGCGTGATGTGATTGCCCCCAACCTGGAAACATTTCTCGCGGCATTAGAGGTTGATGTGGCATGATTCTCACGGAACTGACCTTTGAGTGCTTTGATAATACCACCGTTAGTGCGGTCGACCGTACTATCAACGGCCTCATGGATGCATTACGTTATAATGGCCAGGTGCTTGGACGCGAGTTTCCGATCTTGATGCAAGAGGGCCAGTTTCAGCTTCGTGTTGTCTGCCCAGATGAAGACGCCTTGCACCCACGCTTTCACAGCCCACAAGTGAAACGGGCCTTACAGCAGCTAGCCGATGCGTGCTTAACCCAACCGAAAGTGCGTGTGCTTGGGCGCGATTTGAACTCAGAACAAGCCGCTCCAAGTGTCTCACCGACCTGGCAAGTGCTCTACACCACCTTTGTTCACACGTGTTCGCCGCTGCGTTGTGGCGATACCCTGCTCCCCATCCCGCTTTATCGCTTACCCGCCACCTTTAACGGTGATCACAAAGCGGTCATCAAATGGCAAACAGAATGGCAAGCCTGTGATGAGTTACAAATGGCCGGTGCCAGCGATGCCGAATTTGCAGGCTTGAATGAAATTGGGTGTCCCAATACGCGCCTATTTCAGCGCGGTTGGGATTTACGTGGGCGGATAGAGTACTTAACAGGCACGCCGACTTACTACTATCAATATCGCGTTGGCGGTAAAGATAAAGAGAGTGAGCTTCATCGCCCATGCCCTCAGTGTGGCGAGCCTTGGCGGCTTGAGGCCCCGTTACACGATATCTTTCTGTTTAAATGCGACCGTTGCCGGCTAGTATCCAACCTTTCTTGGGACTTTAAACTGGCTTAGCGGCTTGAATACTGGGCTTCTAGCGTCGCTAATCGCTCGCTCAACTCGGCCACGTGTTGTTCGAGCTGGCTGATACGCTCAGCATCAGATAGCTTGATGTCATCGACGGGTATCTCGGGTAGCGGTGTATTGGTCTTCGCGCTCTTCACCGCTTGAATAATCAAGGGGAGGGGGACTTGCGTTGTCAATTGGGCTTTCACCTTTGCCACGGTGACGGTTTGCCCTTTTGCGTCGAGCACCTTGAGTGCTCGCGCCAGCTCAGCTTGATAGCTCATCAGTTAATCCTAGCGACATAACAGGAGAGAGAAAGATTAGGGCTTTCTCAGCAGCGCATCAAGCATATCAACCTGTTCCGCCCAATCCGCGTCTTCCTTTATGGCTTCATCAATAAACGCCCGTTGTGCCGCGTTCCAAAATGGGGCATCGACCAGTGTTTGCCCTTCAACCAAACAGTGGCTGGATAGGAAGTGCTCAATTGAGGCCTTATCGGTTGCTAAGCCCAGCTGCTCAAAAAGGTGCTGTAAGTCGTGTTGAAAGGTTTCCATTGTCCCTCCTGGCTGCTCGATACGCGTCTATACTCACTATAGTAGCAGCCTCCGCCCCATGTTGTGATGAAAGCGGTGCCTGTGAGCATAGGACAATGCATAGAAAAGATCCCTGCTCCGTGTGAGATATCTCTTACAAGAGCGTGGGATAAAAGCAGAATCTTGCTACGAAAATTGACCCCCTTGTTTTTATTTTTTCTTCTATTACAAGTGCTTACTGTTTATTCTTTGGTTTAAGATAAAAAATGAGAGATTGAGCAGGTGAGAATGGCTTGTACCAAACGCTCAGTCGCGTAATCTTGTCGGTGTCGGAAGGGAACTGACACAGGGAACAGGAATCACCAAGGACTTGGTACCTCAGGATGAGGCAGTACTTCAGGAAGAAGCGCTGGCATGGATTGCAAAAAGGACAACGGATGGAGCCGTTCTCTACAAGCAGGAAGCTTGTACGTCAGGAAGACTTAGGACAACCCAGGATGGGGGCTTAAGGACTACTTCAGGACGAAGTCATGGACACCTCCAGGATGGAGAGCTTATCGAAAACGGGAATTTCGGTTTGTCAGGATGACGAAAGGACACCTCCAAGACGGAGAGACATGGAACGACGCTGAAGGATTCGGCGACTGATCAAGGAATGATGCAGGGAGCACCTTTTAGTAGCAGGATGGCTGCAAGTAAAACTCTAGGGCGCGGCGCAAGCTGCGCCCTTTCCTTTTTTCTGGCCGGTTAAACCGACACCGGTGACTCCCTGTCACGCACCGTTAGCACTAACCTTGCGTGTGCACCATACTTCTAATCTAGTACAGCTTTTCACGTCGCGCGAATAATTATCCCCGCCTTTTTAGTATCAACATGGTTGGCGTTGTCGGGTGACATCTAACCGTCGGTTTGGCCTGCTCTTGGCATCGCATGAACCGGTGTGTCTATGGCCTTTAATCTTAACCCTCGAAGCTGAGCGTGACCGATATAATGATCATCCCCGGTGGCAGAAAACTCGAACCAGTATTGAGTGAGCCATTGCCACCCTTGCTCGGTTCTCCGTATGGTGTGACGGCCTCGTGCGATAGACAATAATTGCAACTCCATCCGCTGGCAGTATTGGCGAATGTACTGGTGCGCTTGCTCGGATTGTCGCCGCTGTTGCCAGAACAGTAAAGCGGCGACAACAACCAAGAGAATGGTCAATAGATCAGTGATCATGGTGGGTTTGCTTCACCGCTTGCTGCATGCGTGCCATTGCTTGAGTCAGGGCGGGTGATGTATGGCCATGTAAACGACCCAATAGCGCGCCACGAAGGGGAGGTAACATCACCAGATCCGCATAAACCTGTTGAAATAACGTCGCATCGTGCTGATCGGCGAGAGCAATCAAAAAGCGATCCAGAGCAGCATCATCGGTCAAGTGATGCCAGCAGCGACCGGCTATCGCGACAAAAATCTCGCGATGGTGTAATTCAGCGCGATCAAGTACCGCATCAATCAGTTGATGCCGAGTGGCTGATGGGGCGCCCGCATGTGTGCGGATTAATGCGCTGACCAAAAAAATATCAACCTCTTGCGTCTGACACATTTGCTGAAACATATCGCGCAAGCTTGCCGCGAGTTTGTCATTGATTTGGCAGTGCTCCAAGCACCCGAGAAGGGCGTACAATGGCGTGGTCGGTAGATGATTGAGCGCTTTGCGGACGCGAGTGGCATTGTTTTGCTCGGCCATGCGTACACAGGTATCAGCGAGCCCTTGTAGGCCCACCCCTTGCCAATTATCCCAGCCAAGCTCGCCATTTAAATAATGCTGTGCATGATCATAATACTGGCTAGCTGGCCGGCCCAGTTGATAGGTCAATGTGGCATGAAACATCGCCATTTTGTCGTCGGTGGGCGTAAACGTATAGGGGTTATTGGCCAGTTTCTCACGCTGCTCTTTATTCGGTGTCGCGGTTAAGCGCTCTCCCATGGCCGCGCTGACATACTGTAAAAAGTCTCCCATCGCGGTGTGATTGAGGAGGCCGCGTTCATCGAGAGGCATTTTTAAGAACCATACCCAAGGAGCGCCGCCTGACGGCCAAAAGGCGATAGCCATATGCGCGTGTTGACGCAAGGGGTAAGGGTAAGGTTGTTGATTGGCCTCAACCGCACGAAAGGCCGTTTCATCCAGTTGACAAACACGACGGCCTAGGTCGTAAATACTGAATTGACAACCGGCGTGGTCGAATAGGGCGCTGAGGGCGTGAACCGTTTCCATGATGTCCGCTCTTAGTTATCGCTTGATGCGCGCGAGTATATCAGTTTTTCCCGGCTAGATGCTTGTCTTGTTGATGTTGTCTTTGTCGGGATCATGCTATGCTTCGCGGTTTCTAATTTGAGTAATGATGGGACTGTCAATGACACTTTACCAACAGTGTGAGCAACTTCTGGATGAGCTTGAGCAAGTGTTAGATGCGTGTGACCTACTCCAGTCCGAGCCACCATCACCTAAACGACTGGCCAGCCGCGAGCCTTTTGCGGTGGATACGCTTGATTGCCATGAGTGGTTACAGTGGATATTTATACCCAAAATGCGTGCCTTGGTGGTTGCTCGCCAGCCGTTGCCAAGAAATTTTGAAATCGCCCCCTATGTGGAAGAAGCGATGAAAGAGCAGCAAGGGGCGACGGCGGTGGTCAAAGTGACTTATCGTATTGATGCGCTTTTAACCCAATGATGAGTGAACAACCATTATCCATTTTATACCGCGATGAGTCATTGGTTGTGGTGAACAAGCCTGCAGGGATGCTGGTCCATCGTTCGTGGCTGGATAAAGGGGAAACGCGTTTTGTTATGCAGACACTAAGGGATCAGATTGGTCAGCATGTTTACCCTTTACACCGACTCGATAAACCGACGTCTGGTGTGTTGGTGTTTGCGCTGTCGAGCGAGGTGGCGTCCTTGATGATGCCTCAGTTTGCGCAAGGGCAGATTAAAAAAGCCTACTATGCGGTGGTCAGAGGCTGGATCACAGAAGCCAGTCGACTCGATTACCCACTGGTGGAAGAACAAGACAAAATAGCAGATAAAAAGGCGAGCCAGCCGCCCACGGCCAAACCGGCCGTGACGGATTATCAACCGCTGGCATCGGTGGAGCTGCCTATCGCAACAGGACGGTATGCGACCAGCCGCTATAGCCTCGTGGCGATGCAGCCGCAAACGGGAAGAAAACACCAATTGCGTCGCCACATGCATCACCTCAGTCATCCGATTATTGGCGATACTACGCATGGCGACGGAAGGCACAATCGTGTTTTCCGCGAGCATTTTCACTGCCATCAGCTTTTACTTCATGCCAATGAGATGCAGTTTATCCATCCCGTTAGCGCTGAGACGGTCAAGATACAGGCGCCGCTCGATACCACGTGGCAACGTATCCTGTCGGCATTGGAGTGGGATGTGCCTTGCACAACCTCCTTGGCGTAAACAGCCCTCTGCAGGCCGCACCTTGCAGGCCGCACCTTGCAGGCCGCACCAATATACGTGTTAGAGTTTATCTAGCTCGGCTTCGATTTCGGCAATCTTACTGGCGACCACTTTTTCCAGATGACGGAGATCGGTGAGTACTTTTTGCTTCACGTCTTGTTCGGTGTGCTCGTGCTGAACGATACGATCCAGTTCATCGATCACCAGAGACAAGCTGCGGTTGATCTCAGTGACCTCTCGAGAGCGTCCGGTGCCACTGTCGACAACCACATTTTTCCGCTGGCGTGGATACTTAAATTTCATGCTTCGCGCAAAAAGGTCGCCCTTTTGCTTGCTGAAGTACACTTTGAGCGTGTCATAACTGGCTTCTTGACGCAGAGAATAACGCTCAATCTTTTCCGGATGTTCAATACCGATATTTTTCAACTGCTGATACATAGCCACCTCATGGTTGAATGTTTTCTCTATTAAGCGACGAACTCATCGTCGCTTAGCATAGTTGATGGGGGTTGCTTGTTACTTGGCGCGAGCGAGCGCTTTCTCCAGTGCCGCTTTTAACTGTTCCTGATGCTCGGAAGTTAATGCTTGGTTCTCTGCGTCGGTGACGATAAAAAAGTCTTCGGCGCGCTCGCCAATGGTGGTGATTTTAGCGGCATGGACACTGACATTTTGGCGCGCAAAGACGGCCCCGACCCGAGCTAGTAGTCCAGGTGTGTCGAGTGCTACTAGCTCCATCAATGTGCGACGACCGTTTTTCGTGGGTAAGAAAAGTACCTGGGTTTTAACCGAAAAATGCTGAAGTTTTTGCGGTGCTCGCCGTTTGGGGATAGTCATTGTCCCGGTTTCTCCCAGCGCCTTGCTGACCCCTTTGATTATGCTCGGGTGACGGTCAAGAGGAATGGCATCGTCATTTTGGTCTAGCACCATAAAGGTATCGAGGGCGTGACCATCTTTACTGGTCATCACTTGTGCATCATGGACGCTCAGGTTTTTCTTATCGAGAGCCGCTACCACGCGCGCAAACAAACTGGGCCGGTCTTGGCAGTAAACAAAAATCTCGGTCCCGCCACGGGTTGCTTTTTTACTTACCAGCACCAGTGGGGCGTCGCCGGTGTGATGAAGGAGATGCTCACTGTGCCAAGCAATTTGTTTATGGGTATGGCGCAGAAAGTAGTCCGCCTTGAAACGCTGCCATAACACTTCTATATCCCTCGGGCTATGGCCTTGTTTACGTAACATTGCAGCCGCTAAATGTTTGTTATGACGAATGCGTTCACGCACATCTGGTGGGTTTTCTAAGCCTCGGCGGAGCGCTTTTTGTGTAGAGTAATACAGCTCTGCGATCAGTGTGCGCTTCCAACTGTTCCATAAGTCTGGGTTGGTGGCATTAATGTCTGCGACGGTGAGACAAAGGAGAAGGTCCAGTCGTTCTTCGTCGCGCACTTCTTTGGCAAAATCGGTGATAACATCAGGATCGTATATATCGCGGCGCTGTGCGGTGACGGACATCAATAAGTGATTACGGACGAGCCAGCTAACAATATTCGCTTCTGGTTTTGACAAACCATGCTCTAAACAAAAATCATGCGATTCAATGGCGCCAATTTCGCTATGATCCCCGCCACGTCCCTTGCCAATGTCATGGAAAATGGCTGCAATCAATAAAAGCTCACGGCGTGCTAAACGGGGGAAGACATCACAACAGATCGGATGGCGGTCTCGGTTGGCTTCGTCATCAAATAAGCGCATATGTTTGAGCAGTCGGATCGTGTGCTCATCAACCGTGTAGACATGGAACAAGTCAAACTGCATCTGCCCAACAATTTGACTCCACTGTGGTAAGTAGGCTGACATCACCCCGTGGCGATGCATTAAGCCAAAGGCCTTGTGCAGCGCATTGGGGTGACGAACCAAGGCCATGAATTTTTCGCGTGCGTCTTCTTGCTGACACAAAAAGTGATTGAGTCGACGTCTTGCTGTACGCAACTGCCGCAGGGTAGGCGCTGCAATCGCTTCAATCGACGTGTCATTGGCAATATGCAGCATCATGTCGAGAATGGTTTCCGGTCGCGCTTGAAATAGCGCGGGTTTGCGCGCTTCGATGGTGCGTCCGCAGCGCTGAAAATCATCACTTAAGACGTCGGTTTCTCCGGCGCGACCATTATCGATGATCACTTGATCAAAGATTTGTAGCAGCATTTTGTTGAGCTCACCGACCCGCCCAAGCGTGCGGAAGAAGTCTTTCATCATGGTTTCGACCGCACGATTCCCTTCACCGCGGTAACCGAGTAGTTCCGCGACCGATGTTTGATGCGCGAAGGTGAGGCGATTGTCGTAACGGCGCAGCTCAAGGTGAAGCGCAAAGCGAATTCGCCATAATACATTTTGACACTCATTGAGCTCGCGATATTCCGCGTCGGTCAAAAAGCCAAAATCACTCATCTCTCGTAAGCTGGTGGCACCAAAGTGACGGCGCGCAATCCACGATAAGGTGTGAATATCGCGCAGGCTGCCAGGACTGAGTTTCAAATCAGGCTCAAGCTTGTAGGCGGTGTCATGATAGCGGCGGTGGCGGGCTTTTTGTTCTTCAACTTTGGCTTGATAAAACCGTTCGCTGGGCCAAAAGCTGTCATCATGCACGCGCGTTTCAAGCGCATCAAAAAGCTGCGCGTCACCACATAATAAGCGAGATTCTTGTAAGTTGGTGGCGACAGTCAAATCGTCCAGCCCAACCCGAATGCACTCGTCGACGGTGCGTACACTGTGGCCGACTTCGAGCTTTAAATCCCATAAAAGAGTAAGCAGATCGCTTAAACTTTGTTGCTGGTGAGCATCTAATGGGGCCTGGCAGAGCAGGAGTAAATCGATATCCGACAGAGGGTGCAGTTCGCGCCGACCATATCCCCCCACCGCGACTAAGGCAAGTGAGGTGTGTGCGAACCCAAAGTGATGCCACAAGCGTGCCAGTAAGGCATCCATATAATCGGTGCGCTGGTACACCAATTCCGCCACAGGAACATTGGCCAAAAAGTCCTGTTTTTGCTGTTCAAGCAATTGCTGAAATTGGGCTTTGAGGGTGATGGGGTCGAGCTGATCATCCTCAAGGTGTTGTGGCGTAATCACTGTGTCTGTCATGGCGATCCTTTGCGCAAAAAAAAGCCGGAGCGAAGCCGGCTTTTAAGGGTTGGATTAGTGGTTGATGTAACGCGGGAGGTTTTCTTCCTCTCTCAACGTTAATACCTCGACGCCCGTCTCGGTGACCAACAGGGTGTGCTCCCACTGGGCCGATTTTTTACCGTCGATGGTGTATACCGTCCAGCCGTCGTCTTCATCAAGCACGGTACCGTATTTACCTGCATTAATCATAGGCTCAATGGTGAAGCACATGCCAGGTTTGAGTACAGTGCGATCATTATTTTTGTAGTGCACCACTTGAGGGTCTTCATGGAAGCTCGCACCAATGCCATGCCCACAGTACTCTTTCACGATAGAGTAGCGTGTATTGCTATTTTTAATGAATTTTTGAATGGCGGTCCCGAGCTCACCCACGGTAGCCCCCGGTTTTACCTTTTTGATCGCGTGATAGAGACTTTCTTGTGTCACACGACAAAGACGTTTGTCTTCCAAAGAGACCTCTCCGACTAAAAACATCTTTGAGGTATCGCCATGGTAGCCATCTTTAATCACGGTCACATCGATATTGACAATATCGCCATCCTGCAACACATCATTATCATTCGGAATGCCGTGACAAACCACGTGGTTAATCGAGGTGCACATTGACTTTGGAAAACCGTGGTAGTCCAAGGTAGCCGGCGTGGTGCCTTGCACTTCAGTCATGTATTGGTGGGCAATGTCATCCAGCTCACGCGTAGTGATACCGGGTTTTACATGGTCGCCAAGCATGACGAGCACGTCGGACGCCAAGCGGCCAGCGACGCGCATTTTTTCAATTTCTTCTTCTGTTTTAATCGGGATTGTCATTTTGCTTTCTCACTTTAATTTGGGTCGCTCAATGATGACGATAAGAACGAGAGCCGGATCTTTTCACGCTCGGTATCATCGAGCACAGCCGCCCAGACCTGCTACGCTTGTCGCAGTGACTGAGGTGATCAGCCGTATGATGTGGCGCTATGGTACCAAGCCATCTGCATTCTGGAAACCAAAAGGGGCAGGATCCCGATGAGATGCAGTGGCAACCACGCTTGACCGAATGCGCAATATTGCTGGATTTTGCTGGTGTTTTTGTGGTATAAAGCGCGCCGAAAACCGTCATTGTGATCAATCTAGCCGAGCTGGGTTTCAGTTTGATGGTCTTCACTCAATACTTTTTATTTTAAATCACACACATATCGACACATTAACCGGGGTGCCCTCAAGCGGGTCGGTGAATGGGATATGTGGAGGCCTAACCCCAAGAGGAAATTATCATGGCTACTGTTTCAATGCGCGACATGCTCAAGGCGGGCGTACACTTCGGTCACCAAACTCGTTACTGGAACCCAAAAATGAAGCCTTTCATCTTTGGTTCACGTAACAAGGTGCACATCATCAACCTTGAGAAAACTGTACCAATGTTTAACGATGCTTTGGCTGAACTGTCAAAAATCGGTGAGCGTAAAGGTAAAGTCCTGTTCGTTGGTACTAAGCGCGCAGCAAGCGAAGCGGTAAAAGCGGCAGCAGAAAACTGCGAGCAGTTTTATGTAAGCAACCGTTGGTTGGGCGGCATGCTCACTAACTGGAAAACCGTTCGTACATCTATCAAGCGTCTGAAAGACCTGGAAACTCAGTCTACTGACGGTACGTTTGAGAAGCTGACCAAGAAAGAAGCACTGATGTACACCCGTGAGATGGAAAAGCTCGACAAATCACTGGGTGGTATCAAGAACATGAACGGCCTGCCTGATGCAATGTTCGTTATCGATGCGGATCACGAGCACATTGCCATCAAAGAAGCGAACAACCTGGGTATCCCAGTATTTGCAGTGGTAGATACTAACTCTAACCCAGACGGCGTTGACCACGTCATTCCAGGTAACGATGACGCAATCCGCGCTATCCAGCTTTACCTGAATGCCGCGTCTGACGCTTACAAAGAAGGCCGTAGCCAAGACATCGTTGCGCAAGCAGAAGACGAGCTGGTTGAAGTCGCTGAATAAGACGACAGCTCCTTGTGAGCGTTCTTAGCCATCAGCGTGTCATCTTTCATGCTGTAAGCTAAGTATGGTTAGCAGGGGCCGATTTCGGGCCCCTGTTTTTTACCCAAATAGTTTCGAATCGAGGATTGAACAATGGCAACTGTTACCGCTGCCCTGGTTAAAGAACTTCGCGAGCGCACTGGCGCTGGCATGATGGAATGTAAAAAAGCACTGGTTGAAGCGAACGCAGATATCGAAGTGGCAATCGAGAACATGCGTAAGAGCGGTGCGGCAAAAGCAGCGAAAAAAGCTGGCCGTGTTGCTGCTGAAGGTGTGATCCTAGTGAAAGAAAACGAAGGCAAAGCAGCGATCGTTGAGATCAACTGTGAAACTGACTTCGTTGCAAAAGACGCAAACTTCGCGGAATTTGCTGATCAAGTTGCTGAAACTGCACTGGCTGAAGGCCTTGAAATCGACGCGCTGAAAGAAAAATTTGAACAGCAGCGTGCTGATCTCGTCGCGAAAATCGGTGAAAACATGGATATTCGTCGTGTTTCATTCATCGAAGGCGAGAAAGTGGGTTCTTACCGTCACGGCGGTCGCATCGGTGTTATCGTTGCGGCAAAAGCGGACGAAGAAACCATCAAGCACGTGGCTATGCACATTGCAGCGTCTAAGCCTGACTATGTTAACCCTGAAGATGTACCTGCCGACGTGGTAGAGAAAGAGAAGCAAATTCAGGTTGATATCGCAATGGAATCAGGCAAGCCTGCTGACATCGCAGAGAAAATGGTTGCTGGCCGCATGAAGAAATTCACCGGTGAAATTTCTCTGACGGGTCAAGCATTCGTCATGGATCCATCACAAACTGTGGGCCAAATGCTGAAAGAGAAAGGTGCCGAAGTGACCGACTTCATCCGCTTTGAAGTGGGCGAAGGCATCGAGAAAGAAGAAGTAGACTTTGCTGCAGAAGTTGCTGCGGCACAACAAAGCTGATTTTTCTGACTCAGACCGCGGTGCTCGCCGCGGTCTTCCATAACCTTCTTCCCTAACTAGTGCCTAATAGAAAGGTAGTGAAATGACTACAAATCCTAAGCCAGCTTATCAACGAATTTTACTTAAACTTAGCGGTGAAGCCCTGCAGGGCGATGATGGATTCGGGATTGATCCCGCCGTGCTAGATCGCATGGCACAAGAAATCAAAGAACTGGTCGAGCTGGGTGTTCAAGTGGGTTTGGTTATCGGCGGCGGTAATCTATTCCGTGGTGCTGGTCTTGCTGAGGCGGGAATGAACCGTGTTGTGGGCGATCACATGGGTATGTTAGCCACCGTGATGAACGGATTGGCAATGCGTGACGCACTTCATCGTGCCTATGTGAACGCGCGAGTGATGTCAGCCATTCCCTTGAATGGTGTGTGTGATAGCTACAATTGGGCAGAAGCGATTAGCCAGCTTCGCAATGGTCGCGTGGTGATATTCTCCGCCGGGACAGGTAACCCTTTCTTCACCACGGATTCGGCGGCGTGCTTACGCGGTATCGAAATTGAATCTGATATCGTGATTAAGGCAACCAAGGTTGATGGTGTTTACAGTGATGACCCAACCAAAAACCCGGATGCAACGCTTTATGACTCGCTGACATATCAAGATGTTTTAGAAAAAGAGTTGAAAGTGATGGATTTGGCCGCATTTACGTTAGCACGCGATCATAAGTTGCCACTTCGTGTCTTTAATATGAACAAGCCAGGTGCATTGCGCCGTGTCGTGATGGGCGAGGCAGAAGGCACTTTGATCACTAACAGCTAAGCCGGTATTGGTGGCATAATCTTACAAACTAATTCAATCGCAAGGATACTCCCGTGATTAATGACATAAAAGACGACGCGAAAGCGCGTATGGATAAAAGTGTAGAGGCGCTAAAACACACGCTAGGTAAATTGCGCACAGGCCGTGCTCACCCCAGTTTACTGGAGGGGATTACTGTCGAGTATTATGGGGCTCCAACGCCACTTAATCAGCTCGCCTCTATCGTGGCTGAAGATGCGCGTACGTTGGCGATCAGCGTATACGACAAGCAAGTGACTCAAGCGGTTGAAAAAGCAATCATGACCTCAGACTTGGGTCTCAACCCAGCCTCTGCCGGCACCGTGATCCGTGTCCCTTTGCCGCCGCTGACCGAAGAGCGTCGTAAAGACATGGTGAAAGTAGTGCGTGCCGAAGGCGAGCAAGGCCGTGTGGCCATTCGTAACATTCGCCGTGACGCTAACAATGAGCTTAAAGCGCTGCTTAAAGACAAAGAAATCTCTGAAGATGACGAACGTCGTGCGCAAGATGATATTCAAAAGTTGACTGACGAAGCGGTCAAGAATGTTGATGCACTTCTTGATGCAAAAGAAAAAGAGTTGATGGAAGTCTAAATCTCATTAGACTTTACCGCCGATGCTAAAGCGCTGTGCGTGCAGTACAGCGCTTTTTATTTGCCAAGGAGAAACATGAGTTCCCAGTCTCTTGATGCGCAGCTCGAATCTGCCGCTTTACCGCAGCACATTGCCGTAATCATGGACGGTAATGGACGCTGGGCCAAGGCACGAGGCAAAGCCCGTGTGTTTGGACATAAAGCGGGTGTGAAAGCGGTGCGTAAAACGGTGAAAGCAGCGTCTGAAATCGGGGTCAAAGCCCTCACCTTGTTTGCATTTAGCAGCGAGAACTGGCGTCGCCCTGAAGACGAAGTGAGTGTATTGATGGAGCTGTTTATCAATGTGCTTTCTCGTGAAGTCAAACGACTCGACAGTCATGGGGTGCAACTACGCATCATCGGTGATACCTCTCGCTTTAGCCCGTCACTGCAAGCCAAAATAGCCGAAGCCGAAGCCCTAACGGCCGACAATGACCGTTTAGTGCTCAATATTGCTGCCAATTATGGTGGGCAGTGGGACATCACTCAGGCAACACGCCGTGTGGCTGAAGAAGTCGCGGCAGGACAGTTGCAGCCCAATGATATTGGCGAACAAGATATTGCGCGCCATCTCATGTTGGCCGACTTGCCGGATGTGGACTTGATGATCCGCACCAGCGGGGAGTGTCGCATTAGTAACTTTATTTTATGGCAAGCCGCTTATGCCGAGCTGTGTTTCACCGAGCAATATTGGCCGGACTTCAACGAACAGAGTTTGTATGATGCTGTGGCTTGGTACGTCAACCGGGAGCGACGGTTTGGTTGCACGGGCGAGCAAATCAAAGCCATGATAACAACGGATAAGTAACCACGAGGAATCAGTTTGCTCAAACAACGAGTTTTAACCGCGGCTTTATTAGTCCCGTTAGTGGTCGCGGGCGTCTTCTACTTACCCTTTCCTGCCTTTGTGGCAGCGATAGCGGTCGTCACGCTTATTGGGCTATGGGAGTGGACGCAATTTGTTTCAGCGTCTTCACGCCTGCTGACTTTTATCATTCCCGCTGCTGCGTTGGCATTGTCTCTGTTTGCTCTCCCTTTTGATGCCATGGCATTGGGGCACGTACGTTTTCCGCCTTTTGCGGTTGCTGCTGCGGGGGCGGCGTGGTGGCTGTTTGCCACCGTTTTAGTGCTCGCGTTCCCGCGCTCGGGTAACTATTGGACTCATAGCAAGCTACTCCGTCTTGTCTTTGGCCTGCTTACTATGCTGCCGTTTATGTGGAGTGTGTTGTTATTGCGGGCGGCGGACTATCAGTTTTCGACCTATTACGGTGCGAAGCTAGTCTTGCTGGTCTTTGTTTTGGTGTGGTGCGCCGATAGTGGCGCTTACTTTGCCGGAAAGAAATTTGGCAAACACAAAATGGCGCCGGCGGTAAGCCCCAATAAAACCCTCGAAGGGTTGCTGGGTGGACTTTCCGCAGCGGTTGGTGTGACCTGGCTTGGCGCCCATGTCCTCGAGCTTCATTTTGCCAACCTCGGTATCTTGTTGGCGATTGCAATGGTGACGGCCCTTGCGTCGGTATTGGGGGATCTCGCGGAAAGCATGTTTAAGCGTGTGGCAGGGATTAAAGACAGCGGGAACCTGCTGCCCGGTCACGGCGGCATTCTCGATCGTATTGATAGTCTGACGGCGGCATTCCCTGTTTTTACCGTGTTGTACTTCGCGTTTGCGAATTAAGTGAAACGAGTCGTTGAAATGCAAAAAATCACCGTGTTAGGCGCGACAGGTTCGATTGGTTCAAGCACATTGAAAGTGGTTGAAGCGAACCCTGAGCAGTATGAGGTAGTGGCACTGGCTGCCCATACCAATGTGGAAAAAATGACCGCTTTGTGTCTTTGTTGGCAGCCCGCTTATGCGGCGATGGCCGACCACGATGCGGCTCAGCAGCTCAGGAAAAGACTCGCGAGCAAAGGCCTAGCTACCGAGGTGCTTGCTGGAGAGGAGGGGCTGTGTCAACTGGCTTCGCTACCTGAGGTAGATATGGTGATGGCTGCCGTGGTCGGGGCGGCAGGGTTATCCTCGACCATGGCGGCGGTGAAGGCGGGCAAACGTGTTCTGCTTGCCAATAAAGAAGCCTTAGTGATGTCTGGACAGTTCTTTATTGACGCCGTTTATCAATATGGCGCCGAGCTGCTCCCTATCGACAGTGAACACAATGCCATTTTTCAATGCTTGCCGCAGGCGGTTCAACACACGCCTGGGCGTTGCGATCTTCATGCCGCGGGGGTCAGCAAAATCCTGTTAACCGGCTCTGGTGGCCCGTTCCGTTATCGCGATCCGCAAAGTCTTGCCAGTGTGAGCGTCGAAGAGGCAGTCGCACATCCGAACTGGTCGATGGGTCCTAAAATCTCAGTCGACTCAGCCACCATGATGAATAAAGGCTTGGAATACATAGAAGCGCGTTGGTTATTCAACGCCAAGCCTGAACAGCTGGAGGTGGTGATCCATCCTCAGTCAGTGATCCACTCCATGGTGCAAATGTGTGACGGCTCGGTGTTAGCACAATTAGGGACGCCAGATATGTGTACCCCTATTGCTCATGCGATGGGGTACCCTGAGCGTGTTCATGCCTCCGTTGCGCCGCTGGATTTTACCCAAATTGGCGAACTTACCTTTATGGCACCGGATGCTCGACGTTATCCCTGCTTATCGCTCGCGATCGCGGCCTGCGAGCAAGGACAAGCGGCGACGACGAGCTTGAATGCGGCCAACGAACAGGCGGTAGCAGCCTTTTTGGCAGGAAAAATCGGGTTTATGGATATTGCGCGTATCAATGAACAGGTTTTGACCCAGTCCTCGCTTCCTACGCCAACAAGCTTGGATTGCTTATTTGAGCTGGATAGAATAGCGCGCATCACTGCAAATGAGCAGATTGCTAAGGTGACACCATGAGCGGGTTTCTATGGAATGCAGCGGCGTTTATCGTCGCGTTGGGCATACTGGTTGCGATTCACGAGTTCGGCCATTTTTGGGTGGCTCGCCGTTGTGGCGTGAAAGTGGAGCGCTTTTCCATTGGTTTTGGTCGCGCATTGTGGCGAAAATTTGGTAAGGATGGCACCGAATATGTGATTGCCGCCATCCCCCTTGGCGGCTATGTCAAAATGCTGGACGAGCGCATCGAAGCGGTGCCGGATGCCGATAAACCACGCGCATTTAACAACCAGCCTTTGTGGCAGCGCAGTGCTATTGTTGCCGCTGGCCCCATCGCTAATTTCGTATTTGCCGTTTTTGCATACTGGCTGGTGATGATGATAGGTGTTCCTGCCGTCAAACCTGTGATTGGTGAAATTGCACCCAATTCGATCGCGGCAGAAGCGGGAATTGAACCAGGTATGGAACTAACCCAGGTTTCAGGCGTCGAAACCGCTGATTGGCAAGCTGTTAATTTTGCGTTGATTGGTCACATTGGTGATGAGAGCATGACCCTCACCGCCAAACCGAGCCCAACGTCTAGTTATGGCAGAGACTATCAACTGGATTTACGCCAATGGCAGTTTGACCCAGAGCACCAATCACCTCTGACGACGCTGGGGATCACCCCCTATCGCCCTGCGATTACTTTATCGATCGCGCAAGTGGTAGAAGGAAGCGCGGCAGAGCAAGCGGGTCTCAAGCAAGGCGACAAAATTATTGCAGTGGCTGATACCGAGCTGTCGTCATGGCAGCGCTTGGTCGAGGTGATTAAAGCGAGCCCAGACCAAGCCCTGTCGCTGACAATATTGCGACAGGGGCAGCGTCAATCTGTGGTATTAACGCCGGATGCGCGTCGCAGTCATGGTGAGGTCACAGGCTATGCTGGCATTGCGCCACAAATGGGCGAGTGGCCCGAGTCATATCGATTCACCCAACAGTATGGACCATTCGCAGCGATACCGGAGGCAGTGGGGAAAACAGGCCAAGTGATCAGTATGACGGTCAATATGATCAAAAAACTGATTACCGGCGATGTTGGGGTGAATAATTTGAGTGGCCCAATATCGATAGCAAAAGGCGCGGGGATGACCGCGGAGATCGGGCTGATCTCATTTTTAGGGTTTATGGCACTGATTAGTGTGAACCTAGGCATTATCAATTTACTCCCTCTGCCCGTATTGGATGGCGGCCATTTGCTGTTCTTTGGGATTGAGGCTGTCACACGGCGACCGGTATCGGAGCGTGTGCAGGACTTTGGGTATCGAATCGGCGCTGCCGTGTTGATGATGGTAATGGCAGTGGCATTGTTTAACGACTTCGCCCGACTTTAAACGGTTAGTATTCAAGGATAAGTCAGATAGCAGATGGCGATGAAAAAACTATTAATAGCGTCTCTTTTAGTAAGCAGTAGTATGGCGCATGCTGACACATTTCAAGTCAGCGATATCCGCTTTGAGGGACTGCAACGAGTCAGTCTAGGGGCCGCTTTGTTGTCAATGCCAGTGCGTGTCGGCGACAAAGTGGACGACGACGATGTGGCTGACATTATCAATGCACTTTTTGCCTCTGGTAACTTTGAGGATGTGCGAGTTTACCGCGATGACGAAGCACTGCTGGTCAAAGTGGTAGAGCGTCCGACCATTGCCAGTATTTCCTTTTCAGGGAATAAGGCGATTAAGGAAGAGCAGCTAAAAGAGAACCTGACATCGTCAGGCCTTCGTGTCGGTGAAGCGCTCGATCGCACCCAACTGAGCAAAATCGAAAAAGGTCTTGAAGACTTTTACTACAGCGTCGGTAAGTACAGTGCGTCGGTGAAAGCGGTGGTTACTCCCTTGCCGCGTAATCGTGCCGATTTGAAATTTGTTTTCACTGAGGGCGTATCGGCCAAAATTGAGCAAATTAACTTTGTCGGCAATGACGTGTTCAGTGATGAGCAGCTGCGTGATAATTTTGATTTGCGTGCCGACGTGCCGTGGTGGAACTTCCTCGCCAACGAAAAGTACCAAAAACAGGTTCTTGCAGGCGATCTTGAAAAACTACGCAGTTTTTATCTCAATCGCGGTTACCTTAAGTTCCGTGTTGAGTCGACACAAGTGGCTATCTCACCTGACAAAAAAGGGGTCTACATCACCTTGAATGTCAACGAAGGCAAGCCTTATCAGGTCGCTGATTTGGACTTTCGTGGTGATCCACAGAATGAAGAGATTTACCGTTCATTAGTCACCTTCACCCGTGGTGATACCTATAACGGTGATAAAGTGACTGCACTTGAAGAGGCGATCAAACGCCACTTAGGCGAGACAGGCTTTGCCTACCCCAAAGTGAACACCTTACCCAGCTTTGATGATGACAATCAGCAAGTGTCGTTAACGGTCAATGTCGAGCCAGGTAAGCGTATTTACGTGCGCAATGTCCGTTTTTCAGGCAACACCACCACCAAAGATGAAGTGTTGCGCCGTGAAATGCGACAGCTTGAAGGCACTTGGCTTAACTCAAAAGCGGTCACCCGCGGTAAAGAGCGTCTCAGTCGAACCGGCTTTTTCCAGAATGTTGAAGTGGACACTCAGCGCGTACCAGGCACTGATGATCAAGTCGACGTTAACTACAAAGTTAAAGAAGCTAACTCAGGTAGTATCAACTTTGGTATCGGTTATGGCACCGAGTCAGGCGCAAGCTTACAGCTCGGCTTACAGCAAGATAACTTTGCGGGCACTGGGAACCGGTTTGGTATCAACGCCATGGTCAACGACTATCGCAAAAACCTGACGCTTGAGTACCGTGATCCTTACTTTACGCTCGACGGTGTGAGCCTGGGCGGTAAGGTATTCTATAACGAGTTTGAAGCCCGTGACGCTAACATCGTTGAGTATACCAACCAAAGTTACGGTACCAACCTCACCTGGGGTTTTTGGACTGATGAGCTGAACTCGATTGATTTCTCGCTAGGGTACACGCATAACAAGATTGAGAACCTCGGCCGTTATTATCAAATTGATGAGTTTTTGGAGCGTCATCAGGATAACCTGAATCACAATGAAGGCCTGGAAGTTGACGACTTTGATATTTCAGTATCCTGGACGCGCAATAACCTCAACCGCGGCTATTTCCCAACCGCAGGTAACTACCAACGTGCCTCGTATCGGATGACGGTACCCGGCTCGGATGTACAGTACTTTAAAATGCAGTATGACATCCGCCAATACGTGCCGCTGACACAAGAGCACGAGTTTACGCTGTTGATGCGTGGCCGACTTGCGTATGGTAACGGTTATGGGCAAACCAATGGCCAAGATCACATGCTGCCGTTTTATGAGAACTATTACGCGGGGGGCTTCTCGTCACTGCGTGGCTTCCGTTCGAACTCTGTAGGCCCTAAAGCGGTGTATGAGAACGGTGGTTCCACGCAGCCTGGTAGTGACGATGTTGAGAAAAATGAAGGAGATTATGGCTCTTCAGACTCCGTCGGTGGTAACGCTATGGCACGCGCCAGTGCTGAGCTGATTGTGCCAACGCCGTTTGCCTCAGAGGAAGCGCGCGAACAAATCCGTACCAGTGTGTTTATTGATGCTGCCTCAGTGTGGGATACCGAGTATGACGTATCCGCTGCTGCTAATTACAGTGGCCGAGATAACATTAAGGATTATTCAGATCCATCCAATATCAGTGCCTCTTATGGTATGGCACTGCAGTGGATGTCCCCGATGGCACCTTTGGTATTTTCCATCGCAAAACCTATTACAAGCCAGCCTGGCGACGATGAAGAGTTCTTTACCTTCACGATCGGGCGCACATTCTGATGATCAGAAAGGAGACTATTGTGAAATCATTTTTGAAAGCAGCGGGACTGAGTGTCGCGGTATTGACGACGTCCATGTACGCATCAGCGGCTGATGCTGCACAGAAGGTGGGCTATGTATCAACCGGGGCCGTGATGTCGCAATTGGCGAAGAAAAACAACCTCAATGAGAAGCTACGCGGTGAGTTTAAAGACCGAGTGGCCGAAATTGAGCGCTTGAAAGAGAAGCTCTCTGAAGGCGTGGAAAAGCTCAAGCGTAATGGTGAGTTGATGAGTGAAGACGAGCGCGTAACGCTTCAGCGTAAACTCCAATCAATGGAGTCCGATTACAAGCTGAAAGTGAAAGCGTTACAAGAAGATCAACGCAAGCGTGGTGGTCAAGAAGAGTCTAAACTGGTCAAAAAGCTGAAGACAGCGGTCGATCAAGTGGCTGAGCAAGAAGGCTACGACATGGTGATTGACGCCAATGCCGTTTTATACGCCAACCCAAGTGATGACTTGTCTGAAAAAGTGATCAACGCAGTTAAATAACAGTCGAGGAGCCCATGGTTTCGATTACTCTCGCTGAATTAGCGGATAAACTGGATGCACAGCTCCACGGAGATGGCGCTGTAACGATAACCTCGCTTGCAGGGATGAATTCAGCGGGAGAAGGGCAAATCACCTTCTTATCCAGCCCTAAATACCGTAAAAATTTGGCACTCTGCCGCGCCAGCGCTGTGATGCTAAAAGAGGGCGACCTATCGTACTGCCAAGGCAACGCCTTGGTGGTGTCAGACCCCTACTTGGCTTATGCCCACGTCGCGCAAATTCTCGACTCGACGCCAGCTTGCGCCACCGACATTGCCCCATCCGCGGTGGTGGCCGATGATGCAGTGTTGGGAGAAGGTGTGGCGATTGGACCGAATGCGGTGATTGAATCCGGCGCGCTCATTGGTGATGGTGTGCAAATCGGTGCGGGTTGCTTTGTCGGCAAAGGGACAAAGGTGGGCGCTCGGACCAAGCTTTGGGCGAATGTCACCCTTTATCATGAGGTAGTGATAGGGCAAGACTGCTTGATTCAAGCGGGTACCGTGATCGGTGCGGACGGCTTTGGCTATGCCAATGACAAAGGCAAGTGGGTTAAAATCCCTCAGCTTGGCCGCGTTGTGATTGGGGATCGGGTCGAAATTGGTGCGTGCACCACCATTGACCGGGGCGCACTGGATGATACCGAAATTGCCGATGGGGTGATTATCGACAACCAGTGTCAGATTGCGCATAATGTGTCGATCGGTGAGAACACGGCAATCGCCGGCGCGACTGTCATGGCAGGCAGCCTCAAGGTAGGTAAACACTGCATCATTGGTGGCGCCAGCGTGTTTAATGGCCATATGGAAATCACAGATAACGTGACCATCACGGGAATGGCGATGGTGATGCGGCCAATCACTGAGCCGGGCATGTATTCGTCCGGCATTCCGTTGCAGCCCAACCGCGAGTGGCGGAAGACTGCCGCGCGTGTACTCAAAATTGATGAGATGCACAAGCGGCTCAAAGAGCTGGAAAATCAGCTCGAAAAACAAGATTAACGCCGAGATGACAGGCCCGCCTTAGCAACGCGGGCCGTTTTGCGTTAATGAAGTCAGTATTGGATTTGAACGGGAATACTACCTTGACTCGCGAAAACAAAGTTCTACATATCAACGAAATCAAAGAGCTGTTACCACACCGCTATCCTTTTTTGTTGATTGATCGCGTTATCGATTTTGAAGAAGGGCAATACCTTCACGCGATTAAAAACATCACTGTCAATGAGCCTCAATTTACGGGTCATTTCCCGCAATTGCCTGTTTTCCCAGGCGTACTCATTTTAGAGGCCATGGCGCAAGCAACAGGCTTGTTGGCGTTTAAGACCTTCGGTAAGCCGAAAGACAACGAGCTATACTACTTTGCAAGCATTGATAATGCGAAATTCCGCCGTCCGGTCTCACCGGGTGACCAATTGGTGCTTGAGGTGGAATTTATTAAAGAGCGTCGAGGTATTGCGGCCTTTAATGGGGTGGCGAAAGTAGACGGCGAGGTTGTCTGCTCGGCGGAACTGAAGTGCGCAAGAAGAGAGATCTAATTGTGATCCACGAAACGGCTTACATTCACCCCACTGCGGTTGTCGAAGACGGCGTCGTATTGGGCGAAAACGTAAAAATCGGCGCTTTTTCTTATATTGGCGAAGGGGTTGAAATCGGTACAGGTACCGAGGTGATGACACATGTTGTGATCAAAGGCCCGACCCGTATCGGCGCAGACAATCGCATTTATCAATTCGCTTCCATTGGTGAAGCGTGCCAAGATCTTAAATATGCTGGGGAGCCAACCACGCTAGAAATCGGTGATCGTAACACCATTCGTGAAAGCGTGACGATGCACCGTGGTACGGTCCAAGATAAAGGCGAAACCAAAGTTGGCAGCGACAACCTGTTTATGATTAATGCCCACGTCGCCCATGATTGTGTGGTCGGTAATCATTGTATTTTTGCCAACAACGCTACCTTAGCGGGCCACGTTCATGTCGATGATTATGCGATTGTCGGTGGCATGTCAGCCATTCACCAGTTCTGTGTGATTGGCAGCCACGCCATGCTCGGCGGTGGCTCGATTGTGGTTCAAGACGTCCCCCCTTATGTGATGGCACAGGGCAATCATTGCGCGCCATTTGGTATTAATGTGGAAGGCCTGAAGCGACGCGGGTTTGAAAAATCAGCGATTCGCGCCATTCGGGCGGTATATAAAAATATGTACCGCTCCGGTAAAACGTTGGAAGAAGTGAAAAAAGAGCTTGCAGAGCAAGCCGAGAGCGAGCCGGCGCTGGCTCTTTTCATTGACTTCTTTGAGCGTTCGACGCGAGGCGTTATTCGTTAATGTTACCGAGTGAACGTCCATTACGCGTTGGAATCGTCGCCGGAGAAATCTCCGGCGATGTTTTAGGTGAATGCCTGATCAAAGCGATGCGAGCTCAACACCCTAATGTTGAGTTTGTCGGTATCGGTGGCCCAAGAATGATGGCTCAAGGCTGTCACAGCTTGTTCGATATGGAAGAGCTTTCTGTGATGGGGCTGGTGGAAGTGCTAGGACGACTGCCACGTTTGCTGAAAGTAAAAACGGCGTTGGTCAAGCATTTTACCGTCAATCCGCCGGATGTGTTCATTGGTATCGATGCCCCAGATTTTAATTTACGTCTCGAGGCATCATTAAAAAAAGCGGGGATCAAAACCGTTCACTATGTCAGCCCATCAGTGTGGGCATGGCGGCAAAAGCGGATTTTTAAGATTGCTGCAGCCACTGATCTGGTTCTGGCTTTTTTGCCCTTCGAGAAAGCGTTTTACGATAGGTTTAATGTGCCTTGTGCGTTTGTTGGCCATACCATGGCCGATAGCATTCCGATGCAGGTGGACAAACTCGCCGCGCAGAGTGCTCTTGGGTTAGATAGCCAAAAACGTTGGTTAGCAGTGCTGCCTGGCAGCCGTGGCAGTGAAATGTCGATGTTAGCTCCGCCGTTTTTACAAGCGTGTCAGCAACTAGCGGCGCGATATCCGGACTTGGGGTTTGTGGTCGCGCTCGTTAATGAAACCCGGCGACAGCAATTTGAGCAGGCTTGGCAAGCGATCGCGCCAGAGCTTTCATTTACCCTGGTTGATGATACGGCGCGCCAAGTGATTAGCGCCGCCGACTCGGTGCTGCTCGCTTCTGGCACCGTAGCGTTAGAGTGCATGTTACTTAAACGCCCGATGGTGGTGGGATACAAGGTCAAGCCGGTCACGGCATGGCTTGCCAAACGCCTGCTTAAAACGCAGTATGTTTCCTTACCCAATATTCTCGCTGACGCGCCTTTAGTGCCGGAACTGCTGCAAGAAGAGTGTGAGCCAGGCGCACTGGCTGACGCGGTCAGTGCGCAATTAGACAGTGATAACCAGGCATTGTTGACCACCTTTACTGAGTTGCATCACACCATCCGCAAAGATGCGGATACGTCTGCAGCCAATGCCGTATTAAATTTATTAGATAGCCATGACTGAACACCCTTTTCACTACCCTGACGCACAGCTTATCGCGGGGGTCGACGAAGTCGGACGTGGGCCCTTGGTCGGTGCCGTGGTCACTGCCGCGGTGATTCTCGATCCGGCTCAGCCTATTGCGGGTCTAACGGACTCGAAAAAGTTGAGCGAGAAAAAACGGCTCGCGCTTTATGATCAAATCAAACAAAAAGCATTGGCTTGGTCAGTGGGGCGCGCAGAGCCTGATGAAATCGATTCGCTGAATATCTTAAATGCGACCATGCTGGCGATGCAGCGTGCGATTGATGGCTTATCGGTCACCCCTGATTACGCATTAATTGATGGCAACCGGGTACCATCCTTGCCGATGCCGGCACAGGCCGTGGTAAAAGGTGACCTGCGGGTAGCAGAAATTAGTGCCGCCTCGATCTTGGCGAAAGTCGATCGCGATCATGAAATGGCCATGTTGGATGCCGCTTACCCGAACTATGGGTTTGCTCAACACAAAGGCTATCCCACCAAGGTCCACATGGCGGCGTTGGCCGAGCATGGCGCTCTGCCAATGCATCGTAAAAGTTTTAAACCTGTTAAGCGCGCACTGGGCATTGACTAGTGCGTGCGGCGAATTCCAGCCCTATTACCGTTAAGTAACGAGCCGTATGTCTGAGCCACGTTTTGTCCATTTACGCATCCACAGTGACTTTTCCATGGTAGATGGGTTGTCCAAAGTGCCGCCACTGGTAAAAAAAGTGGCGGAAATGGGCATGCCCGCCATGGCGCTGACCGATTTCAGTAACCTTTGTGGGTTGGTCAAATTCTACAACACGGCCAATAACGTTGGTGTTAAGCCGATTATCGGCGCTGACTTTCTGGTCCAGTCTGACGCCTTTGGCGAGGAGCTTTGCCAGCTTACCTTGTTGGCGACCGATAAAGCCGGCTACAAGAACTTGACCTTGCTGATCTCCAAGGCCTACCTCCGAGGCCATATTCAGCACCGCCCAGTGATCGATCAGCAGTGGTTGGTTGAGCATGCACAAGGATTGATTGTGTTGTCTGGCGGCTGCCGCGGCGACTTGGGGAAAGCCTTACTCAAAGGCAATCAAACACTGGCTAAGGAATGCGCCCGTTTCTATCAAACCTATTTTCCCGATGCCTACTACATGGAGCTGGTGCGCACCGGGCGGCAAGATGAAGAAGTGTATCTCCATTTTGCGGTTGATTTCGCGACCGAGCATGACTTGCCTGTGGTGGCGACCAATGAAGTCTGCTTCATTTCATCTGAGGAGTTTGATGCGCATGAGATCCGAGTTGCGATTCATGATGGTTTCACTCTCGATGATCCTCGCCGTCCCAAGAAATACAGCGCCGAACAGTATTTGCGTACCGAGCAAGAGATGTGTGAGCTCTTCGCGGATATTCCCGAGGCACTGACCAATAGCGTAGAAATCGCCAAGCGATGTAACGTCCCGGTGCGGCTGAATGAGTACTTTTTGCCTAACTTCCCGACTGAGGGAATGGAAATTGATCAATATTTGGTTAAGCGCTCACAAGAAGGCTTGGAAGAACGTCTCGCTTTTCTCTTTCCTGACGAAGCGGAAAGAACGCGCCGACGCCCCGACTATGATGCTCGGCTAGAGCGCGAGCTTGGGGTCATCAACCAAATGGGGTTTCCCGGCTACTTTTTGATCGTCATGGAGTTTATCCAATGGTCAAAAGATAATGATATCCCCGTGGGCCCAGGACGCGGCTCAGGGGCTGGCTCTTTGGTGGCGTACGCCCTAAAAATCACCGATCTCGACCCGCTACAGTTTGATCTTCTGTTCGAGCGCTTTTTGAACCCCGAACGCGTCTCTATGCCTGACTTCGACGTCGACTTCTGCATGGACAAGCGGGATCTGGTGATCGATCACGTCGCTGAAATGTATGGCCGTGATGCGGTATCTCAGATCATTACTTTCGGTACCATGGCTGCGAAAGCCGTGATCCGCGATGTGGGCCGTGTGTTGGGCCATCCTTATGGTTTTGTGGACAGGATTTCCAAGCTGGTGCCACCAGACCCAGGTATGACCCTCGAGAAAGCCTTCGACGCCGAACCTCAGCTGGTCGAGGTTTATAACAACGATGAGGAAGTCAAAGCGCTGATTGACATGGCGCGGATGCTTGAAGGGGTAACCCGAAATGCGGGTAAGCACGCGGGCGGGGTGGTGATATCACCCACCACGATCACCGATTTCGCCCCCCTTTATTGCGACAGTGAAGGGCATCATCCGGTCACGCAGTTTGATAAAAACGACGTTGAAACCGCCGGTCTCGTTAAGTTTGACTTCTTGGGTCTGCGGACGCTGACCATCATCGACTGGGCGCTGGGGATGATAAATCCGCGCTTACAGCGTCAAGGGAAAGATCCTATTGATATCGCCGCGATTCCCATGGCGGACCAAGCGTCATTCGAGATGCTGCGTAAGGCAGAGACGACTGCGGTATTCCAGCTTGAATCACGTGGCATGAAAGAGCTGATTAAGCGCCTTCAGCCTGACTGCTTTGAAGACATGATCGCATTGGTGGCCTTGTTCCGGCCTGGGCCATTGCAATCTGGGATGGTGGATAACTTTATCGACCGTAAGCATGGCCGTGAAGTCGTGTCTTACCCGGATGAAAAATGGCAACACGACTCGTTGAAAGAAACGCTTGAGCCGACCTATGGCATCATTCTCTATCAAGAGCAGGTGATGCAGATTGCTCAGACACTCGCAGGCTACACCTTGGGTGGGGCGGACTTGTTGCGCCGGGCAATGGGTAAGAAAAAGCCAGAAGAAATGGCCAAGCAGCGAGACATCTTTGAAAAAGGGGCGATTGCCAACGGCATTGATGGCGAGCTGGCAATGCGGATCTTTGACTTGGTAGAAAAGTTCGCCGGCTATGGCTTTAACAAGTCGCACTCAGCCGCATACGCGCTGGTCTCTTACCAAACCTTGTGGTTGAAAGCTCACTACCCGGCGGAGTTCATGGCGGCGGTAATGACCGCGGATATGGATAACACCGATAAAGTGGTTGGCTTGGTCGAGGAGTGTCGGCGAATGAAGTTGACGGTGTTACCGCCGGATGTGAATGCGGGACTGCACCATTTCACCGTCAATGAGCAAGGGGAAATTGTTTACGGTATTGGGGCGATAAAAGGGGTCGGTGAAGGCCCTATCGACACCATTGTCGCCGCGCGAGAGCAAGACGGTTATTTCCGCGACTTGTTTGATTTTTGCGCCCGCATTGATACCAAAAAAGTCAATAAGCGCGTGATAGAGCGCCTGATCCGCGCTGGTGCCATGGACAAACTCGGCCCTCATCGTGCGGCGATGATGGCCTCGGTCGATGAAGCTATTCGTGCTGCGAGCCAACATCACCAAGCGGAAGCCTACGGGCAAACCGATATGTTTGGGGTGTTGACCGATGCCCCCGAAGAAGTCGAGCATGCCTATGCGCATGCCAACCCGTGGCCAGATAAAGTATGGTTAGAAGGGGAGCGGGAAACACTGGGCTTGTATCTGACCGGTCATCCGATCAACAGTTACCGCAAAGAGCTAAAAAACTATATCACGTGGCGGCTCGAGGATGCTCATGCAACGAAACGCGATGTGGTGTCGACGGTGGCAGGATTAGTGATCGCAGCTCGGGTGATGACCACTAAACGAGGGTCTCGATTAGGGATCCTCACACTAGACGATCGCTCAGGGCGTATGGAAGTGATGCTTTTCTCTGATGTGCTCGACAAATATCTCGATTTAGTGGAGAAAGATCGAATTTTAGTGGTCTCAGGACAGGTCAGCTTTGATGACTTCAACGGGGGGCTTAAAATGACCGCCCGTGAAGTGATGGACATTAGTCAGGCGCGGGAAAAATATGCGCGTTGTTTAGGGATATCGATGACATCTGAGCAGGTCGATGCGCCCTTTTTTGAACGGTTTCATGATGCACTGGCACCCTACCGATCCGGTACCGTTCCTGTGAATCTTTACTATCAGCGCGACGATGCGCGCGCGCGGTTACGCTTAGGCGCAGAGTGGCGCGTAACGCCAACCGATGAATTAATCGACACCTTGAAAGGCTTGCTCGGTAACGAGCAGGTCGAATTAGAGTTTAACTAAGCCAGGCTGGTGACGTAACGCGTACACTGGCGGTGACCAATAGGATTCTCTTGGTATGAGTCTTAATTTTTTAGAGTTTGAACAACCTATCGCAGAACTAGAAGCCAAAATTGAGGCCCTTCGCGCTGTCTCTAAGCGGGGTGGAGAAGACGCGGTTAACTTAGATAAAGAAATTGAGCAACTGGAAACAAAAAGCCTTGAGCTGACGCGAAAGATTTTTGGTGATTTAGGCGCATGGCAGGTGGCACAACTGGCGCGTCATCCTCAACGTCCTTATACCTACGACTATCTGGATCGCATTTTCCATGAATTTGATGAATTGGCTGGCGACCGCGCCTATGCTGACGATAAAGCATTGGTGGGAGGAATGGCGCGATTAGAAGGGCGTCCAGTGATGGTGATTGGTCATCAAAAAGGACGAGACACCAATGAAAAGGTTAAGCGTAACTTTGGTATGCCCAAGCCTGAGGGCTATCGAAAAGCGCTGCGTCTGATGAAAATGGCCGAGCGTTTTAATATGCCGGTGATTACCTTTATCGATACCGCAGGCGCTTACCCAGGTGTCGGTGCCGAGGAGCGAGGCCAATCAGAGGCGATTGCACGTAACCTCAAAGAAATGGCGGGCCTAACCGTGCCGGTAATTTGTAATGTGGTCGGTGAAGGTGGTTCAGGTGGCGCGTTGGCGATTGGCGTGGGTGACTATGTCAATATGCTGCAGTACTCCACCTACTCGGTGATCTCCCCCGAGGGTTGTGCATCTATTTTGTGGCGTGATGCTGCAAAAGCGCCGCAAGCGGCTGATGCGATGGGGATAACCGCCCCACGCCTCAAAGAGCTTGGCTTGATTGACAGTGTGATCACTGAGCCACTGGGGGGCGCACACCGCGACATTAACGCGATGGCTGAGAGCATTAAGCAAACGCTGCTTACCCAGCTAAGCGATTTAGACAGTCTTGATATCGAAAGCTTGCGGGATCGCCGCTATCAGCGCTTGCTCAATTACGGTTACTGCTAATCGTGATGGAATGAACTGCGATAAAGGGCCTGCGGGCCCTTTTCTTTTACGTAAAGGGCAGTAACAATGACACATTATATCAATGATGAATGGCTATGCTTTACCATCAACTGAGTGACACATTAGCCCCGCTGACATCGGCACCGCGACAGGTGGTGCTAGCGCTCAGTGGCGGGTTAGACTCTCGCGTGTTGCTTGAATTATTAACGCAGTATCGCGACCAGCACCCCCAACATGATTACCTTGTGGTTCATGTTCATCACGGTTTGCATCCCGACGCAGATAGATGGGCGGAACAGTGCCAAACGTGGGCGGACAACGCCGGATTTCGCTGTTGCGTGGAAAGGGTAAGATTGGATACGTCGCTCAGTGTGGAACATGCGGCAAGACAAGCAAGGTATCAGGCCATCGCGCACCTGCTTGAGCCCAATGGACTGGTGTTAACCGCTCAGCATAGCGATGATCAGGTTGAAACCTTTTTCCTCGCGCTAAAACGCGGCAGTGGTTTGGAAGGTTTAGCAGGGATGCCAGCGGTGCGAGCTCTCGGGCAAGGCTATCTGGTGCGTCCTTTTTTGACGCAATCACGGGCGAGCCTCGAGGCGTATGCGCGCCAACATCAACTCGATTGGGTAGACGATCCGAGCAACCAAGACACGCGATTTGATCGCAATTTTTTGCGTCAGCACTGGTTACCGCAAGCGGATACGCGCTGGCCAGGGTTTCGTAAAGCGGTACAACGGACCCAACTTCTGTGTGCCGAACAAGCTTCGTTATTGGCACGTTTGATTGAGCCTATGGTGACACAGGCGGAGACAGAAGCAGGTAGCCTGCCTATTACCGCATTACCACAAGACGATTTAGCACTCACGCAGGCCATGCTGCGCCATTGGCTAAAGCGTCACAGTATTACCTTAACGCAAGCACAGTTACAGGCATTGCTCTCAGATGTCATCAACGCTAAATCGGATGCCAACCCAAGCTTGAGCGTGGGAACGGTGAGCATTCGCCGCTTCCAGCAACAGCTTTATATCGTGATGCCTTATGCAGATTTATCTCAATGGCAGGGCACATTGACGTCAGAATCGCCGTTAGTGCTGCCAGATGGACTGGGTACCTTATACTTACTGCCTTATTCGTCGACAGCGAAAGGACTCGCGCTGGGAGATCTCGCGTCGCGGGCACTGCATGTACACTTTAACCCTCGTGGCTTATCGATTCATCCTGCTGGCCGACAAGGGCGTCGAAAGCTGAAAAAACTTTACCAAGAAGCGGGGATCCCCAGCTGGTTGCGCCGACGCCAACCGATTATTTGCGATGGCGAGACAGTGGTGGCCATTGCCGATAGGTATGTTAGCCAGACCGCGAGCGGTAAACAATGGCGGCTTATTTGGCAGCAAGAGTCTTAGTCTCCTTGTCACCTGTGCGATTTGCTCACTGAACATCGCTCACAAGGTGCCAGAGCAAACGTCGGGCGAGCTGGATGAGATCAGAACACTGAGCTGGTGATGATTAATTGAGCAGTTAGGCTATCTTGTCTTGCTTAATCGTGACGAATTACTTAATGTACTAGTCTAATGATACATAAGGTAAGCAGTAATGGCATCAAGTCGCGAATTATTTGGTACTAGGATTGGCTTTGTTCTTGCTGCAGCAGGTGCTGCAGTTGGACTGGGTAATATTTGGGGATTTCCCACTCAAGCGGCCAGTAATGGCGGAGGCGCCTTTTTACTCGTCTACTTGTTGATGATTTTGCTGGTTGCATTTCCCATGCTGGTGGTGGAAATGGCGATTGGCCGTCATGGGCGTGCGAATCCACTGGATAGCATGCGTGCACTGAGTGATAATCCTTTGATGAAGCGCTTAGGAAGCGGTGTGGGTTTAGTGGGACTGGCCGTTCCTTGTATGGTGCTGGCGTTCTATAGCATTGTTGGAGGCTGGTTAGTGTCATTCCTCCTCGCCGCGGTTGCAGAGATCTTGCACTTTACCGACGTGGCAGCATGGTTAAAAGGCTTCTCGGCTTCACGTAACTTGTTTGGCGCCATCCTCTTTTATGTGTTGACGATCTTTATTGTGCAAGCAGGTGTGAAACAAGGTATTGAGCGTTGGTCAACCCGTTTGATGCCAGCGTTATTCGTGCTGTTTGCCGCGATGTTCCTCTACATCATGACGTTACCTGGGGCGACAGAGGGTTTAAAGCACTACCTTATTCCTGACTTCTCCAAGATCATGGACAGAGATCTGCTCTTGGCAGCGATGGGGCAAGGCTTCTTCTCGTTGACCATTGGTGGATGTTCGATGCTGATCTACGGCTCTTACCTGAGTCAGAAAGAAAACCTGCCTAAGATGGCATTGAGTGTCACGCTGGTAGATACCGCGGTGGCAGTCATTGCCGGTCTAGTGGTTCTGCCCGCGATGTTCGTGGCGATGAATCAGGGCGTCGAAATCTATGCTCAAGATGGCAGCTTGCTGAGTGCCGATACACTGGTATTTACCGTGTTACCTTTGTTGTTTGAAAGCTTGGGCGCTGCAGGGCCTTATGTCTCTTTGGTCTTTTTCTTGTTGATGACCATTGCGGCGCTGACTTCTTCTATCTCGATGCTCGAGTGCCCGGTCGCGCTCGCCAGTGAACGGTTAGGCTCAAGCCGTAAAATCACCAGTTGGGTACTGGGTGGACTGATTGCTGCATTCAGTGCCGTTATCGTGTTTCATTTTGGCACTTTATTTGGACTTGTAGCGAAAGTGGCAACACAGTACTTCCAGCCTTTTGCTGCCTTGCTATTCTGCTTGTTTGGTGGGTGGATTTGGTCGCGTGACCGCAAATTGTCAGCCTTGCGTGAAGGGTACGAGGATATTGAGCAGGGGATGTTTTGGAAGGTATGGCCTGTCTACGTCAAGTTCGTTTGTCCTGTCTTAGTGGCAACCGTCCTTTGGGTTTCGTTGGGTTAACAAGCGTACTGGGAAAGTCAATGCAGACAAAAAGCGGACCATGTGTCCGCTTTTTCCGTAGGTATGGGCTTAGCGAAATTGGTTGGCGTCTTCGATATACGTAAAGCCTGCTTCTTCGAGCCGCGTGCACAACACGGCTTTGTCGATATCATAATAACGAACCAGATCCTCTAAGCTGTCAAACTCGTCACGTAGTTTCATATTGACGATGCTCATCAGCATGACAGGGTCCATGGTGGCGTAATTGTTTAAATCCATCTTAGTCCTCGTGATCGCTGATCAACAAGTTGGCCGCGGCAAATGCGGCTTGCTCTCGACGCGCTTGCTGGATCTCAGTGTCTTGTGCAATATCGTTGAGGGCTTTTAATGCGCAATGGATCGCCGCCGGTATATAGCCTTGTTCGCCACTGCCAATTTCTGCATAGCGTTGGCGAATTAAGTCACAGCAGTCTGCTATTTTCATGGTGTTCTCCTCAAGTAATGATGAGGATCACTATACCCAATCTCGTTGGGGAGAGGAAAGCGCTAACGTGCGCGTTTTTGCCGGTACATACTTTGGTCGGCGCGCTCATAGAGCGACAAGTTATTATCACCTTGTCGATAGACAGAGAAACCCACTGACGCGCTGATCTGGTGACTTGATAACAAATGATCTTGGCTAACTAAGCTCTTCACTCGTGAGGTCACGTGTTTCACTGAGCTCTTACTGGCAGGTTGCAAGATAACGGCAAACTCATCGCCACCGAGTCGATAACAACGATCGCTGCCACGCACGGCTTCTTTGACCAGCAATGAAAAACGACGTAGTACCTTATCACCATCCAAATGGCCATAGGTATCGTTGACTTGTTTGAAGTTGTCCATATCGAACATCACCATGACCAGACCAATATTTTCCCGTTCACAGACTGCGACGGCATGCTGAAGGTCTTGTTCAAAGCTGGTGCGGTTATGTAGGCCAGTGAGGCCATCGAGCAATGCCATGTTTTTCACTCGCGTATATTCAACGGCATTATTCAGCGGGCCGGCGAGCAGCTTGTGATAGGTATGGAGCAAGCTGATTTCATCTGGGTCGAGCTTGTAAGGGGTAGAGTATTGCAACACACCCAATGGCTGCTTATTGAACTTGATGGAAAACGTCTGACGAAATGTGTGTTGTGCGCCACGACGAATGATGTTGGAGATATCATCATGCTCCCAAATAATTCGCCCAATATCGATCTGCTTTTCTAGTTCACGCGCATACACTTCAAACAACACTTTGATATCAAGGTGGCCTTGCAGCTTTTGTAACAACAACAAACGTTGATCGGCACCGAGCGGGACAATCCGCGGGGCGCGATCAGAGTTTGTATATTGTTTGATGTGCGAGGCATTCATGCGTGATCAACTACTCAGTAACAACGTCGGTTTCAATCTATGAAGCAGGTATCGTGCCAGTCTATATATTTTTGCGAATGGCGATGGGTGGATGCGAGTGAGGATACTGTTTTAAAGTAACTAATCTGTCAATAAAGAAAGGATCTCAGACTGGTGATTGTGTGCATCACGGTAACCAATGTCAATCAACTGGCGAAGGTATGCCGGCTCAAATAATAGATAACTGGCAAAGGTGGCATCTTGACTGGCATTAATCCCCAAAAGTTTAAGCAAGCTGCGCAATGCGAGTGGCATATGGCTGTAGTAGCGGTTCGCCATGGGTTCAAATGGCTCTGAAGGCCGAAGGTGGAGAACATCAATGTGGCGCAGCCCTAGACGCTCTTTTTGGTCGGGAGATAAAGCGCTGGCAACATGATTAAGCCGTTGTAAATGCTCTAAGTCTGCCGAGAGCGTATCGGCAAAGATCGCATTCATTAAATGACCGCCGAGCATCGCTAAACCTGGCGCGGTGTGTTTAATTTGTTCAGGCCGCCGTATCCCTGTGGTCAGATCCAGAATTAAAATCCGCTCCGCGTCCATTTTGACAGCGGGACGCAACGGGGAAATTTGGTGAATGGCGCCATCACCATAAAATTCGTGACCAATCCTGGAGGCGGGAAAAATGAAAGGAATGGCAGAAGAGGCCAGTAAGTGTTCGGTGGAAATTTGACTTCGTTTTCCCACTGCACGGGCTCTTTCCCATGGTTTGATATGTGATGCGCCTTGAAAGAAGCTCACCGATTGCCCCGTTTGGTAGTTTGAGGCCGTGACAGACAAGCCATTCAAATGCCCAGCCAGTAATTGATAGTTAAGCTTGTTAAAGCTGATCGTTTGATTCAGTAACTCTCTTAATGGCCGGTTATTGAGCAACCCGAAAGGCTGAGTGGGCTGGTAGTGAGATTGAAAGCGTTGCCCGGTTTGCGACAAAAGATGGCCGATAAGTGCACTGGGCTGACTGGCGAGCACCCGAGAGGTGTTCAACCGATGCCATAGCCAAGACAATTTTTTGACGCCTAGTCGAAAACATGACGCATAGCTTGCCAAAGATACCGCGTTGATAGCACCGGCGGATGTGCCGCAATAAATGGTAAATGGACTCGTGTGCACACGCGGATACCAGTGAGCGATGGCCGATAAGACACCCACTTGATAAGCCGCTCGTGCGCCGCCGCCGGTGAGTACCAAGGCAATTTTAGGTTTGTTTTTTGACATAGGGCTACCATTATTACCGCGCTAACAGTTTGATTATAGATGCTCTTTTATCTCACGCGCGGCGGTATATCACAGACCCTAAATATCATTAATGATAATTAGGTTGAAAATTGTTATCAATTCGATCTAGGCTGGTGGTGTCTTAATCATCAATGGAGTGACACTATGACTTATCCTTTTCCGGATCTTCCTTATGCCTACGATGCGCTAGCGCCCCACATTGATGAGGCGACGATGCGCATTCATCATCAGCGTCACCACAAAACCTATTACGATAAATTTGTTGCGGCGATCGAAGAGACGGCGCGTAATGGTGAATCGCTTGAGGCTTTGTTTGCTGAGATTTCAACGCTGCCTGCTGCCATCCGTAATAATGGCGGTGGTTATTACAATCATTTGGTGTACTGGCAATCAATGACACCTAACCCTAAGGGGGCACCAGAAGGGCCGCTCTACGATGCCATTGTAGCGACGTACGGCTCACTTGATGCGTTTAAAGAGGCCTTTAGTCAGGCGGCCATTGGTCAGTTTGGTTCAGGCTTTGCGTGGCTGGTGGTGAAAGAAGATGGACAGCTTGCGATTACATCGACACCTAATCAAGACAATCCATTGATGGATGTTGCTGAGGTGAAAGGGGAGCCTCTGCTAGGTTGCGATGTGTGGGAGCATGCTTATTATCTTAGTTATCAGAATAAGCGGCCAGATTATGTCAATGCTTGGTGGCAAGTAGTCAACTGGGATTTTGCTGAAAAGGCATACCAAAAAGCGCTTGAGACGATTAGCTGATGCAACATTAGCTAATATAAAATGCCCCGCAGAGCGGGGCATTAAAATGGTACTGTCAGTTCCGGCTTAGCTAAGCTTGGATTGAATAAACGTCAGTGCATCGTCGATAGCAAAAGGCACTTTTTCGCCCTCTCGACGGTGTTTATATTCGAATACACCGTTGTCCATGCTGCGTTCACCAATCACTACCGTGTGAGGCACGCCGACAAGCTCAATATCAGAGAACATTACACCTGGACGCTCTTTACGGTCGTCAAAGAGTACATCGATACCTGCCGCTGAGAGATCGGCGTATAGCTTTTCAGCCGCTTCACGCACACGTTCAGATTTGTGCATGTTCATGGGGACAATGGCCACCTTGAAAGGCGCGATAGCGTCAGGCCATATAATTCCGTTTTGGTCATGGTTTTGCTCAATGGCTGCAGCCACAACACGCGTAATACCAATACCGTAACAGCCCATTTCTAACAAGGCGTTCTTACCATCTTGGCCTAGCACGCCTGCATTCATCTTTTGTGAGTAATTATTGCCCAGCTGGAAGATATGGCCCACTTCGATGCCACGCTTAAACATCAATGTGCCGTTACCACAAGGGCTAGGATCGCCTTCAATGACATTGCGCAGGTCGGCGACTTGACCCAGCTGTACATCGCGTTCCCAATTTATTCCGAAGTAGTGTTTGTCGTCGGTATTTGCACCGGCACCAAAGTCACTCATCACTGCAACACTGCGATCAACGATGAAAGGTGCGGGTAGGTTTACCGGGCCCAAAGAGCCAGGACCGGCACCGACAAGTGCACGTATCTCTTCTTCGGTGGCGAAAGTCAGCGGGGCGGCAACCTCTGGTAGGTTTTCTGCTTTCACTTCGTTGAGTTCATGATCACCACGGATGATTAGCGCGATAAGATCAGACTCGACCTGTTCAGACGCTTTGACGAAAAGCGTCTTCACCGTTTTTTCAATGGGAAGATCAAACTGCTCAACCAGTTCAGCGATGGTTTTTGCATTTGGCGTATCGACCAATTCCATCGCTTGGGTTGGCGCATCAGCCTGATCTTTGGGCGCGAGCGCTTCAGCTTTTTCGAGATTCGCTGCGTATTCAGACTCAGTCGAGAAAGCAATCAGGTCTTCACCACTGTCTGCCAAAACATGGAACTCGTGTGAGGCGGAACCACCAATTGCGCCGGTATCAGCCAGCACCGCGCGATAGTCTAATCCCATACGGTCAAAGATGGCGCAGTAAGCGGCACGCATCTTTTCGTAGCTCTGCTCCATGCCTGCTTTATCAATATCGAAACTGTAGGCATCCTTCATGGTAAATTCGCGAGAGCGCATGACGCCAAAACGTGGGCGTACTTCGTCACGGAATTTGGTTTGGATTTGATACAGGTTGAGCGGCAGTTGCTTGTAAGAATTAATTTCGTTACGCGCCAAGTGCGTAATCACTTCTTCATGCGTAGGACCCAAGACAAAATCGCGTTGATGGCGGTCAGCGATACGCAGTAACTCAGGGCCAAATTTTTCCCAACGTCCCGTTTCTTGCCATAAATCTGCTGGTTGCACGACAGGCATCATGGTTTCGACGGCACCGGCACGATTCATCTCTTCGCGGACAATACGCTCAACATGTTGAAGGACGCGAACACCTGTGGGGAGCCAAGTATAAAGGCCTGAAGCGAGTTTTCGAATCATACCCGCGCGCAGCATCAGCTGATGGCTGACAATTTCTGCGTCGCTAGGGGTTTCTTTCAAAGTAGAAAGCAGATATTGACTGGTACGCATGTAAAGTTATCCGTTGATATTGGCGATCAATAAGTTCAAGCATATTAACAGCGTGGGGGAGTTTCGACAAAAGCTTCTATGGAAGCCACTTCGATTTGCTCGTTTTGAACGTAAAACGTGACGTTAAAGTCGAACAGGTGAACCGCATAGCGGCGATTATCCGGTTGACCTTTTCTGTAAGCCGGGCGTGGATCTTGCGCTAAGACTTCAGCAATCACGCTTTGATAGTATGCTTGCTGAGGATATGGAGATAAGGCCAATAAGGCTCGGTCAGAGAAATGAACATCGAGCGGAGTAGGTTTGGTTTGAGCAAATCCGCCTTGGGCGTCGGCAATACTGTCAGAGTAAGGAATATATGGCTTAATATCGACAATCGGAGTTTGGTCAACAAGATCACACCCTCGTAATACCAAGATGACTTGCCCGCTATCTTGAGTGACATCAACCAGCTCTACGGCTGACATACCAATGCCATTAGGACGAAATGTAGCTCGGCTAGCAAACACACCCATTCTCTCATTCCCCCCCAGTCGAGGTGGACGGACGGTAGGGCGCCATCCCCTATCTAGGTTCTGATCAAAAAGAAAAAGTAACCAAAGGTGGGAGTATTGTTCAATGCCTCGCACGGCGTCGATCTGATTGGCATCCCCCTGCAAGTAAAGATAAGCGAGTGCGTTAGGCGCTAACCCAGGTTGACGAGGTACCGCAAATTTCTCTTTAAAAGGAGAATGAAGTGTGCCAATCGGCGTGATAGAAAACTGGGAACACATAATCAAATAAACCGAAAATAAAGTGGGTATACTTTAGCATGTGATAGAAGAGGGGAGTATGGATGCAAGTCAGTCTTGGGCGTGACATAATCCCAACATTATTTACCGAGGGGAACAACGCGTGAGTCTTCCAGCCGTTTTTATCGATCGTGATGGTGTCGTTAATGTCGATCACGGTTATGTGTCTAGTATCGATAGCTTTGAATATATTGAGGGCGTGTTCGACGCATGTAGGGCGCTGAAAGAAAGAGGCTATTTACTCGTCCTCGTGACCAACCAAGCCGGTATCGCGAGAGGTTACTACACTGAGCAAGATTTTTTGCAATTGACTGAATGGATGGACTGGAACTTTGCTGACAAAGGTGTCGATTTTGATGGGATATACTACTGCCCCCATCATCCCAGCGAAGGAAGCGGGGAATACCGCATCGAGTGTGAGTGTCGCAAGCCTAAGCCTGGAATGCTTCTAGATGCAGCGAAAGAGCTCAATATCGACCTCGTCCACTCTGTCATGGTGGGAGATAAAGCAGATGACATGATAGCGGCAGAGGCTGCGGGCATTACTACGCGTTTTCTTGTTCGCTCTGGTAAACCTATCACCGAGCAGGGCGTCGCATTAGCCACTGAGGTGGTTAATTCGATCGCGGATATACCCACGTTAATCTCTCGCCGCTAAAAAGCTGTCTTTATAGAGTGAGTTGGCGATTATTTGCTCGGTTAGATTTTTTTGAACAAAAACGCTTGCATCCAAAAATCTACCCTCTATAATTCGCTTCTCGTTGGCACGGCAAACCGCGCTAACAACGGCAAAACAAACGAGCAAAACAAAACGCTTGACTCATTGCCGAGGTGGCGTAAAATGCCACTCCCGCTCAAGATTGAGCGGCGCTCTTTAACAATTTGACCTATGCAATCTGTGTGGGCACTCGTTGAGAATAGACAAAAAGATTTATTCGAT